>SVQT01000015.1 GCA_015065215.1 Oscillospiraceae bacterium | reverse complement strand
AAAGATCTCCTCCATCTCGCGCTGAGCGCGGGTCAGGGGATGCTGGTGGCCCACGCGGTCACATTTGCCGGGCATGGTCACGTCTAGCTTTTCGCTGACCAAACGGTCGTTCAGCGCTTTTTCCTTCAGTTCCTTTGCTTTGGCGGTAATAGCCCCCTCAATGGCGGCACGTACCTCGTTGGCAAGCTGACCCACCACAGGGCGCTCCTCGGGGGATAGCTGGCCCATACCGCGCAATACGGCGGTCAGCTCGCCCTTTTTGCCCAAATAACGCACACGGATCTGCTCAATATCCGCGTCAGCGCTTGCCAGCTCCGCCATGGCGGCGGATTTGATTTTTTCCAAGGTTTGTTTCATTGTGTCTTTTCCTTTCTTGTACTCTTTGGGGGTGTCAGGGCAAAAAAATAAGCCCGCCCCGAAATAAACGGGACGAGGCGAAGATCGCTCGCGGTACCACCCGATTGAAGGCTTGCCGATAGTGGCGCTATTGACAAAACCAACGCTCTTGTGACTGTTAACGGTGTCTGCCGTATGCGACTATTGGCTCACAGGGGTGAGCGTTCACCGCATCCGCTCCGAAGGGAAAAGCCGTTCACCCACGTACAGTTGCTTACAGCCAAGGCAACATTCTCTGCGCTACGTTTTGGGGTGGGGCACGCTTCATCAACGCGTTTTCATGATTAATTTATATTCTAACACAGTCAACGCCAAAAATCAAGAGCATATAGCAAATTTCTTATCCGCTTCCGCACACAATCTTGATATGCGTTATCTGGAAGAAAAAAGGGCGGAGGTGATCTCCGCCCTTTCGGGATTTTGTTTGCCCAACGGGGCGGTGAGGTTGCCCTCACCGCCGGGATCAGTTGCCCAAATCAAGCAGCGTGATCATTGTCGGGGATAATGGCCTCTACTCTGCCGGTAGGAGGAATCAGCTCCTCGTAGTAGGTGCCGCAGCTGTCACACCAGACCTTCTTCAAGCCCGGGGTGGTTGCTCCAGGAGCAATGAGGATCTCCTCAGCATACTGGCAGTTGACATAGAGGGACATTGCTGCGCGCTGCTCGTCGGTGTAGCGGCTGTAGGTGCCGTCGCCAACAGGGAAGCGGTAGATGGAAGTCTGGATCTTTGCGGTATCAGCCAGTGCGCGTTCAGCCAACTGCTTGATGCTGCGGGCGTTTGCCTGTTCATCAAAGTAGGAGTAGAGGTAAACGACCTCGCCGTTCACCGTATACTTGGCGAACGCGATTGCCGCAAAGGCACGGTCGTAGTTCTTTTCCTTGATACCGGTGATGGCGGCGCGGATGGTTACGCTGCCGTCAGCGTTGTAGATCAAACCGTTCTTAGCTTCGATCTCCAGGTAGTCAAGACCGGCACTCGCCAGCAGATCGGCGGTGAAGGCAGGTACCTGCTGGACATAATCCAGAGGAGCGATCAGCGTGCCGAAGGTGATGTCGCTTGCGTTGTCAGCAATGTACTGGAGGTATGCGAAGATAGAGGCGGGCAGGGTGGATACGAAGCGGATGCCGCCCTCGTTGTTCTCACCCAGAACCAGGCGCACCTGAGCACCGCTGGTCAAAACAGGGGTGTTGGTGGAATAGAACTTCTCGGCAGTCGGGTAATCCAAAACCACATTGGCCGCGTTCTGGTTCGCGTAAACTGCCATGCCACCCTTTGCGTTAAAGGCGTACAGATTGATGTTACGTCCCTTGTTCAGGCAGAAGATGTAGACAGGCGCGTCGTCAGGAGCCACAAAGGTGCCGCCGTAGATGTTGGTCAGGGTGCCGGCGCCGGCCGCGTCGGTACCGATGCGGACAACACCCTTCCACTTGTTCAGCTCAATTCCCTCAGCAGGAGCCAGCTCGAAGTAGCCGCCGTAAACATTCAACTTCGCGTAGTCACGGCCGCGGAGCACGATAGTGTTCTCACTGCGGAAGTAACCGGCGTAGATGTTAGCCTCGTAGTAGCCGTACAACTCCAGCACAGACTCGCTCTGGGCATTGGTGAAGATACCGCCGATGATGTTTAGAACAGAGCCTGTCACACCCTTCATCGAGAAGACCACATGCGTGCAGCGCAGGTTGGTATCGCGCAGGGTAATGGTAGACAGAACAGCCTCGTCGGTCGCGATACCGTACTTGGAGGTGAAGTCACAGTTGGTCATGTTGATCACGAACTTGGCTTGCGCCACGTCGGTCGTGTTATCAAAGAGATTGACCACGTATTTGCCAACGATACCGGTCACACCGTTGAGATGGATGGTAATCTGTCTGCCAAGGTAGAATGCTGTTTCGGTCGTGTTGATCTCGCCGCCGTTCATGGTGAATACCGAGTTGGCGTCGGCTCTGCCGCCCAGCTTGATGGCATCGGAGCCCTCGCCGTTCAGAACGGTGTTGTTCAGGGTGATGTCAATGTACTGCTGGCTGGGGTCGTCGTTGTCGGTAGCCACATTGAACAGGTCGCTTGCGGCATCGATGCGGCAACCGTTCATCACCAGACGGAAGAAGCTATCCAGATTCGCGTCCGCGTTCGAGCGGTAGATACCGTGGTAGGCTGCATCGGCGTAAACGTTTGTGAGAACGATATTCGCGGTGGTGGCCTCCTGAATGTGGATGAAGTGACCGTTGTTGTCACCCTTCTGAGTGGTCGTAACGGTGGGTGTAGCACCGTAAGGCGTGGTCATGGTGTAGATCAGCTCAACGTGACCGTTGCTACAGAAGTTGATCGCGGTGCCGGTACTGTTGATGATAACATCGGTCAGGGTCATGGTGATGTCCTTCGCCTTGTTCTCATCGTCATAGCGGATCGCCTTGACGTTGTTGCCGGTGGTGGTGATCGTGCAGTTGGTCATGGTCACGATTGCGTCACCGGTAATGACGAGGTCGATCGCCGCGCCGACCGTGGTCAGCGTGGTGTCGGTCATGGTCAGGATGAAATCAACATTTCTGTTGGCAGCGTCCCGAGCTTGAATGCCTGTGGCACCGGATTCCAGCACCGCACCGTTGATCGTGATCGACTGGGTGTAATTCAGCTCGGTCACGCCCGCGGGCATTGTGTAGGTATCGTTGTTGTTGGGGTCGACCAGATAGTTGCCCACGGAAATGTAGGTGCCCGTACCGGTGTTGGGGCTGATGTCAATGGTCAGATCCATCCATTCACGGAAGCGGAATGCGGTGTGAGGCACATCGATACTGCCGCCGTAGATCTTGACAAAGGAGCCCTTTGCCGCGTCGATACGTAAGGCGTGAGAGTGCAGGACACCGCTCTCCAAACGGATGCTGTTGTTGATCAGCTCACAATCGGTCAGCGTGACCTTGGAGACCATGTAGGACTTGGTGCCACTACCGTCCGCGATAGTGATGATCGAGTAGCCCTTGCTGTCATTCGTTTCAATGAGCTCCATCTTACAGTTGGTCGCGTTGAGGGTGAAGGTGCGATCGCCCTTGCCCGGATCGTTGGGATCCGTCTTGAAGATCACGTAATGCGCGCCGCGCAGATACACGTTTGTCAAACTCAGCTCAATGTTGGCGGCGTTGTGGAAGTAAATGGCGTGACCGTCATTGCTGAGCGTGGCATCAATGGCAGGGGTGGTGGTATCCAGCGCGGACAGGGAAATGGTGAACTTGTTGGTCTTTGCGTTATCCATCGAGGGGTAAGCGCGGATGCCGCGGGTTGCGCCCACGATGCGGCCGCCGGTCATAGTGAACTGGATGTAAGGATGACCGGAGAAGTACACGCCCTCTGCCTTTTGGGAGGTGATGGTGCCGCCCGACAAGGTGAATTGGATGTCGCCCGAATTGCCGATGCAAACGCCCGAACCCTTAGCGGAGGTAATGCTACCGCCGGAGAGGTTGAAGGTACCTTCAAAGCCATTGGAGAATTGGACGCCATTGCCGTTTGCCGCGTAGACCTCGCCGCCGGTCATGGTCATAGCAAGATTGACCGAGCCTGCGGTCATCCAGATGGCGTGAGAGGAGCTTGCGTTGGTGGTCTTGATCTTGGAATCGCCGGAAATATTAAGGGTGTAATTACCGTCAACCAAGTAGATGGCTGCTAGATTGTAGCCCTCATTCACGTCTGCGGTGCTTGTATCGTCTGTCAGCGCAGCACCGTTGGTGGTGATGGTAGAGTTCTTGACAGTAAGGGTCATAGCCGTGCCTGCGTTGGTGCCGTTGAGGCGGATGCCCAAACCGTTTTGTGCGGTCAGGGTAGAATCCTCAATGGTAACTGTAAAGGACTTACCATAGTTCTTATAGTTCTCGGTAAAGTTGATACAGGTAAAGCCTGCCTTCAGCTCACAGCTGTTTTTCAGCTTGATATCGGTGACACAGCCAGTGGAACCGTTATCTCCGGTGCGGTAAATGGCAACACCGTATTCGCCCTCGGCATACACATCGGTGTTATCCAAGGTCAGGTAAATGTCACCGTTCGATACGTAAATACCCATAGCGGCGGTGTTGGTCAGGGAGGTGACAGGCTTTATGTCGGGCTTATCGCCATCCTCGTCCCAGGTGGTGATCTGACCCTTGCCCAACTGACGGATGGTGGAGTTGGAAATGTTCAAGGTCACCACAGAAACGCCCTCGGAGACGCGGACGGTGGCGCGATTACCCTCGCTGCTGTTGTATACATTCTCGGTACCGGCAGTCAGCTCGGTGCTATCAATTCCAACCGAGATATAGCCGCTGACGATAAGCGCGAAATTGGTACCGGTGATGCTGCTATTGCCGCCCGAAACCGTGTTCTTGATGGTCAGCTGAGAGGTGCCACTGTTGGCAGAGCTGAGCTGCATGCCACCCTTACCGGAGATCACACAGCTATCCAGGGTCAGGCCAAAGCTGAGTCTGCAGGTTGCCCCACCGGTCAAGTAGATGGCAGTATCGGTTTCAGCATCCAAACGGCAGTTCGTCCATTCACCCGCAACGATCGCCCATTTGACCTCATTACCATTATCGGTGTTTCCGTCGGTATCGTACTCGCAAGAGGTGGTAGGATCTGTTTTGTAAAGAACACTTGTCTTTGCATCAATCCATACGTTGGTAAGGTTCACTGTATAACTACCCCAGCTACGCAGGTTGATAGCGCGGTAAGTATCGCTGATGAGATCAGCTTTCTCGCGCCCTGCGAGGTTGGCATCGGTGAAGGAGATATTGATCTCCGAGGAGATCGGCTTATTGGCAGCACCCGGGTAGTAGTTCTGCTCGATACAAGCCTTCTCGGCGTGGATGGTGGTATCCACCAACTTGATGGTAGAAGGCTGGTTGTTACGGGTAAAGATAGCGATGTTCTTGGTGGAACGCAGGCTCGAATCGGTGGCAGTCAGTGTCAGCTTGTTTTGGTTGCCCACTACGTTGATGCTGTTATTGACTGACGAGATATTCGTACCAACCAAGGTGATATTAACAGTACCAAGTGCCTTATCGTTGTAGATGCTGATACCGTAGCCCCAATTGTAATTGTATTTATCGGAGCTGTAATCTACTGTCGTGCCGTCACTGGCATTATGGTTGGTCAGATCGGCATTGTAGAGATAGATGGTGGCGTTGATGCCTGCCTTGTCGCAGTCATCTGTGCGGATGCAGGAGAGACCGGAGGTAATGGTAGTGCGAGCGGTCTTCTGGGCATCGGTCAGCGTGTTGTCAGCCGGATCATAACCGATGGTCAGGATAATGTTACCCTTAATGTCGATGGCAGCACCGGGCGTAACCTCGGTGGTATCGGTATCAAAGGGAGCCGTGATAGAGCCGCCCTTGAAGGTGACAGAGGAGGTCTTAGCACCCCAACCGGCGTTAATGTGCAGGGCACCGTAAGCGGTGTTGGCATTGTTGGTCAGCACGATGTCGGTATCCTGGAAAGTGAAGTTCACATAAGCCTCATTGTTGGTCTCGTTGTCGCGAGTGAGAACCACAGCCCATGTGCTGTCCGATTCAAGGCGAGAGCCGGTAACAGTACCGGTGAAATCGCAGGTGCCGTAGTTCGAGCGCAGGAGCGCTGCCTCGGCAGCATCCACATACACATTGGTCAAGGTCAAATGAATATCCGCACCGTTGCGGAACCAGAAGCCGCGGTAATCAGAGGTAATGGTGGGATTTTGCAGATCAATGGCATTGGTCATGGTGTAGGTGATCTTTAAGACCTTGCCGTTGTTGTTCTTGCCATCGGCGCCGTTGCTGTTGCGTACGTGGGTATGGATGGCGGCACCGTCTGCCTTGTTGTTGACCAGATAGGTGTCCTTCAGCTCAATACTGGTGAGAGCGCTGTAGTCACCGGTGTCGGCATAGATGGTGTTATGACCGGTCAAGGTGCTGTTTTCTGCATACAGCGAGTACTCAAAATCAGAATTAATATCGCCCGCGTTTTGGGTGAACAGGACAACATTCGAGGTGTTAGAGGTCAGCTTGGAATTCTTAATGGTAACGGCAAAGTGCTCGCGCACCAGAATGATAGCCTTCTTAAAGCTGATTGCCTCGCCGTTTGCACCCTTGCAGTTTTCAACAGTCAGGGTGGAAGTCTGAACGATCTTGTTGTCCGCATCCTTTTCAACTCTGCCGTCACCCTGGAACATACCGTTGCAGCTTGTAAACGAACAGTTCTTAAAGGTTGCGGTTATCAAGGCGTAACTTTGTTGATCCTTATTCGCCCAAACATTGACTGCATAATCGGCACCAGCTTCAAAGGTGGTGCCCTCAAAGTACATGATAATTGTACGGTTAGCAGCCACACTGGGATCCGTCTTATTCACAGCTGCGCTGGATGCCTTGATATAGGCGTTTTTGGCGGTGAAGGACAGGTTCAGGTGGTTGTGGGCATGGAAGGCGTGACCGTTGGTTGCCTCCAGGTTGGCGGAGCCGTCTGCGTTCGGGGCAGCGATGTCCATATTGACCACGTGGGTCACCGAGGCACTCGTATTGCCGCGCAGCTGGATACCGTAGGCGTAACCGACGATGCGACCGCCCGTCATCTGTACGTTCAGCTTGGATTGAGCCGCAGAGTTAACGAGATAGATGCCGACAGCATATTTGCCGGTACCGGAAATCAGGCTGTCAATGCCTTGCATATTCAGCGTCAATGCCGAGTCAGAGCAGTAGATAGCGGCGGTATAACGGTTGGAGTCATCCTTGTTTGCCTCCGGCGTGACACCGGTGGTAATGATCTGACCGTTATTCAGGTTAACCGTGACGGTTTGGGATTGCGTGCCATTCACATAGAAGCCGTAGCGACCTGCTGCCACGATAGAGGAGTCGGTCAGAGAAACGGACATAGAGCCCTCGACATCGTTATCGACGTAAATACCGTGACCGCCCGCCTCGATATCGGAATCCGTCAGGGAAATGTTCAGCTCGCCATTCTCGGAAATGCGGGCGGCGGTACGAATGCCGTAAGTGCCCGAATCGATCAGAGAGCCGTTGGTCAGGGTGATGGCGATGGTGCCCGCTACTTGATAGTTGGAACCGCTGATCACGATACCAGTGCCGTTTGCCTCGATGGTAGAGTCATCCAGCGTGATGGTGTTGTTATACATCGTTTCCCAACCCACGCGGATACCGTCTGCGGAGGACACGATCCTGGAATTGTTTTGCAGAACGACCGTGTTGTAGCCGTTGTTGGCAAGGTAGATAGCAGCATCGCTACCCTTGTAGAAGTACAGCGTGGTGTTATCCAGCACCAGCTTGGGCGCGTTGTTCGGATTGGACTGCATATAAACAGCACGGGTGCTGGCAGCGTTTGCGGAGGTGGTCAGGGTAGCGTTCTTCACGATGGCGTAGATGCCACGCAAGCTGAGTGCGTCGCTGGTGGTGTTGATGGAGCCACCCGTGATCTGCAGGGCATAGCCGCTCTCGTTGGCAGCGGTGCCCAGCTCATAGCCGCCCACGTTTACGCCGTACGCGCCGGTAACGGTGCAATTCGTCAGGGTGACGTCAACCTTGTGGGAGTTGATGGCGTAAGCATCCTGCATCAGGTCGATGGCCCAATTCTGTTCAGAAGAGAGTTCCACGCCCGTCAGACTGACCACGGTGGTGGAGTTGCCGCTGTCTTTCTTGCGGTAGATGGCCGCGCCACTGGTAGAGGTGATGCTGCCGCCGTCGGCAGTGAAGGTCACACCAATGGTAGAATCAATGTAAACGGCGTTGGTGGTGCCCACAATGGTCAGGGACCCGGCAGTGGACTTGGTGGCGGTGACGGTGATGTAGCCGCCTACACCGCGCAGATACAAGCCGAAAATACCCTCAAGGCGGGTGTTGCCGTTCAGGTTCAGGTAGTTGCCCTCAAGACCCTCGTATGCCGAAAGAAGCACGGCGGTGCTGCTGGCCCCCGCCTCCAGGGTGGAGTCGGTTACGGTCAGCTGCAAGCCGAACATAGGCTGTTTGGTTGCATCATCGCTGGCACCGGTGTAAGCGTTGATTACATTGGCATCCGAAACGATCCGGCAGTTTGTGATGGTACCGCTGAGGATCTTGGGATTCTTCGCATCAAGATTGGTGCTGTGCTGGGTAAGGTTGATGGCGTTCTGCTTTGCGCTGATATAAGCGTTGGTCAGCTCTACGTGCAGATCGCAAGCCCAGTTAGCGGAAATAGCGTTAACGTCCTTGCTGTACAGGGTATAATTGGCTGTATCCAGGGCATCGTTGGTCACGGTGACGTTGGCGACCTGTGCAGCCTTGCCGTTTACCTTGATGGCGATGTTCTTGGAAGCAACGGTAGAGTTGATCAGCGTGATGTTGACAGCGTCGGCGTTGCTCTGGTATACGTAGATACCAAGGCGTCCGATGAGGTCATTAGCCGTACCCACATGAGAGTTGGTCAGCGTCAGGTTGGCGCTGGCACAGTATTGCCAGAAGTGGATACCGATGGTAGAGGGAGCCGAGATGGTGGCGTTGCTGACAGCAACGTCTGCGGCACCGGTTACCAGAATACCTGCATAGGTGGGCTTGTCGTCGTAGTTGGTCGTGTCGCCGCTTCCTGTATATGCGGCGTTGTGCGCACCGGTAGCGGTGATGGTACCGCCGTTCACGGTCAGCTTAGAGTTGCCGCGGGTTGCGTCTGCAACGGCGGAGAAGCGGATGCCGCCAAGACCCGACAGGGTGCTGTTGGTTACAGTCAGATCAATGTAAGGAACGGTGTTGGCGGTATCGCCGGTCTGCTCGGTGTAGATCGCCCAGCCGTTGGTAGAGGTGACGGAGGCGCCGGAAACGCTGGCAGTCACGTCGCCGCGCAGGTGGATGCCGGTTGCAGTGCAGGAGACAGAGCCACCGCTGATGGTCAGCTTAGAGGCACCGTGCTCGGTGGTGCTGCCGTCCAGAATGACACCGTGGGTAACACCGCTGATCGTGCAGTTGGTCAGGGTAATATCTGCAATAAAGCGGTTGTTGGTGTTGCCCTTGTTGATGTTCATGGCTACGGCAGTGTCGGTGGTGGACTCGAACTTACAGTTGGTGGCAGTTGCCACAACGATCTTGGGATTGTTGGCGTCGTTGTTAACGTGCTGAGAAGCACCAAAGGCAACACTTTCTGCCTTGATGTAAACCTTTTCCAAGGTAACGTTTGCATCGTTGGACCAGTGGAAGGTGAGACCGTTGTTACCGGTAGAGGTCAGGGTGGGATTGGTCTCATCCAGTGTATCCATCGTGATGGTTATGGTCACGGTGCGGTTAGCATCCATATCGGTATAAATGCAGCGACCGACAGAGTAAACGGTGGAGTTGTTCATGGTCAGAACAACATCCTTGGTGAAGATGTTTGCTGTAGCATCGTTTACGGTTCCGTGCTGCTTGAATTCGATGCCGTGAGAGCCAATGGGCTTTGTAGCGTCACCCACAGTGCAGTCTTCCATGGTCAGGGTAACCGTGTCAACCGTACCGTTGTAAGACTTGATACCCACGCCGGTTGCGTAAAGGGTCACATTGTCCAGGGTGAGATTGTTACTGAAATGCACAGCATTGCCCGCAGTAGCGTCCACAGTGAGATCATGAATGGTCGCGACGGACGTTACGTTGATCGCAGGGCTTGCGGTAGAGGTGATCGTTTTGCCGTTACCGTAGATGGTGATGGGCTTGTCAATGGCGATGGTAGCATCGGTGGTGAAGTCGATCAGCACGTTCAGGGACTCGCCGTCCTTGATCAGGCCGAGGGCCTCCTGAATGGTGGCGTAATTCCAGCCGTTCAGGGATACCACGCCAAGACCCGCAACAGTCCAGATGTCGCCTTCTTTGTGCAGAGCGTAGCCCTGTGTGTTCAGCGCGTTGGCAACGGTTTCCATATTGGTGGTCACGGTCTGGCCGTTGAAGCCGGCAAGGATGTTACCGTTGACAGAAACGTTGTTCAGCGCGAAGGAAGTGCAGCCTGCACCCAGCGTGAAGGCGGTCTTGCCGTCAGCCACGGTAATGGAGTAGCCATTGCCGTCCAGCGTGCAGGGATATGCAACGCTTGTGCCGGCAAAGTCGGTTACGTTCCGGTGCAGGGTGACAACGTTGGTTGCGGCACCCGAAATGGGAGCTGCAAGGGCGTCTGCAAGGCTCTCGTAAACGTTGAAGTCGCGAGTGGTACCGTTGCTTTGTACGCCAAGCAGGGAAGCAACGTACCTGGAGCCGTCAAAGTTGAAGGTCGCGGTGGTTGCGTTGTAAGTGGCATGTACATCGGTAATGCTGCCGTTGATCGAAGCGTTACCGGATACGATGTACTTGCACGCATCCTTCACAGATTCGGAGCCCATTGAATAGATGCCGTATTGGGTGCTTGTGATGGAAACGTCGTCCTGCAGGGTAACGGTCACGGCAGAGTCGGAAGAGGTAATGCCGCCCGCATTGGTAACGGTGGTGTTCTCAGCGGCGCTGATGGTGGTGTTGCTGATGGTCAGCGTGCTGTCTGCCTCGGGAACCTCCCAAATGCAGATGCCGTAGCGGTTGGCGTTGATGGTAGAGTTGTTAATGACAACGTTGGTTGCGGTGTTCGCGGTCTTGGAAACCAGCGTGATACCGTCGCGGCCGCCCTTGACTCTGATGTTTTCAAAGGTCACGGCACAGTCGTAGATGCGGAATACGTTGGTGCCGGTAGAGGTGGCGGTCACCAGCTTGCCGTTACCGTTGATGGTAAGGCTCTTGGCCACGATGTCGATGTTGCCGCTCACGGTAACGTCGGTGAGAAGGTCAATGGTGTTACCGGCCTGTGCGGCGGCAATGGCATTCACCAGGGTATCGTAGTTCCAGCCGTTGATGGCGACCTGGGGCTTGTTGCTGGTAATGGTCCAGACGCCCGCGCTCTCGGTGAGAGAGTAGTTCTCGCCGTTCAGCTGCTCGGCAATGGCCTTCACGGAGGTGGTCACAGCCCAGGCACCGGTAGCGTCCAGCACGTCGGCGGCGGTCAGCTTGCAGTTGATGGCAAGCGTTGCGCCGGCATTCAGCTTGAATGCGGTGGAGGCGGTGGAGGTCAGCGTGTAATCACCGGTCAGGGTGAGTGCGCCTGTAACCTCAATGGTAGCCTCAACGGTCACATCGCGGAGCAGGGTGATCGTGCCGCCGGTTACGAGTGCGTCTTCCAGCGTCACATAGTTCCAACCGTTGGCATCCTTAGCCTCGGGAGCATCGGTCATGACGGTCCAGGTGGAATCGGTCTTAACCAGAGCGTAGCCCTCGCCGTTCAGCTTTTCAGCGGTTGCCTGAACAGTGGTGGTAACAGTATGCAGGTCCTTGTCATAGCCAACAAGCACCTTGTTTGCGGTCACAGTGCCGTTGATGGCCACGGTAGCGCCGTTGCTCAGCGTGAACATAGAGCCGGTCGCGTAAGTATTGACCATAGCGCCGTTTACCGTCAGAGTGCCGCTGACCACAAAGGTGGTGGAGGCGGAGGAGGTGACGGTGTACTCGCCGCAGTCAATGGTGACGGTGTTGTCAATGATCACGGGGGCGGTCAGCTCGGCATCGGCCAGCAGAACGATGGTTTCGTTGTCCTGCACGGCGGCAAGAGCCGCGGCCAGGGAAGCGTAGTTCAGATCGCCGATCTTTGCCTTTGCGGTCTGAACGGTCCAAACGCCGGTGGTCTCCTCGACCATGGCGTAGCCCTCTGCGTTCAGCATATCGCGAACATCGACGTTGTCGGTCTTAACGGTCTGGCCTGCCCAAGCGGCAAGCACCTTGGCACCGTCGGCCTTTTCGATCGCGCAGTTGATGGTGAGAGAGGCATTCTCACCAAGGCTGAATACAGCGGTATCGTTGGTGGAGGTGAGCAGGGTAAAGTGACCGTAAATGGTGATCTTCTTGTCGATCGCCACGGTGTCAGCAAGCTCAATATTCTTCAGAATAATAATAGTATCGCCGTTTACTGCCGCATAAAGCGCATCGGCAAGGGTTTCATAAAGGGTATTGCCGATCTTGGCGGCGGCATGCTCAGAAATGGTGTAGTAAGCACCGTTTGGAACCATAAAGTAGCCCTCGGTCTCCAAAAGCTGGGCAAGAGCCGCGTTGCCTACAGAGACCTCATGGGTGTGGCCTACTTCATCGTAGCCGGAAAGGATGGGAGAGGAGGACAGCGAGCAGTTGCCCTCAATGGTCAGGCCGGCGTCGTTCGCCAGTGCAAATGCGGGAACGTCAGCCCTCCTATTATTAATGGAAACGTTATTCAGCGCAAGGCTTGCGTTCAGTGTGAACATAGCGCCGTATGCATCCGAGGTGATGGAATAGCCGTTGCCGTCGATGGTGATGTCCTTGGAAATCACGATCGTTCCGCCAACGATAAGGTTCCTGAGCAGAGAGACGGTGTCGCCATCCTCGGCGTCAGCCAATGCGTTGGCAAAGGTGTCGTAATGCCAGCCGTTGAGCGCCGCCTTGGGGGCGTTGGTCACAACCGTGTAGGTGGTAACCTCGTCAACGGTAGCTGCCGTCAGGGCGTAGCCTGCCGCATTCAGTGCAGCGGCAAACGCCTCGTCGGTGGTGGTGATTGCCTGACCGACGGTGTAGCCGGAGAAGGGAGCGGAGGCAGTCAGCACGGTGGTGGGCTCTGCATGCAGAGTAGCATCGGTGCCAAGGGCAATTGCCACGCCGTTCTCGGCGGTGTTGGTAATAATAATATTGGAAAGAACAACATCAGCGTTGACAGTGATAGTTGCGGCTGCGGTAGCGGAGGAAATAACGTAGCCGTTGCCGTCAATGATCATGTCACGGTCGAGAACGATGCTATCGGTTACGTCAAGATCCTTGCAGAAGGAAACATTGACGGTAGCGGAGGGATCTACGCTCGCCAGTGCGGTAAGGGCAGCTTCCATGGTTTCAAAGGTGTAAACGGAAGCGCTGCCATCTGCCGCGGTCACGCAGACAACGAGAAGCGCGTCAGCAGTAGAAGCAAGATAGATGGGTCTCAAGCCTGCGTTGAACGTACCGCCGCTGATGGCGTCGGAAGGTTCGAGCGAGGTCATCCCGCTTCCATCGCTCTTTAATGTGCGGATCTGAACCGCACCGTTAAACGTACCGCCCGTAATGGTGATGTCACCGTTCTTGGCACGAACCGTACCGTTAAATGTACCGCCGGAAATGGTGGTGTTAAAGTTAGGATTATCGATAAAGTCCGTAGATTCATGAGAATAATATGCGTATGTACCGCCTTCAATAACCGAATTGCCGGAAATCTCAATGTTGGCACCGTTGTCTTCGTAAGTTGGGTGCGCACTAAACAAGTAAACACCGTATGTTTTAAGATCGCCAGTAGCGTTATAGGCAATAACAGATCCGCCTGTCATGGTGAAATAAACCGTTCCGCTATCGTTGACATCACCCTTAGCAGACTCAGCGTAAATATAAACGCCCCAATTAGTGCTTGTTATCGTACCGCCGTTGATGGTCAGGTAGGCGTCGCCGGTGGTATTTGCCCAGTGATTAATTGCTATACAGGCGCTGTTGTTTGCTTGACGGAGCGTACCGCCGTTGATGGTCAGATTACCGCCGCGGTTTTCTATGAGGTAGATAGCGGCCGTAGTTTCAATAAGACCAGTTTCGGCATCGCTACTGTCGTTGATGGTCAGCGTGCCTCGGTTAACAATGATAGTACCGGAGACTGCGGTAGAAATTGTATGACCGTTCAAATCCAAAACAATGGTTTTGTCTGCTGTAACCAAAATGTAGCCTTTGCTAGATTCAAGATCGGGCATCGGGCTAACCGCCCCACCCTCAACCAACAGGTTGGGATCGGTGATGTCGGAGAGCAGCGTGATGGTCGTATTGGTAGCGTACGCTACGGCGTCAGCCAAGGTTCTGAAGTAGATGCCGTCTGCCTCGGCAACCGCATTGTCAATGAAAGGCTCATCCTCGGTGACAGGGGTGGGGGTCAGTACCTTGTTGCTTTCGTCGTCAAGCGTAACGATAACCACTTTGGCATTGGTTTCCGAAATTGCGGTAACGGTTTCACCTGCGCCATTGTCGAGGAGGATATCGGCACTGGCATTGGCGTCGTTTGCTTTAGTATTAATAAAGGTAGCGTTGGTTACGGTCAGCTTGGATTCGCCGCCCGCAACAGAGGAAAGCACACGAATGGGAGCGTGATCGGCGGCATTACTATCAGAGCCGCAGGCCTCAAAGGTAACGTTTTCTACAATCACGCTTTGCGTGCCGGTTGCTTTGTGGTTGAGACAGATGGGCTGCGACAAGCCAACAAAGGAGCAATCCTTTACGGTAATGGTGCCGCTGGCGTTGGAATAAACGCCGCAACCTTGAGCGGGCAGCTGCGCATTGCTGCTCATATCAAAGGAGCAGCCAGTGAGCGAAATGTTGGTGGTGCCAACTGTGTTGTTGAGAAAAATCTTGTGCATGTTATCGCAGCTCTCGAACACAACACTCACAGTATGATCAAAGTTGGGGGTTCCCCAAGCGGCAGCGCCATCCAGCATAATAACCTTCAAGGTCATGTCGGCAGCGATACCGTTGGTGCAAGTAGTGCCGTTAGCTTGAGGTGTACCGATAGCAAAATCATGCTCGCCACCGGAAACGTAGGCATCATTGCCGTAAACAGTCAGCGAGCCGCACACGTGGCCGTGTGTAAGTTCACCCACATTTGCGCCGGGCTTGCAGTACAGGGTATCGACTGTCATGCCGTTGGCGGCATCGTGAATGTCTTTCAAAGCTGCCTGCATGGTAGCCCAGTAATTGCCGTTACCGTCGGTTACGGTATTTTCGCCGAATGCTTCTGCATAGTTTGCCTGGGTCAGCCCCTCGGGCAGAACCATCACGTCGTCAAACGCAACGGTGGTGTAGGTGCCGTCGCGGTTGTTGACAAGCAGAGAGTCGTCAGCAATATAAGAGGCAAAATCTTCCGTAGCAAAAGTGCCGCCGGTGACAGTGACAGCGCCGGTGCCTTGCTTGGCGAAGGAGGGGGCATCAATGGTGCCGCCGGAAACATTCAGCGTCAATGTGTCTAGCGTGCGGCATGTGTCACCAATAATGGTACCGCCGGTGATGTTCAGCGTTCCGCTGACGCCCTCAAAAACATACGGTGCAATTTCGGACACGGTAGAGTCGGAGTTGTTGATCACACCGCCATTGACGTTCACGGTTGCACCAGCCAAGTAAATGGCAGACCTGTTAGTGACAAGATGGATGTTTTCAATTGTCACAGTACCGGAAGCGGCATAAATGCCGTGTTGACCGCCGTTGCCGTTGAGATTGAGGAAGGTGGCATTGTTGATGAGAAGCTCTGCACCTTCGTGATATACGCCGCCGCCACTTTCACTGGTGGTTGCGTTGTTTACGGTCATAGTGTTCCGGTTGTTCAAAGCATAGTTCAATGCATTGAATTCACCGCCGTTAATGGTTGCAACGCCGTAATTGAAGATTGCGGAGCCGCCGGTAGAATCCTGGGCATAGTATGTACCGCTTTCAACAGTGATCTGTGCGGTTGCAACAGGATCGCCATTTGCAACGTAACCGTTGTAAATGCCGCGCGCCGTTACGGAGCCGGTGCCTTCACTGTCCTTCAGGGTGAGAGTGCCCAGATTGTTGAACGCATAGATGTGACCACCATCGGTTCTGGTGCTGTCCAGAACCACGGTAATATTGCAGCCGTTAAGATCTACAGTAACGACCTTGTCGGTTGCGATAATAACCGTTTCGGGCAGTTCTACATCTCGCACAAGAGAAACGGTGCCTGTGCTTGACACGGCATCAACCGCCTCCTGTAGCGTGGTGTAGTAGGTGGCCTCGCTTCCGTTCTCGGTGACCTTTGCAACGGCATTGCTGTCGTCAGCGGAGGTCAGCGACGCACTGATGCCGAAAACCGTAAGGCTTACGACCATCAGCACGAGCAGAGCCACGAGAAGCGTGCGTCTGAGTGTAACTTTCATTTTTTCCTCCTTTTGGACCCGACCAATCGGATCCGCTTGAAAAATGATGTCCTGCCGCTCACGCATGCGCGAGGGGCAGAAGGAAGTGTGCGTGCGCCGTGAAATTGCTACAAAAAGCATAGCAAAGACAAAGTACACGCACGTACTCTTGGGATTATTATACAATACGCGCAGGGAATTGTCAACACTTTCCGCAAAATAAAAATGCACAAAAAACCGCTTTTTTTACCCCGTTTTGTGGGATTTGGCAAAAACAAAGGCGTGTTCTTGTGCATTTTGCGACTTGACGGATTTTGCCTGCTGCAATTACGCATTTTTTTGCCTTGAAGCAGGGGACCGCCGCATGAAGTGTAATTCCTCCGTAGGGGTGTGCATTGCACGTCCGTTTGCCGATGAACGGACGACCGATGGTTGCCCCTACCTCGTTATCTTTGGATTACCACCGTAGGGGCGTGCATTGCACGTCCGTTTGCCGATGAACGGACGACCGATGGTCGCCCCTACCTCGTTACCTTTGGATTACCACCGTAGGGGCGTGCATTGCACGTCCGTTTGCCGATGAACGGACGACCGATGGTCGCCCTACAAAGAACGGACGACCGATGGTCGCCCCTACAATGTGTCGTATTGACATCGTCTCTGCACGTGTATGGAACATAAAATACCGATTGGCGGTGCTACACAAGAATCGAGCGTGCAAAGAATAAAAAAGGCTCCCCGGTAAGGGAGCCCTTTCAAAACGGTTATAGGGTACTGATCAGCACCTCGCCGGTGCCGTGCAGGGTGTATGCGCCAATGCCGGCGGGTAAAAAGATGCTGTCACCCTTGACGAAGGGAACAGAAACGCCGTTCGCGGTGACCTCGCCCTCACCTGATAGGAAAAGCAGAGAACAAAAGCTCTCGTTTGTTACATTGCCCTCGAAAATTTTCTCCAACGCCACTTTCTGAACCGCAAAATAGGGGCAGTTGGCAAGCTGACCGTTACTTTCTTTTCCTCTTGCGTAGCGGATAGCATCTACCTCGTTATCGGTAAAGGGCTTGGTGACCTGCAAGGCCTTGTCAATGTGCAGCTCGCGCAGGTTACCGTTCTTGTCGCGGCGGTTGTAATCAAAAACACGGTAGGTTAGGTCGCAATTCTGCTGAATTTCCGCCACAAGAATACCTTTCCCAATGGCGTGCGGCATCCCCGCCGGGATGAAAAAGCAGTCGTTTTTTTGCACCTTGATACGGCGCAGGACCGGCTCCGGATCGCCGGCCGCCGTGGCTCTGGCAAAATCCTCGGCAGTGGCGCCCGGCACCAGCCCCAAAAGGATCGAAGCGCCCTCGTCAGCATCCACGATATACCACATCTCGGTTTTGCCAAGATCGCCCTCCACGGCACCGGCAAACGCGTCATCCGGATGCACCTGAACCGAGAGGCGATCGTTGGCATCAATGAACTTGACAAGCAAAGGAAAGCGGTCGCCGCCGGCGCGTGTTCCAATTAGGTCTTTTTGCGTGTTTTTGAACACGTTTGCCAGTGTTTTACCTTGAAAAGGCCCGTTTTGGATGATGTTGTTTTCCTTTTCGCGCACGGCCAGCTCCCAGGTCTCGGCTACAACGGGGAGGTCGGAGGGCTTTTGCCAATCACGGCGCAAGCGCTCCCCGCCCCAAATGGCGCTTTTGGCCACGGGAGTAAGCTTCATGGGGTAAAGATCTGTCATTTGGCTTCTCCTTTGATCTGTTCAAATTGGCTTTGGTACAAATTGGCGTAAAAGCCACCCTTTTGCAGCAAAGCTTCGTGGTTGCCTTGCTCGATCACGTTGCCATCCTTCATAACCAAAATAAGGTCGGATTCCCGTATGGTGGAAAGACGGTGCGCCACCACAAAGGTGGTGCGCCCGCGCATGAGCTTGGCGAAGGCTTGCTGAATACGGATCTCGGTACGGGTGTCAATGGAGGAGGTTGCCTCGTCCAAAATGAGCATAGGGGGTGGGGAAAGCATCAGCCGCGTGATGCACAGCAACTGTTTTTGTCCCTGGGAAAGCGAGCCGCCATCCTCGCCGATACGGGTGTTGTAGCCGTCGGGCAGGCGCTTGATAAAGCTATGGGCGTGTGCCGCTTTGGCGGCGGCGATGATTTCAGCCTCTGTGGCGGTGGGATTTCCGAACCGGATGTTGTCAAAAACGGTGCCGGAGCGCAGCCAGGTCTCCTGTAACACCATGCCAAGCGATTGGCGCAGATTCTTACGGGGGATTTGACGAATGTCGGTGCCATCAATCAAAATGCCGCCTTCCTTTACATCATAAAAGCGCATGAGCAAATTGATCACCGTGGTTTTGCCGCAACCGGTGGGCCCCACGATGGCAATGTGCTGTCCCGGCTCGACTGTTAGGTTCATATTTTGGATCAAGGGCCGGTCAGGGGAATAGGAAAAGGAAACATTGCAAAACTCTACTTTACCTTTGGGCGCGAAATTTTCGCTGACTGCTTCGTCGTCGGATATTTCCACGTCGGAATCCAGCACCTCGAAGATGCGCGCCGCACAGGCAAGGGCCCCTTGCAGCTCGGTGATCACACCGGAAATTTCGTTAAAGGGCTTGGTGTACTGGTTGGCGTAGGCAAGAAAGGTGGAAAGCATACCCACCGAGAGCGCGGCACCGCCGGAGCCCATAACGGTCAGCGCGCCGACCAGGGCGACACCGGCGTAGACCAGGCTGTTGATAAAGCGGGTAGAGGGATTGGTGATCGAGGAGAAGAAGGTGGCTTGCAGTGAGGCCTTTTGCAGCTTGCCGTTCAGCTCGTCAAAGCGCTCCAGCAGCTCGTCCTCCTGCGAGAAGGCGACCACTACCTTGTGAGAGCCGATGGCCTCCTCCATTAGGGCGGTCTGCTTGCCGCGGACCTCTGACTGCAATTTGAACATACTGTGGGTGCGCTTGGCGATAAACGCCGCGACAAAGAGCGAAAGGGGCGTGACCAAAATGACAACAAGCGTGATGCCGGGGTGCAGGATCAGCATAAAGATCACGGTGCCGAGAATGGTTAAAATACCGGTAAAGAGCTGTGTGAAGCCAAGCAAAAGGCCGTCAGAAAACTGATCGACATCGGCAATGATCCGGCTGACCATATCACCGGTTTTGTGGGTATCCAGATAGGAAAGCGGTACCTTTTGCAAATGGCAAAAGGCGTCGTTGCGGATGTTGCGAACGATACCGAAGGTCATTTTGTTGTTGCACACGTTCATAAGCCATTGGCCGAGTGCCGTGGCGGCAATGATGATGGCTGCTTGCAAAAATAGTGCCCGAATGG
This sequence comes from Oscillospiraceae bacterium, assembly GCA_015065215.1. Classification (GTDB taxonomy): domain Bacteria; phylum Bacillota; class Clostridia; order Oscillospirales; family CAG-272; genus Firm-07. Next base: position 20,406 of record SVQT01000015.1, on the reverse strand, counting down.
TATCAAAATCTACACGATTTGGCCCCACAATGCAGTCAATGGCCTTGCCGATCAGCACCGGCAGATACAGGGTCAGGATCACGCAGGCGAGCGCCAAAAGCAGGGAGAAGAACAAATAGACGCGATAGCCTTTTAAATAGGAAAGGACACGGCGCATGGTGCCGCGTGGGGCGCGGCTTTTTTGCTTTTTCATTCCGCCGTCACCTCCTTGAACTGTGATTCATAGATCTCACGGTAAATGGGGCAACGGGAAAGCAAAACCTCGTGGGTGCCTTGATCCGCAATCCGACCGTCGTCCAGCACAAGGATCAGATCCGCTTCCTTGATCGAGGCGGTGCGTTGCGAAACAATGAAGGTGGTGGGGTGATCCTCCAGATTGGCTACAGAACGGCGCAGGGCGGCGTCGGTGGCAAAATCCAACGCGGAAGCGCTATCGTCCAAAATGAGAATTTTGGGGCGCCGCACCAAGGCTCTGGCAATGGTTAAACGCTGTCGCTGGCCGCCGGATAAGTTGCGGCCGCCCTGCTCGATTTTGAAATCAAGGCCGTTTTCTTTTTCTTTGACAAAGGCTGCGGCTTGGGCGGCTTCCAATGCTTTGAAAAGCTCTTCGTCGCTGGCGTTTTCACGGCCCCAGCGCAGGTTTTCACGTATCGTTCCCGCAAAAAGCTCTGCCTTTTGCGGCACAACGCCGATCTGCGCGCGCAAGGCCTCCGGGTCGGCGTAATGCCGAACGTCTTTTCCGTTGACTAAAACAGAACCGGAGGTGACATCATAAAAGCGAGGGATCAAATTTACCAGAGAGCTCTTGCCCGAGCCGGTGCCGCCAATGATGCCGACGGTACTGCCGGCAGGAGCCCGGAAGGAGATGTTTTCCAGGGCGGCTTCTCCCCCCTCATGATAGGAAAACGAGACCTTGTCAAAGACAACCGCAGGGGCATCTTTTATTGTGTTTTTTTGCTCGAAAATGTCGGATTTTGTCATTCCGGCCGGCGTATCAAACACCTCGTTGATACGGGAGGCAGAGGCACAGGCTTTGGTGATCAGAATGATGAAATTCGCTAATTTGATCAGCTCCACCAGAATCTGAGACATATAGTTGTAAAGGGCGATCACCTGGCCGGTTTCCAGATTGCCGAGCTGCACCTGCAACCCGCCGCGGTAGATGATCAAAAGGATCGACAGATTGAGAATAACATAGGTGAGGGGATTGAGCAGGGCAGAAAAGCGACCGGTAAAGCGCTGGAGCTTGGTCAGTTCCTGATTGGCGGCAGAAAACTCTTCAATGGACTCCTGTTCCCGCACAAAGGCGCGCACCACACGGGCGCCGGTCAGATTTTCACGTGTCAGCCCCAACACACGGTCCAGCTTGCCTTGCACACGGCGGAACAAGGGAATGCTGATCAGCATAATACCGAAAATGACCACCGACAAAGCGGGAATGGTGATCACGAAGGTGATTGCCGCCGGGGCGGAGACGGTAAAGGCCATGATCATGGCGCCAAATACGATGAACGGAGAGCGTAAGAACAGCCGAAGCACCAGATTGACGGTGTTTTGTATCTGATTGACATCAGCCGTGGTGCGGGAGAGCAGGGTAGCGGTTCCGATGCGATCTGTCTGGGCATAGGACAGCTTGCCGATGTGGGCAAACAGCGACCGGCGCATTCCCGCCGCCATGCCAACGGCGGCCTTTGCGGAAAAATATTGCGCCGTGATCGAGCAGACAAGTCCGATCACCCCAAGCGCCACCATGATGCCGCAACGTTGCCAGATGAAGTCGGTATCGTTGCTTTTGATGCCCACGTCAATGATGTCAGCCACCACCAACGGAATAAAAAGCTCAAAAAGAGCCTCCAGCATTTTAAAAAGAGGTCCCAGAACAGACTCGGCCCGATATGGCTTTAAAAAACGCAATAACTTGCGCATGTGAGGGCAGCACCTCCATATCTTGATAGAAATACGAGGTTATTATAGCACATATAGATGATTTTGGCAAGATGTTCGCAAAACATGCCTGTTATTTTTTTGCGTAAAGTCTTGATTTTTGATTGGAAAAGAGTATAATAATAATGTAAAGCATCAAAAGGCCGCAACCGCGGCGGAAAGGTTTTTAAAATGGCAGAAGAAAATTGCACGCATGACTGCTCCTCTTGCTCCAGTAACTGTGCCTCCCGTCAGGCGCCCCAATTTGAGCAGCCCCACGCGAAAAGTAAGATCAAGCACACGATAGCCGTTGTCAGCGGCAAGGGCGGTGTGGGTAAATCGATTGTCACCTCTATGCTTGCCGTGGCGCTTTCGCAAAAGGGCTACCGTGTGGGTATTTTGGATGCGGACATCACCGGCCCCTCTATCCCGAAGGCGTTCGGTGTCATCGACCCGGTGGAGGGGGATGAAAACGGCCTGTACCCCCCCAAGAGTGATAACGGTATCGAAATTATGTCGCTGAACCTGATGCTACAGGATCAGACCAGCCCCGTGATCTGGCGCGGCCCTGTGATCGCCGGCACCGTCAAGCAGTTTTATACCGATGTGATCTGGGATAACCTGGATTACCTGCTCATCGACTGTCCTCCCGGCACCGGCGACGTACCGCTGACCATCTTCCAGTCGATCAAGCTGGACGGTATCGTAATTGTCAGCAGTCCCCAGGATCTGGTGGCTATGATCGTTTCCAAGGCCGCCAATATGGCGGATATGATGAAGATCCCGGTGCTTGGCCTGGTGGAAAATATGAGCTATGTCAAGTGCCCCGATTGTGGCAAGGAAATTCGTGTTTTCGGTGAGAGCCATATCGAGGAGATTGCCCAAAGGTTTGGCTATCCGGTGCTGGCACGTCTCCCGATGGATCCGTCGCTTGCCGCCTTGGTGGATGCGGGTAGGATTGAGAAGCTGGAAGAAAATCCGCTATCTGACGCGGTTGCGCAACTGGAAAAGACCCTGAATTGACAAAAAACAGAGCCGTACCGTCAAATTTTAGACTTTTGAGCCAAGAAAAGTCTTGCGGTGCGGCTTTTTATTTGCTCTGAGAGTCCCATTTTTCTCAGAACACTTGCAAAAAACAGGATTTTAGTGTATGATATGTGTATATCTTTACTTTTAATTTTATAGAAAGGAGCGAAAATGCGACCGAGTTTGACAGAGATCGGCGGCGCAAAGCTTTTTTGTATTGCCACCGATAAATTTAAAAGCGAGTATTTTTCGCTTCGTTTCACATTGCCCCTGGAGGCAGATACCGTTCAGCAAAATTCGCTGCTGACCTCGGTTTTGGGTCGGGGGAGCGAACGCCACCCCACAAAGCTTGCCATCAATCGCCATTTGGATGAGTTGTATTCCACCTCTGTTTCATCCCGCAATCAGCGAATGGGAGACATGCAGCGTATCGGCTTTTCCGCGGATTTGCTGGGGAGCCGCTATGTGGACGGTGGAAAAGGCGTTTTACCGGAAGTGATTGATATGTTGGCGGAGCTTTTCTACCGCCCCGCCTTAGAGAACGGCCTTTTTTGCGCAGAATATGTGGAAAGCGAAAAGAGCAATATGCGGGATGCCATTCGCGCCGCGATCAATAATCCCCGTGGTTACGCGATGGCAAAATGCCGCCAGATGCTGTGCGCCGGCGAGCCCTTTGCGCTTTCTTTGATCGGCGAGGAGGAAACGCTTTCCGCCATTACGCCAAAGACACTAACGGCCAGATACCGCCATGTGATAGAAAACGCTGTGCCTACCTTTTTCTATGTAGGAAATACCCCTGCCGAAAAAGCGGCCCAAATGATTGCCGCCTCCTTTCCCCATTTTGACAAAAAGGAAAGCGCGTATCGGGCGATCGTTAAAAAATTTGAAGGGGAGCCGCTTTGGGGAGAAGAGGAAATGCCGCTTTGTCAAGGCAAGCTCTCGATTGGCTTTCGCACTGACATTTCCGCTTTACACGCGATGGCGCCCGCTATGCTGCTGCTAAACGAAATTTTTGGCGGCTCACCCGCATCCAAGCTGTTTCTCAATGTGCGGGAAAAGCGCAGTCTTTGCTATCATTGCAGCTCCTCTTTGGATTTGTATAAGGGTGTTTTATTTGCCAACGCGGGTATGACGCCGGGGAACCGGGCCATTACCGAGGAGGCCATGCTAACCGAATTTGACGCCATTGCCAGGGGGGAGATCACCGATGCCGAGTTTGAGGCGGCCAGAAGATCGTTAGATCATTCCTATCGGCAAGCCTTGGATAATCCGGCGGCGCTTTCCTCCTTTTACGCGAAGCGGGCCCTGATTGGCAATACAGAAACGATCGACAGCTTCCGCCAAGCGGTTGCCCGTGTGACCAAAGAAGAAATCGTGACGGCGGCCCAACACGTATCCAAGGGGGCTACCTTCTTTTTGAAAGGAAATTTAAGCGAAGAGGAGGATGAGGAATGACCTCTTCTGTGCAAATTTTTGAAAGCGAGCTTTTGGGCGAGACCTACTATCGCGTAACGCACGCCTCCGGCCTGCCGGTCTATGTCTTTCCCAAAGAAATGTCCACAACGCACGCCCTGCTTGCGGTGAACTACGGTTCGGTGGATAACGTGACGGATGCCAACGGAAATAAGCCCTTTCCTGACGGTATCGCGCATTTCTTAGAGCATAAGCTCTTTTCCAACGAGGATGGCAGCGACTCCTTTGAGCGGTTTTCCGCTTATGGTGCTGATGCCAATGCCTATACCTCTCACACAAGAACCGTCTATCTCTTTACCGCGACTGACCGCTTTGCCGACTCCTTTGGTGAGCTCATTGATTTTGTGACCCATCCCTTTTTCACCAAGGAAACAGTCAAAAAAGAGCAGGGGATCATTGCCGAGGAAATTCGCATGTGTCGGGACAACCCTTATGACCGTTGCTATTACAATATGCTCGAGGGGCTGTATCATCGGCATCCGGTCAAGACCGATATTTGCGGTTGTGTGGGTTCGATCTCCAAAATCACCGAAAAAACGCTATACGACTGCTATCAAACCTATTACCGACCGGACAATATGGCCTTGGTGGTGTGCGGAAACGTGACGGTGGAGGGGATTATGGCCATTGTCAACGCACGGTTTTCTATGCCTCCCGCAAAGCGGCCGCCGCTCTCCTCTTGCTTGCAAGAGCCCGCCACCGTTCACCGTTCCCGCGTTACCGATCGGGGCCAGGTGGCAAAGCCGATTTTTTCGATCGGTGTAAAGGATGTGCGCATTCCCGTTGACCCCGCTGAGCGTGCCAAACGGGACGCGGCTATGGGGATCCTTTCAGAAATGCTCTTTTCTGAGTCGGGTGAGCTTTACAACGACCTTTTTGATCGGCGCTTGATCTCCCCCGAGTTTTCTGCCGATTACGCCTTAACCAAGGATTTTGGTTTTTTGCAAATTTCCGGCGAGGCAGACGATCCCGATGCTGTGCTGCGGGAGATCCTCGCGTATATCGAGGAGCAGCGCCGCAAGGGGCTTTCCAGGAAAGATTTTGAGCGTATTTGCAAGGTGGAATTCGCGGAGTGGATCAAGGGCTTTGATTCTACCGAGGAAATTGCCAATACGCTTGTCTCGTTTGCTTTTGACGGGGCAGAGATCTTTGCCTATACGCAATTGCTGCAAAATATGGATTTTGACTATATTCAGTCCCTGTTTGAAGAGTTTTTTGATCCGCGCTTGTTTACGATTTCTATTATTACCCCTACGTGAAGGAATAGACCCTAAAGAAAGGAGATTGATATGAACGATGTAATTGTATCCTTTCCCGGCTTTGGCATCGGGGAAATGACCATCAATAAGGTGGCGTTCAGCATCGGCAATATGGATGTGCGCTGGTATGGCATCATTATCACGCTGGGCATTATCGCCGGCGTTGGGTATGCCATGTATCGCTCGAAAGAGGAGGGCCTGAAATATGACGATATTTTGGATTATGCCCTTTGGGTGATTCTTTGTGCTATCATCGGCGCCCGTCTTTACTATGTGTTGACCACGCTAAAGGATGCCAGCGGCCATTGGAATTACCACAGCTTTATAGATGTGATCGCCGTTTGGGAAGGCGGTTTGGCCATTTATGGCGGCGTTATTGCGGGTGCTGCCGCCATTGTTGTGGTCAGCTTGGTAAAAAAATTCAAGAAAAATCAGGTTTTAAAGGTTTTTGACGTGGTTTCGCCCGGCGTTATGCTGGGTCAGCTGATCGGTCGTTGGGGCAATTTCTTTAACGGCGAGGCGCACGGCGTTGAGACCTCAGAGCGCTTTTTTTTGCGTATGGGACTTCGCGGATACGGCGCGGATACGCCTTATCCAAACAGAACCATTTTCTACCACCCCACTTTTCTTTATGAGTCGCTTTGGAATTTGCTCGGTTTTGTACTGATCAATCTTCTCTACAGAAAAAAGAAATTTGACGGTCAGATCATGCTGATGTATCTTGCCTGGTACGGTTTTGGCAGAATGTTGATTGAGGGATTGCGCACCGACAGTCTTTATATCGGCGTGTTCCGTGTTTCGCAGGTGGTCGGATTCCTTTGTTTTTTGATTTGCACCATACTGTTGGTTCTTTTTCTGGTGCGGGCGCAACGAGCCAAGAAGGACGGCGAAACATACGATACCGTGTATGATAAGCTCCGCGGAACCTCTCGCCGCCGCGCGGCGACCGAAGAGGAGAGCGGTGAAGCGTCGCTTGTAGACAGCGTACTGGCACAAGAGCGGCAAACAGAACCAATTGACCCTAATGAAGATCAAGTCAGCGTCGCCGAGGGCGGAGAAAAGGAGTAAACGATGCCGAATATCATTGATGGAAAGGCGATCTCTGCCGAGATCCGCCGTGAGCTTGCCGAAAAAACTACCGTTTTTAAAGAAAAGAACGGCTTTGCCCCCTGTCTTGCCGTGATCATTGTGGGCGAGGATCCTGCCTCTAAGGTCTATGTGCGCAATAAGCACAAGGCCTGTGAAGAGATTGGCTTCACCTCGCTTGGCTATGAACTGCCCGCTGAAACCTCCGAGGAGGAACTGATCGCGCTGGTGCAGAAGCTGAACGCGGACGATAGCGTACACGGCATCTTGGTACAGCTGCCCTTGCCCCGCCATTTGGACGAGGAAAAGGTGCTGCTGACCATTGATCCCCGCAAGGATGTGGACGCCTTCCACCCTTACAATGTGGGCAAAATCATGATCGGCAATTACGATTTTCTGCCTTGCACCCCCGCCGGTGTGATGGAATTGCTCAAACGTAGCAATATCACCATTGAGGGTAAGGAATGTGTGGTCGTCGGTCGCTCTAATATCGTGGGTAAGCCCCAGGCCATGCTGTTGTTGCAGGCAAACGGCACCGTAACGGTTTGCCATAGCCGTACCAAGAATTTAAAAGAGGTCTGCAAGCGTGCTGACATTTTAGTAGCCGCCATCGGTAAGCCGGAGTTCTTTGACGCCTCCTATGTCAAGGAAGGCGCCGTGGTGATCGACGTTGGTATGAATCGCCGCCCCGCTGACGGCAAGCTTTGCGGCGATGTGGACTATGCCTCGGTGGCGCCGCTTACCTCTTATATTACCCCCGTTCCCGGCGGTGTTGGCCCAATGACCATCGCGATGCTGATGCAAAACACCTTTACCGCCGCCGCCAAAATGGGTGCGAAATAACGAGGGGAAGGCTTCATGATTCAGGATATTCACGCCCATACCTACTATTCCTTTTGCGGAGAGGACAAGCCTGAAACCATCGTAGAAGCGGCCATCGCCGGCGGCGTCGAGCTGTTTGGCATATGCGATCATAATTACGGTATTTCCAACGCTCGCAAGACGGTTTACAAGGCACAGGATGATGCTTTCCTCAACGATTGCGGCGGCACGTTAATTCGCTATTTTGACCATTTACAGCTGATCAAGGAGAAATACGCCGATCAGATCCGTGTGCTGTGCGGCATCGAGGTGGCAACGCTACCGCGCAACGAGAGAACGGTACTGCCCGAAACAGCCGATATTTCCTTTTTTGATTATTGTTTGTTAGAATCGGTGGATAGTCCTGACTCTGTCACAGGCGGCGATCTCTTTCGCTACGCCGAGCGCTGCGGCTGCCCTGTGGGGCTGGCGCATACCGATATGTTCGGTTATATCGAGCGCATCGGCGAGGACCCTTACCGCTATTTCAAACGCATGGCCGAGCAGGGGATCTTTTGGGAAATGAACGTGAGCTACGACAGCATCCATCACTACAGAGAGCACGCTTATGTGCTGCGCTTTTTTGCGGATCGCGAGCAGCAGGAAATCATCCGTGAAGCCGGCATGCGCCTTAGCGTAGGCTTTGATGGGCACCGTGTGCGGGATTACCGCCCGGATCGCGTTGTGAAGGCTTGCCAAAAAATTACAGATATGGGCATTCAGCTTGCCTTTAATTGAGCAAAAGCCCTCGGGTCATTTGACCCGAGGGCTTTTGGTATTAATACATATATTTTTTGCGGTTTTCGGCAAGGATGCGGTCGCGCTCCGTTGCGCGGATGCGGCGCATGCCCTCCACGGTCGCGTTCCAGGTGCGTAAGGGGTTTTCGGCACCGTAGCTGTTTGACTCGCTGCCCATATAGCCCCAGGCAAGAATGGTGCGCGCGCCGGCATCGTATGCTGCCTCGCAGGCTTCTACGATTTCCTCCTCGCGGCCGCGGGGGGTCTTATAGGTCTGGATCCAGACGTTGTGCTCTTTTTTGTATTGCGTGGCAATATCCATGCACTTTTTGGTTCCCTTATATACAAAATCGTAGGGGGAAACACCCTCGTGATCCAGCCAATAAGGGTCAGCGCCGATGTTATCCAAATGGGGCAGACCGCATACCTTGTCCAAGGTGCTGAGGTCAAGGCCGAGCTTGGGGTTCAGCATCACGCACATCACGTTTTTCAGGCCAAGAGAGGCTGCATAGCCGGTGATCTCGCCAAAATAGTCCAGCATTGTGTCGGTGCGGAACTGATTGACGTCGGGGTCAAATTCGTTCTCTGCCATAAAGGTGGGGAAGGGGCGAGCGTAACGCTCCTCGAACATCTTTTTGCAGCGTGGGCAACAGCAGCAATACAGAATGTTATCGCGCTTGTCGGCGGAACGCTTATAGGGGAAGTGCGGCTCGTCCCAGAAAACGGTTTTGGCACCAAGCTCTGCCACGGTGTCGATCCAATCCCGCACAAATTGGCGATAATCAGGGGAATTGAGGCAAACCTGCTTGGGATGCATCTCACCGTTGCTGAAATACATATGCGCATCGGGGTGGAAGGCAAGGAAGTGCGAACAGTCGCCGGGGGAGCCGCCAAGACCCCAGTTGTCTACCCAGACCTCAAGGCCCGCATCCTCGGTGATGGCAAAAATATCCTTCATCACACGCTTGTGGCGCGTCCAGTCGGTGTGCGAGAGCATATGTACTACAATGTCCATATCCGCCTTGGCGATCTCCACCATGTCGGTACGGACGTGGGAGGGCATACGGTTACCGTGATAGGCGATGCCGGTTTGCAATGTTCTTTTAGCCATAAGTGCGATCTCCTTTTTCATACAGCTTGCTGCCTGATAACTCCATTATATCACACGCGCGCCTTGATTTCTATATAAATTGGATATTTTTAAAAAATAGGGATGCTTGACTCTGTTTTGGCTATGCGGTATAATGAAATTATCCGAAGTACAAAAATAGGATCGCCACAAGCTACCTGACCATCCGCAGCTCCGGTGTGCGCCCTTGTGTGGGGACTGACAGCCATCGCGTGCGGGATCACCGATTGCGCCCGTGAGATCACAAACGCGTAAGCTTGATCGAGGCTTGATAAAAAATAAAGCAAGGCGCAAAAAAATTAAGTTTTCAATGTAACCTTTTTATTCCAAATTCTGTGTATTAGGGTGAGAGGTACCTTGACCAAAAGAAAGGAGGCGGGGAGAATTGGAGGATAAACGCATTGTAGAGCTGTATTGGGAACGTTCTGAGCAGGCCATTGCCGAGAGTGAGCGCAAATACGGCACCTATTGTCATTATATTGCCAACAATATTTTGTCAAACAACGAAGACGCGCAGGAATGCGTGAATGACACCTGGCTTGGCGCCTGGCATGCCATGCCGCCCCATAAGCCGATCAAGCTTGCCGCCTTTCTCGGTAAGATCACCCGCAATCTGGCGCTGAACAGGCGGGAGAGGACAATGGCCGAAAAACGGGGCGGTGGCGAGATCCCCTTGGTGTTAGATGAATTGGCAGAATGCGTACCAGACACGGCAAGCGCCGATCTCACCGAGGAAATTGCCTTACGTCAAGCGTTGAACGCCTTTTTACGTGCCTTACCAGAGGAGACAATGATCATTTTTTTGCAACGGTATTTTTACTGCGCTTCTGTGCGGGATATTGCCAAAAGCCGGGCAATCAGTGAAAATCGTATCAAGGTCACTCTGCATCGCGCCAGAAATAAGCTAAAGCTGTTTTTGGAAAAGGAGGGCATTGTACTATGAAAAAAGAAAAGCTCGCGAGAGCCATGAATCTGGTGGATGACGACCTTTTGGAAAAGGCGTCGCCCTACCGGAGAAAGGAAAAAAAGCGCCCAAAGCTCAAGCGGCTCGTGCTGGTTGCCTGCCTTACAGGACTGATGCTGGCGCTGGGGCTTTGGTTGTTTATCCCATTCAACACCTCGCCACCCGATATTTCGATGTATGAGAGCAGCGAGTATTACGGTATTATCCAGCGGTTAAATGTTTTGACCCACAAAAAACCGACCAGTAAAAACAATTTCGAAAAGTATATCGCGAATATCTTCAGGTACACTACGGACAAGGATATGGCAGCTGCCCCCGGTGATGCTGAATGTGGCGGAGAATATGGCGACGAATACGTGGAGGCTACCGACAATCAGGTGGCCGGCGTGATCGAGGGAGATCGGATCAAACGTAGCGACCGGTATATCTACTACCTGAACGCTGACAAGCTGGAGATCTATAGCATCGCGGGCGAGGAGAGCGCAAAGGTCGCTACACACGCCATCTCTCCGGGAAACGCGGGTAGCGTGGGTAATAAGACGCTGTTTGACGGAGATTGGGAGCTGTATTTGTCGCAGGATTGCAGAACGGTGACGGTCATCGCCCCCTTCTATGACCGTGAGGTGGGCGCGTATTACGTGGGTCTGATCTCGTTGGATGTCAGCGATCCTGCCAATATTACGCAGAAGGCGCAGCTGACCGTCAGCGGATACTATCTTTCCTCCCGTATGGTAAACGGAGAGCTGCTGCTGATGAGCCGCTTTGACGTGAAATACAATCCGGATTTTTCGGATGCGCTCGAATTTGTGCCGCATCTGGATGACGGCAGAGGCAAACAATGCCTGCCCGTTGGTGACATCCTTTCCCCCGATACGGTGAGCAGCGCGCAGTACACAGTTATTTGCAGTCTGCGCGAGGAAGGACTTGCTTTGCTGGATCACACCGCGCTTCTTTCCTATTCCACCGATGCTTACGTATCCGCCGAGGATATTTTCGTGACCCGCCCCTACACCGAGTACGAGGAGCGGGACGGCGTGACCTACGGCATATCCCGTACCGAGATCGCCCGTGTTTCCTATGTGGACGGTATGCTGGCGCACAAGGGTAGTGTCCATCTGAACGGAACGGTGAAGGATCAGTATAGCATGGATGCCTACAACGGTGTTCTGCGTGTTGTGACCACCACCCGCGTTGCGACGGTACGAAAAAGCGCGAACGGTGAAAACGTGATGACGGTTGGTAGCCCCGCTCTGAGTGCCGATCTTTACTGCATCAGTCTCTTCGATCTGCAAACGATCGCCTCGGTGATCGGCTTTGCGCCGGCGGGGGAGAGCGCGGAATCGGTGCGCTTTGATGGGGATATTGCTTATGTTTGCACTGCCTTGGTGGCCGAGCTTTCAGATCCTGTGTTCTTTTTTGACCTGTCAGACCTGTCCAACATTACCTACAAGGATACCGGCGTGATTGAGGGGTATTCTACCTCTCTTGTGAATTTTGGTGACGGCTATCTTTTGGGTATTGGCGTGGGGGCTTCGCTCGGCAACCTGAAGATCGAGATCTACCGCGAGAGCGATACGGGCGTTGTGTCCGTTTGTGCCTGGGAGCTGGAGAACGTCAGCTATTCCACCGATTACAAGTCCTATTTCATCGATCGTGAAAACAGCCTTGTGGGGCTTGGCATCCATGAACACAACAAAACGATGCAGGAGGGCTCACATTATATCCTGTTGCACTTTAACGGCAGTAAGCTAAACAAGATCCTGCGCGAGCCCCTAATGGGGGACAACCACGGCAAGCGCGGATTGCTCATTGACGGTTACTTCTATCTCTTTGGCGAAACCGACTTTGCCGTGAAGTCGATCTCCGAATAAAATCAGCCCTCGGGTCAAGCGACCCGAGGGCTGTGTTGGTATTCCATATAAATTTATACAGAGTGGACTTGCCACGCCGTCATTTTTATGTTACAATAAAATAAAGCATTTACGGGGAGGATTGTATGGAGATCAAGCTCGGAAAATACCGCCATTTCAAAGGAATGGAATATGAGGTGATCGGTGTCGCCCGGCACTCGGAAACGTTGGAGCCGATGGTGGTCTACCGCGCGCTTTACGGCGACGGCGGCCTTTGGGCACGCCCTGCCGCTATGTGGAACGAGACGGTGGAGCGCGATGGCAAGACCTATCAAAGATTTACCTATATCGGGGAGGAAGAATGATGCTGAAAACAACGCCTGCCGTATTTGCAGTGGAAAATGAATATCAGATCATGGTCAGCACCACGAAACGCGCCCTGTTTTCGGTGCGCGTGGGGAATGAGGAATATTTTGACGAATCAAACGGCATTATGCGCTCACTGTCCGACCTGCACCGTGTGTCAGTGCCCATGGCGGCACTGGATGCGGCCAAGGCGTATACCGTTTGCGTGCGTCCCTTGATCGAGCGAAAGCCTTATTTTACCGAGACCGAGCCCCTGTGGGAAAAGACCTTTGCGTTCCATCCCGTACCCGCGGAAAACGTGCGTATCTATCACATTTCGGATGCCCACAACCGCCGCACCCAGCCTACGGCGGCGGCAAACGCCTTTGGCGAGATCGATCTGTTGATCCTAAACGGCGACGTGATCGACCACAGCGGCGATCCCTCCAAATTCGATAACATATATGACATTTGCGCCCGCCTGACCGGCGGCAGCAAGCCCGTGGTGTTTTCACGCGGCAATCACGATATGCGAGGGAATTATGCCGAGCGCTTTGCCGATTACACCCCCAACGCCAGTGGGAAAACCTATTACACCTTTCGCGTGGGCAGTATTTGGGGCATTTTGATGGATTGCGGTGAGGATAAGGTGGATGCAAACGCTGAGTACGGCTATACAGTCTGTTGTAAGCAGTTTCGCAGGCGCCAGACGGCGTTTTTGCGCCGCGTGATCGCAAATAAGGAGACCGAATATGCGGCAGCGGGTGTCAAGCACCGCTTGGTCATCTCCCACGTGCCCTTTGCCACGCGCTTCAACCCGCCCTTTAACATCGAGGAGGATATCTATACCGAATGGGCAAGGCTGCTGCGCGAGGAGGTAAAGCCCGACCTTATGCTTTGCGGTCACGTGCATCAGATCGGCGTTTGGGAGGTAGGCGGTCCCAAAGACAATTTGGGTCAGCCCTGTACCGTGGTGGTAGGCGGCCGCCCCGAAAAGGAGCGCTGGTGCGGCTGTGGCCTGGTGTTTGGCGAGCAGGGAACTGAGATCACCTTTACCGACAGCAACGGCGCCGTGCCGGAGAAAAGAAACATTTGATCGCACCAACTCCCCGCCGCAAGGAGAAATCCTTGCGGCGGGGAGCTTTTATTTGCTTTAAATTGGGATTTATCGCTTTGGGCGAGTGCGAACACATCAAACACCCCGACAAATCAAAATTTGAAATTCACCTGAAAACACCCCCAAATAAAAATTAAGTCTTTACAAACTCCGTCCGTTGTGCTAAAATAGAATCACCACACAAACTTCATAAAAACCGAAAAGGTATACGTTTTTTACTTTTGGTAAAAATGTATGCTCTATTTTCGTATACTTTTTTCGGGTATAGGAAGTTTGTGTGGTAGCAAATCGGAGCCATGCATTTTTCGGTGTGTGGCTTCGGCCACACACTTTTTTGTTTTAGGAGAAAAAGAAAAATGAGCGACTTTTTGAAGGATTTGGGGCAGATCGCACGCACCCAAGATACTTTGAATGATCTGGGGCAGAAGGTGATTGATTTTAGACTAAAAATAGCAAAGAAATGGGCGGATCAAGAATTGGAAAGATTAAAAGGAATTATTAAAAAGAAAAGCACGAGCGGAGAATATTCAAACAAAAATGGAGGAAGGTATATTGACGGAACATTTAAGGTAAATCCATTGAAGTGTGGTACTTATGGAGAGGAAAGGGACTTCTATAACTTGTTGCGTGAAAGAAAGGCCGAGTCGCTAATGCCGTCCCTCCGCTATTATTATACTCCGTTACTTTGTGTGGAACCGTGTGTGTGTGTGAATTTCAAGCGCACGTGTTATGTCTTTCCAACGAAAAGAAAGATAATTTGGAATATGATTCTTTCACCTAGCACGCGCGATTTTATTAAGCTATTCCAAGAGGGGGCAAAAGCGGAAGGGATCGAATTGAAAGAATATTCCATACAAATAGATGAAAAGTTGGGTTGGCAGGCGACAATCGAAACTGGAGTGCATTATATCGAAAATGTTAATGTAGCATTTCAATGTGAATCGGGTAAGTTTTTCCCCGAATGTCCCATAAAAAAAGACATAAAGGAAGGAGATGCGATGGTAACAAGCCTGTTCTGCCAATATTCGGTGAATTTTTAAAATATGAATTTTGGTAATTTGTTTCTGGCGTCACATTTTAATTTTACCCCGCTCCAAGGCATTACGGCCATTGGGGCGGGGTATTTTTTCAACTTTTTTTCTTCAAAAACTTGCAATCGAAGGGAGGCTATGTTATACTGAATGCAAGAAATCCGAGTTTTCGGAAAGAAAAGGAGACAAATTATGATCCGCGTACTTGTTTGGAACGAATTTCAGCACGAAAAGACCAAGGATGCCGTCAAGGAGATCTATCCAAGCGGCATTCACAACGCCATTGCCGATTTTTTGCGCTGTGACGACATTGCGGTAAAGACCGCCACTCTGGATGACGAGAACTGCGGTATTTCTAAGGAAATTTTGGACGAGACCGACGTTCTGATCTGGTGGGGCCATATGGCACACAACAAGGTGCCGGACGAGGTGGCTACACTGGTGCGTGACGCCGTTCACAGCGGTATGGGTGCTATTTTCCTGCATTCCGCTCACCACTCCAAGCCCTTTAAGATGCTCATGGGCACCCCCTGTAGCCTGACCTGGCGTGAAAGTGGGGACAGCGAGCTGGTCTGGGTCACCGACCCCTCTCACCCCATCACGCAGGGGATCAATTACGCCATCTCCTTGCCGCATGAGGAGACCTATGGCGAGCCCTTCTCGATCCCCAACCCCGATAAGGTGCTGTTCATCGGCAGCTATTCCGGCGGCGAGGCCTTCCGCTCCGGGTGTCTCTTCCAGCGCGGCAACGGCCAGATATTCTACTTCCAGCCCGGTCACGAGACCTTCCCGACCTATTACATCCCCGAGGTACAGACGGTTATCCGTAACGCTGTGCGTTTTGTAGCCCCCCGCTACCGCGCGGAAATCAAATGCCCCCATGTGCATCACTTCGGCAACCCCGAAGGGTATGAGCGCGTAAAGAAATAAAAAACGGAGGAATAGCGTTATGGCTCAATTGATTCGTGTTGGTATCATCGGTTGCGGCGGCATCGCCAACGGCAAGCACATGCCTGCCCTTAAGAAGGTGGCGGACTGTGAAATGGTTGCGTTCTGCGACATCGTCCCTGAGCGCGCCAAGGAGGCGGCAGAGAAGTACGGCACGCCTGATGCCAAGTTCTACACCGATTATAAAGAGCTTTTGAAGGATCCCACCATCGACGTCGTACACGTCTGCACCCCCAACCGCTCTCACAGCTTTATCACGGTAGACGCGCTGGAAGCCGGCAAGCACGTCATGTGCGAAAAACCGATGGCCATCAACTCAGCCGAGGCCAAAAAGATGCTGGACGCGGCCAAGCGCACCGGCAAAAAGCTCTCTATTGGCTACCAGAGCCGCTTTCGCGATGATGCCATCTATATGAAGGAGGAGGCGGAGCAGGGCACTTTCGGTGAGATCTACTATGCCAAGGCAACCGCCATTCGCCGCCGCGCCGTACCTACCTGGGGCGTGTTTCTCAACGAATACGAGCAGGGCGGCGGTCCGCTGATCGACATCGGCACCCACGCGCTTGACCTGACCCTTTATATGATGAATAACTACCGCCCGAAGTACTGTGTCGGCACCACCTATCACAAGCTCAACAAGGATACCGAGCAGGGTAATATGTGGGGCAACTGGGATCCCGACAAGTTTACCGTTGAGGATGCTGCCTTCGGCTTTGTGGTCATGGAAAACGGCGCTACCATCGTGCTGGAATCCTCCTGGGCGCTCAACTACGCCGACCCCCGCGAGGCGATTACCACAATTTGCGGCACCAAGGGCGGCGCGGATATGAATGACGGTCTGCGCCTCAACGGCATCCGCAACGGCCGCCAGTACATCCTGAAGCCCAGCTTTGAGGCGGGTGGTGTGGCGTTCAACAAGGGCTCTAAGGGCGAATCCGCCGCCGAGCGCGAGGAGCGCCTTTGGATCGAGGCGGTCCGCAACGGCACCGACCCCGTAACCCTGCCCGAACAGGCCTATTGCGTGACCCGCATTTTAGAGGGTATTTATGAGTCTGCCAAGACCGGCGAAATGTACCGCTTCCAAAACGATTGAACACCAAATTGACATATTTTAGAAAAGCCGCCGCTGCATAACAAAATGCAGCGGCGGCAATACTTTTCTTACTCCAAAAAAGGGGAAGAAAATGTATTGGAATAAAGTTGAAATTTGCGGTGTAAACACTTCGAAGCTAAAGACTTTATCGGATGAAGAAAAGCGAGCGTTGTTGCTCAAAGTGAAAGCGGGCGATACCAACGCCCGCGAGGAGCTGATCTATGGCAATTTGCGATTGGTTCTCTCGATTATTCAGCGTTTTTCCGGGCGAAAGGAAAACGCGGACGATCTGTTTCAGGTGGGCTGTATTGGCCTGATCAAGGCGGTGGATCATTTTAATACCGATCTGGATGTAAAGTTTTCCACTTATGCGGTGCCCATGATCATCGGTGAAATCCGTCGCTATTTGCGTGATAACAATTCAATCCGCATCAGCCGTTCTGTACGGGATCTTGCCTATCGCGCCCTACAGGCAAGAGAGGATTTGACCCATGAAAAGGAACGGGATCCCACTGTGGACGAGATCGCCGCTAAGCTTGGGGAGGAACGGGAAGCGGTTTTGCGCGCCATGGAGGCGATCATTGAGCCGATCTCGCTTTACGAGCCGGTTTACAGCGAAAACGGTGATTCGATCTATGTGATGGATCAGCTCAGCGACACCTCCGCCGGCGATGAGCATTGGCTGGAAAATATCGCCCTGCGCGATGCCATGAACAAGCTGTCTGAGCGAGAGCGAAAAATTATAGAGCTGCGTTATTATCAAAACAAGACGCAAATGGAGATCGCCGAGAGCATCGGCATCTCGCAAGCGCAGGTTTCCCGCCTGGAAAAGGGCGCTCTGGAGCGCATGCGCGGACAGATATAAGCCAAAAAGGCCGCCGTTGGCGGCCTTTTTGCGTGCGCTTTTTTGTGAAAACTTCCGCAAACGCCTTGCGTTGGCGTGAGGAAATATGATAAAATATAAAAAAATGCGAAAAAAGAGGATCAAAATGAAAAATTGTGAACTCTACGCACGCCAGCTTTTGAAGCGCCTGACTCTGCGGGAAAAGGTTGCCCAGCTTTCCCAAACGGTGGCAGGATACCGCGGCTTTTGCCGAAAGGGCGAGGATTTCTTTTTTCAACCTGCCTTTTATTCCTTTTTGGAGGAATATGGGGCGATGGGTGCCATCAGTAACCTCCTGCGGGCAGATCCCTTTGCGGTAGAAAGCTTTGCGGAGGGAATCGAGCCAAGGCACCGTGTAAAGGTGGCCAATCAGCTGCAAAGAGAGGTGCTTGACAGGGCGAGAGTGCCCATTCCCGTATTGATAGAGGTAGAGGCGAATCATGGCGTAATGGCCCTGGGTAGCGAGGTCTTTCCCACCAATCTGGGGCTTGGGTGCATGTTTCACGACGAGCTGTACGGCAAAATCATGGCAAGCGTGGGCAAGGAAATCGCGCTTTCCGCCAATCATATGGGCTTTACCGCGATGCTGGACGTGGCGCGGGACCCGCGATGGGGGCGCACCGAGGAGTGCCTTTCGGAGGATCCGTATCTGATCGGTCGCTATGCGAAAAGCGGTGTCAAGGGCTTTAAAACAGCCAACGCGCTGCTTTGCTGCAAGCATTTCTGCGCCGCTGGGGATTCCTATGGCGGGCTCAATACTGCCGAGGTGAACGTCGGCCGTCGCGAGCTGCACGATATTCATCTCACCGGGGCAAAAAATGCGATCCGCGCCGGTGCCGACGTGGTAATGGCGGCTTATAACACCGTGGACGGCGTGCCGTGTCACATGAACAAATATCTGTTGCGGGACGTTTTGCGCGAGGAGCTGGGCTTTCGCGGGATCCTACTCTCGGACGGATGGGGTGTTGCCAGAGCCATCGAGCAAATGGGGCTTGACGAGGAGACCGGCGCCGCTACGGTGCTGCGAGCGGGGATCGACCTGAGTCTGGCGGATCACGGCGCGTTCCTACATTTGATCGGTGCTTGCGAAAAGGGGATTTTGGAGGAGGAGCTGATCGATGAGGCGGTGTTGCGGATCCTTGAAAAGAAATACGAGCTGGGGCTCTTTGACGATCCCTTTGTAAAGGATGACGGTTCCTTGGTGGCGTATCAGCAGAGCGGGGTACAGCAAAAGCTCGCCTACGAGGCGGCTTGCGAGTCGGCGGTGCTTTTAAAAAACAACGGTATCCTGCCGCTATCTCCTCACAAGCGTGTAGCGCTGTTCGGTGCGCACGCGGCAAATATTTATTACTTGTTGGGCGATTATACATCGCTCCAGAATACGCAGACGTGCGTTACGCTTTTGGAGGCCCTGCGGGAGCGATTTGATGCGCTACAATATACCAGGGGCTGGGATTTTGAAGGAGACGACGGAGATATGCAGCATGCGCTGGAGCTTGCGCGTGATTGCGACGTGGCCGTGGTCACGGTAGGCGGTAGTTCTGCGCGAGCGTTGGCAGAGGCAAAATATGATTCCCACACTGGCGCGGCGGCAGGATCAAAAACCTTTCTGGATTGCGGCGAAGGATGCGACGTGGCAGATCTGCGTCTGCCCGGTAATCAGACCGCGCTGATCCGACGGCTGAAGGCAGAGGGGATCCCTGTCGTTCTTGTGATGATCGCCGGCAGACCCTATGAGATCACTGAAGAAAACGAGCTTGCTGATGCGGTGCTGGCGGCCTGGTATCCCGGTTTGCAGGGTGGGCGTGCCATCGGTGATATTCTCACGGGGCGCGTTAATCCATCGGGTAAGCTTTCGGTCTCGATACCGGTATCCTCCGCCTGCCTGCCTGTCTATTACAATCGCTATGAAAGAACGAAGCGAGAGGTCAAGCGCAAGGCGTACAACCGTACCTATCTGGATCATCTGCATCCGGTTTTGTATCCCTTCGGCTACGGCCTTTCCTATGCGAGCTTTTCCTATTCCGATCTGCAACTGGAGCGCCTTGGCAAAAACCGCTTTCAAGTATCTGCCGCCGTCAAAAACGAGTCGGCTGTGGCCGGCACCGAGGTGGTGCAGCTGTATATCAGCGGCAGCGGAAATTCGGTGAGAAGACGCGCTAAGGAGCTGCGTGGCTACGAGCGGGTGTATCTGCTGCCGGGAGAGACGAAAAGGGTCAGCTTTACACTGGGAAGCGAGGAGCTTTGCGTGTATTCGATCCGTGAGAAATGGGAGGTAGAAAACGCGCGTGTCACGGTTATGATCGGCTCTAATCCCGAGCTTCGGTTGATGGCGGAGCTGACGACCGAGGCGGAGGATGCCGCTTACACGCCTATTTCGACCGAATCCTGATACCCTCTTGCATTTTGCGCGATTTCGTGTAAAATAAGGTCAAAGCCACCAAGGGGAGGAGCAATATGAAAAATATCATTGAGATCGAGCGTCTTTACAAGAGCTTTGGTGAGATCCAGGCTGTGCGGGACCTAAGCTTTCACGTGCGAAGAGGAGAGCTGTTTGCCTTTCTTGGCGTAAACGGCGCGGGCAAATCCACCACGATCCACGTTCTGTGTGGTCAGTTGACTAAGGATAGCGGCCGTGTTACGGTGAACGGTATGGACCTGGATCGTGACGTGCAGAAAA
>SVQT01000069.1 GCA_015065215.1 Oscillospiraceae bacterium | reverse complement strand
AAGCACCGCTTCAGCGGTAGCCCGTAGAAGCGGTGCGGTTGGCAGATCCTTCGAGCACGATAGTGCTGCCGGTAGCGGCCCCTTATAGGGGCAGTGCAAGCCACCGGCTAAGCCGGTGGTCCTGACTATGCCTCGGCGCCTTCCTTGGGTTCGGTGGTATATTCCAGCGGGATGCCGTAGAAGCTCTCGTAAACGCTCTTCCACACTTCGGCGTTCTTTTCCATCATAGCGGCGGTGTTTTCCTTGACCGTTTTTTCGGGATCGGGGAGAATAGGCTCGCCCACGTGGATGGTGTAGGCCTGAATGGGGAAGCCGTCCTCACCGATATTTTCGGTATCCTCCATAGTGATGAAGCAGGGAACGATTGGCACGTTGTTTTTTGCGGCGATATAGTAGCCGCCTTTTTGCAATGGCTTTGGTTTGCGGTAGTTCCACCACATGCTCTGTTCGGGATAGATCAATACGAAATGCCCCTTTTGCAAAAGAAGACTGGTGGCGCGCATAAACTCCTGCATGACCTTGGCGTTAGAGGAAAGGGGCAGTGTGTTATAGTTGCGCATCAAAAATCCGAAGAAGCCGGGGAAGGCGGTATAGTTGCCCTCACGGATCACACGGAACAGCGCCCGCTTTTTTTGCTCTGATGCCTCATAGACCATTTGCATGGCAAAGCTGTCATAAGCGTTGAAGTGGTTGCAGGTGAGAATCGCGCCGCTTTCCAAATTGGCAAGATTTTCTACGCCGATGATCTCTTTGACGATCATCTTCTTTTCCTTTAAGCTCTTTTCCAAAAAGTTCTTTGCCATGTTATAAGCGATACGGCGGTTGACACGGCTGATCGGCTTTTTGCGCAGATAGTCCACCTCGCCTGGGCGGATCTGACGTCCGGCCGGGTCGTCCTCCACATCCTCCGCAAAGCGGCCCTCGCGCTCGTATTGCTCGATTTTTGCCAAAACCTGCAAGCGCGCCTGTCTTTCTTTTTCCTTGACACGGGCAATATAGGTGTCAGGGCGGTTGGTTTCATCAATGGCAAGCTGGGCCAACCTGTCACAAGAGGCCATGTCCTCGGCGCGCTGCTCATCTGTGTAAGTATCCAGAATTTCTTTTAATTCCTCATAAACCTCGGTTTGCTCAGCATATTTCCAGAAAATATCACCCCAACGGCAATCGTGGAAGTGCCAGGGCTTGGAGACCATGATGTAATGGATCACGCAGGCCTCCTCCAGCGGCACGAACACGTCACCGAACATCTCGGTGTTCCAGCACTGGGGCAGGAACAGGACGTTATCGCGGCAGATAACATTGAGGTAATCCTCATCTTGCGTGACACGGAAATTGTAAACGCTGAGCAGCTGCATAAACTGCTCCAACACCTTGTTTTCGCGAAAATAATTGCAGTTGATCAGCAAAATGCCGGCATTGAAGAAATTGTTACGGTCAATGCCCATGCATTTTTCTACATAGGTGCCATATACATCGGCTTGTACCATGGCCTGCTCGTGGCAGGCGCCGACAGCGTAATTACTGACATCATAGGCGTACAGCTCAGCAATATTGCCTTGCACAATGGTATCACTGTCAATATAGATCGCCTTCTCCAGCTGGGGGAACATATCCGCGATAAACAGACGATAGTAGGTGGTTTTGGAGTAGTAATCCCGAATGGGCATTTTATCCTTGATCGAATGCAGATAGCCGGTCACATCGTCAAACGTGATCGAAAACCGCTTGTTTTCCAGACGTTTGGCGATGGTTTGATTTTCCTCTGTAATATCGGTGTGCAGAATGTGCACGTCATAGGTGCTTTTTTGGGAGGCGTTTGCGATCATCGAGGTCAGTGAAACGACGGTATATTTAAAAAAGTTGTTGTCGCATGCGTAAAATATCGGAATGGCCTTGCTCATGCTTGTTCTCCTTTGAATTCTTGGATCAATGTCAAATATTCATTGAAAATATCGTCAAAGCAGTGGTAGCCGAATACCTTGTGGATGCGATCGACCTGCCATTGCTTGATATTGTCGGTGTGGGGGTAGGGGAGATAGAACAGACGCTTGGAAAAATGACGCACCACGGTTTTTTTGTACAGGAATTTTTGATCGTTGAACCGCTGTGAGAGCATCTTTTTCTTGGTGGTGGAACGGATCAGCGCGCTTTGATCGGCAAAAGTCAGTTTTTTCGCGCGCAGCAGCTCGCGTGCCTTTGCGAAAATGCCGGTTTCGCGCATGCGTTTGAGGTTCCAAAGCAATACACCCGCGTTGATATAGTTGGGATAGATTAAAAATTTGCCGTAATGGTCTCTCGCGGCGGCGTATTCCACATCAGAAACATCAATATCCCACAAAAGGTGAATGTCACGGTTGAACATCACATCCACATCCAAGTACAGAATTTTATCCGGCAGACCCTCAATCCGGTCGGCAAGCAGGCGGATCAGCGTATAGGGGGAGCAGTAGGCGCTCTCGTTGGGGCAACCGTCAAATTCCTCTCGGTACAGATTGCTTACATCGTAAACAAACACATTGTTTTCGGCGTTGTATTTTTTGATCACCTTCTCAAAAAAGGTGACTTGCTCCTTGGTGATGGCGGTGAATTTGGGATTGAGGTGGCTGACATCCATTGTCAGTAGGTGAAAATGGATCGCTTCCTTCAATTCCGAACGGTGAAAAATGGACAGGGCACAGGTCAACATGCCGTCAAATACACCGTGGTTACCGCAAAACATAATATTGATCATATCGTTTCCTCTTCGGCTTTTTTGTATTCGATGACCACGCAATCCGAAAGCTTGCTGCGTTCGGTCATGGCGTTATAAACCTCGTTGCGTAATTGCTCTCGCCTTGCCCGCGGGGGGAGGGCGGTGTCGGGATAAAAAGGGCCGTCAATATAGGTGAGGATGCGAGGTTTATGAGAAAAGCGCCGTTTTTGATAGGTGTTGGTAAAGGCATAAACGGGCGTGCCGTATTTTACGGGATACTGGAACGACTCGGCACCAAAAGGGCGGATGCCGGTATAATAGGGCCAGATATGGGCCTCCGGATAAATAAAGATCGCCCGCTTCTTTTCTACCTTTTTCTTTATGGTTGCCACAAAATTTTTGGCGGCCCCCATATCGTCAGGCAAGGGGAGCGCGCCCAAATAGGGGTTAATGCGCCCAAGACAGGGCATAGAAACATTGTTGGGGTGCACGATAATATAGGCGGGATAGCGGATAAAAGAGGGGATCACCGCGTCACCGATGGGTTGCGTATGATTGCCAAACAAAAAAATGGCCTCTTTTTTGTGTTTTTTTAATTTCTCGCGGCCAAGAATTTTGTGCCGGAATTTCAACTTTCGGTAAAGAAATGCAGGTAGGGGAGCTATGAGACCGTACCAAAAGAAACGAAGGAGGCCGTGTATCCCCTTGCTGCGATCATACCGATAGTTACCATCGATGACTTTTGGCGTGATCTGAGCGGTAGAGAATTCGTCGGTTAATTCATCTTGATAATAGATCACCGACGGTTCTTTTGCTTTGACCGCTTTTTCTTTCTTCGCCATACGCCCTCCGATCTTTAAAAACCGTAATATGTGGTTTTCAAAACTATATTACCACTTTTTTGCCGGATTGTCAATATGTTAGCGCCAAATTTTGAAAAGTTTTACGCCCACAAATAAAAACATTATACCATAAAAAATGCTATCTGTAAAGAGAAAAAAGGCGGAATTTGTCAACGTGAAATTTGTCAACGCAAATACCAATGCCGCACGGGGAACGGTGTTGGTGAAAAGCGTTTTTGATTGCAGGGGGCGTGTTTGGGCAAGAATTTTAAAAAAATGTGCAAAAAATATTGACAAGAGGGAACAATCGTGCTATATTTTTAATGTGAATTTAGCACTTTGCGTTCATGAGTGCTAAAAAACCGAAAGGAGGCATTGCTTGTGAGTAAGCGGGTAGATGGGCTTAGCGATCGAAAAAAGCAGATTTTAAAGGCAATTGTTGAAGCACATATACAAGGCGGCGAACCGGTCGGCTCTAAGTATATATTAGAAAGCAAGCAGTTGGCCTGCTCCTCCGCGACCATTCGCAATGAAATGGCTGAATTGGAGGGCATGGGTTTTTTAGAGCAGCCTCACACTTCGGCCGGGCGAGTGCCAAGTAAGCAGGGTTACCGCTTTTATGTGGACGCATTGCTGGAAGAATACGCCATGACAGCCAAAGAGATTGCCCAAATTGACCAATTGATGAAAATCAAAATAGCGGAGCTGGACCGCATTTTGGACAATGCTTCGAAAGTGGCCACTTCGCTCACGAACTATACCGGCTTTGCCTTGAAGCCAAGATCCCGTTCGGTCACGGTCAAACGTTTTGAAACGGCTTTGATCGACAGCCGCAGCTTTATTTTGATTCTTGTCGCGTCTGACGGATCTGTCAAAACCCGCAACATCATCACCGACAGTGAGATTGATACCAAAAGACTTTCCAACCTGTCAGAAGCGCTCAATGAGCTTGTAGCCGACAAGGATGCCCAAGAAATCACGCTACCCATCATGATCGGATTGGAAAACCGCATGGCGGGGGACAGCGTTTTGGTGAACACTGTCATGAAAAGCGTTTATGAAGTGCTTGGCGAGCTGGACGGCGGTGAGCTGAAGGTCAGCGGACTTGACCGGTTGCTGCAATATCCGGAATTTGCGGATAGCGAGGGGCTTGGTGAGCTGTTGGGCGCTTTTGAGAGAAAGGATGCCATTCTGGATCTGGTGTCGGATACCGAAAGCGACCGTGTCAGCGTTGTGATCGGCTCAGAGAGCTCGGTTAAGGTGATCAACAACTCTACCGTGGTCTTTAAACCCATTAAAAATAACGGCAAAACAGTTGGCGCCATTGGCGTGATTGGTCCTTTGCGTATGGATTACGCCAAGGTGCTTGCTACGCTGGATAATTTGGGCGGCAACATAACACAGCTTTTAAGTGAATCAAAACACAACGATAAAGGAGACAATCATGACAGATGATATGATAAAAGAGGAAACCACCCCCGCGCAGGAAGCGCCGGAAATGGAGGATGTTCTTGCCGAGGCGGAGGTGATCAACCGCAACGGTAAAGAGAAGGAAAGCAAAAAGAAGCTTCGCAAATTAGAGGCAGAGGTTGCCGAGGCTGAGAAGCGAGCTTCTGAAAAAGAAGCGGAATTGGCCGACCTCAATGACCGCTATCTTCGCCTTGCCGCGGAGTATGAGAACTTCCGTCGCCGCAGCGCTCAGGAGCAGGAGCGGATTTACGGTGATGCTTACGCCGCCGCGCTTGCAGCTCTGTTCCCGGTTGTGGATAATTTGGAGCGAGCCGCGCAGTTCAGCGATGGAGAAAGTGTTGCCAAGGGCGTTGCTATGATCCTAAAAAGTGTAGAAGAAACCCTGCAAAAGCTGGGTGTCACCGAGATTGAGGCGCTGGGCCAAACCTTTGATCCCCAGCTCCATAACGCGGTGCTTCATATTGATGACGAGGCTTATGGCGAAAGCGAGATCGTTGAGGTCCTGCAAAAGGGCTATCGGAAGGGCGACCGCATTTTGCGTTACGCCATGGTAAAGGTCGCAAATTAAACACAAACAGAAAATAATTATTTTAGAAGATATATTCTTCAGGAGGAATTTGAATTATGGGAAAAATTATTGGTATTGACTTGGGCACAACCAACTCTTGC
The DNA here is from genome assembly GCA_015065215.1 of Oscillospiraceae bacterium. GTDB lineage: Bacteria > Bacillota > Clostridia > Oscillospirales > CAG-272 > Firm-07. Next base: position 1,302 of record SVQT01000069.1, on the reverse strand, counting down.
GTTGCTGTTTATGAGGGCGGCGAGCCTAAGGTTATTCCGAATCCGGAAGGCGCGCGCACAACCCCTTCTGTGGTCGCTTTCTCCAAGACTGGTGAGCGTATGATCGGTCAGGTGGCAAAGCGCCAGAGCATCACCAACCCTGATCGCACTGTCATCTCGATCAAGCGCCACATGGGCACCGCGCACAAGGTAGGTATTGACGGCAAGGATTACACTCCTCAGGAAATTTCCGCTATGATTTTGCAAAAGCTGAAGGCTGACGCCGAAGCATTCCTTGGCACCACTGTCACCGAGGCTGTTATCACGGTTCCCGCCTACTTCTCTGACGCGCAGCGTCAGGCCACCAAGGACGCGGGCAAAATCGCCGGCCTGGATGTAAAGCGTATCATCAACGAGCCCACCGCCGCCGCTTTGGCTTATGGTATGGATAAAGAGAACGACAAGGATCAGACCATTATGGTATTTGACCTTGGCGGCGGCACCTTTGACGTGTCGATTTTGGAGATCTCGGACGGTGTGTTTGAGGTATTGGCAACCAATGGCGATACCCGCCTTGGCGGCGATGACTTTGACCAGCGCATCATCGACTGGATGGCAGATCAGTTCCAGAAGGAGAACGGTGTCGATCTGCGCAACGATAAGATGGTTTTGCAGAGATTGAAGGATGCCGCTGAGAAGGCAAAGATCGAGCTTTCCGGCATGACCTCTTCTAACATCAACCTGCCCTTCATTACCGCAACCGCCGCGGGTCCCTTGCACTTTGAGGCGACCCTGACCCGCGCCGAATTTGACCGCATCACCGCCGATCTGGTGGATCGCTCTATGGAGCCCACCCGCAAGGCTTTGGCTGACGCAGGCAAATCTGTTTCTGAGATTGATAAGGTTTTGTTGGTCGGTGGCTCTACTCGTATTCCTGCTGTGCAGGAGGCTGTGAAGAAGTTTATCGGCAAGGAGCCCTTCAAGGGCATCAATCCCGACGAGTGCGTGGCGCTTGGCGCGGCCATTCAGGGCGGTGTACTGGGTGGTGACAAGACCGATCTGCTTCTCCTTGACGTAACCCCCCTGTCGCTTGGTATCGAGACCTTGGGCGGCGTGTTCAACCGCATCATTGACCGTAATACAACCATCCCGGTAAAGAAGAGCCAGGTTTACTCCACCGCCGCTGACAACCAGACCTCTGTTGAGATCCATGTATTGCAGGGTGAGCGCGAGATGGCTGCTGGCAATACCACGCTTGGCCGCTTCAATCTGGACGGTATCCCCCCCGCGCCCCGCGGCGTCCCTCAGATCGAGGTTACCTTT
>SVQT01000014.1 GCA_015065215.1 Oscillospiraceae bacterium | reverse complement strand
CCCCATTGCGGTGAAAGCGTCTAACAAAGCGCCCAAATGATCGGGACATACCGGCGACACCCGAACCGGTCCCCCACAGGCCACACCGGCGCAAAGATAGGTCCCCGCCTCGATCATATCCGGAATGATCCGATTACGCGCGCCGTGCAATTCGGATACGCCGACGACGGTGATCCTGTCGCTGCCAACGCCGCTGATCCTTGCCCCCGCGCAGATCAAAAAATCAGCCAGAGCCTTAACATGCGGTTCCGCCGCGGCATTTTCAATCACCGTCTCTCCCTTCGCGAGCGTGGCGGCAATCATCAAATTGGCGGTTGCCCCTACCGAGGGCATAGACAAAGCGATCGGGGCGCCGTAAAGTCCGCTTGGCGCTTCTATCAATACACGTTCTCCGCGGCTTCGCGCCACCGCCCCCATGCGTTCAAATCCCATCAAATGCTGATCAATGGGGCGAGAGCCAAAATCGCATCCGCCGGCGCCGGGTAATTCAGCTCTCCCAAATCTTGTCAGCATGGCTCCCAATAAATAGGTAGAGCCCCGTATGCTGGAGCACAAGTGCGCCGGCGGAGCGCAGCTGCGAACAGTGCTGTAATCCACCCGCACATCGCCGCCCGAAAGAAAGCAGATCCGGGCGCCCAAGCATTTCAAGATCTCCAGGGTGCGCAACACATCGCTCACCCGCGGCAGTCCGGAAAAAACACATGTTCCCCCTGTCACAATACCGCCAAACAGGATCGGCAATGCCGCGTTTTTGCTGCCGCCAATGATCACATCTCCCGAGAGGCGCTTGCCCCCATCTACCAAGATCTTGTTCATAGCCTGCCCGTCTCCCAAAAAAGAACTTTATCAGCAGTATATGCGTATTCTTTGGATCCGTGAAAAAAAGGGCTGTCACGGTGAGGCGGCGAATGTTCATATTGCGGACGCAGCGTCTTTGACGGTAATATAAATCTGTTGGCTTGCGCGCGTTTCGCGTGCGACGGTGGCGGCAATGGGCCAAAATCAGCATGCCAAAAACGCGCAGCGGCACAGCCTTCTGGTTATGCCAGTAGCCCTTTTGGGGCTAAAATTTCTTTGGCCAGGTCGGCGCTTGCCCCAACGGGCGTCACCGGAGCGGTGAGCCTTTCGGCGGCGGCAAGTAAGGCCGCGCGGGCGGTTTCGTCATCGGCATCCGGTGTGCGGAGCAAGCCGTTTTCGGGGGCAAAAATCACCCCGTCTGCGGCCTTTTTGTAAAGCGCCTCATAATGCTCCTCTACATCGGCCGAATCGTATTTGGCCAGCTCGTAGCGCAGTGCGGTGGGGCATGCTTGCGCCATTGGCGGCTGGGTGGCCTCCAATATACGATAGTCCAGGGCGGAAAGCGCGGTCAGGGAACCGCATACCGTGTCATAGGCATATTTTTTGGCGCGGTGTCGAAATAAGATCAGCATCTTTCATCTTCCTTTCAGTCGTTTAACGCCGCCTTCTCTTTTTTTGCCTTGCCGCAAAAAAGGCACCGGCCAGTGAAGCGGGCAATAGCAGTAAGCGCTCTAACAAAGCGATGCTCCAGGCGGTGTCATGCCGCCAGGCGTGGGGAAGGCAAAAGCCCATTAAGGTCAGTAGCAAAATCCACAACAGCGCCTCACCAAAGCCGCAAAACAAAGCAAAGCGCCGGCGGCAAAAGGCGGTGGCGATGGCCCCGCCGATAAAAGCGGTCAAATAAAGCAGGATCAGCGCGGTTACCGTGTGATAGCGGTCAGGGTCTTTGGTCAAAAGCAGGAGCGCGGTAGCTAAAACAAGAAGCAGCAAGCCCACGCCAACTGTAATGGGGAATGCGCAAAGAACGCATTTTACAGTAGTGCTCAGGGTTGGAACGCCTGCTTTTTCTTTTGCCGGGCGATGCCTTCTTGCTGCTTTTTTGGGGTTTCGTAGCATGGTCAGATCTCCTTTTGCGTGTGATTTGGTACATTCTATGAAAAGGGATCTGTTTTTAGTCCAATTTACGCGTTGGTTTCGTCGGTCTTTTCTTCGGCTTCGGCGGCAGCCTCGGTGTTCTGGGCAGCCTTTTTGTTTTTCTTTTCCTTAACCGGTTTGTTTTCTTCCTTCATCTCCGCGGGGGCGACCTTCTTGTCAGTGGCCGCTTCCTTCTTTTCAGCGGGGGCATCTGCCGGCTTGTCGGCGGCGGAGACCCGCTTGGCGTTTGCGGGAACATCCACAGAACGAACCGCGGATTTGAGCAAACGGATACGTGTATGATCACGGGTGGTCTCAATCACCATTGTCTCATCCTTTACACTCACAATTTTGCCGATGATACCGCCGATCGTGGTGATTTCATCGCCAACAGACAGGCTGTTGCGCATTTCGGCTTCCTCACGCTCCCTTTTTTTCGACGAGCGCATAGAAAAGATAAACATGGCGCCGAGCGCGACCAGCACAATGATCCATATTGCATTCATTGAAACGATCCTCCAAAATAAACGTAATATAACTATTATACTGTATTTGCGGGGAATTTACAAGCCCTAAATTGTAAATTTTCAAAAAACTGGCAAAAGAGACAGAATTTTCAAAAAAATGGAGCAAACGGTTGAAAAAAATAAGAATATGTGTTATACTTATAATAATTATCATTATAAGTGTGCCCGAACGGCAAAGGAGGCGCTATGGCAAGGATCACCTACCCCGAATGCGGAAAGATCATCAATACCCACGGATGCCACGGCGGCGTGAAGCTGGAGCCCTGGTGTGACAGCCCCGCGATTTTTACCGCGTTGCCGGTGGTCTATTTGCGTGAGAACGGCGCGCTGCGTCCTTTGAAGATCAAAAGCGCCGCCGTGCTCAGCGGTCGCTTTGTTTGCGCTGAGCTTGAGGGCGTGGATAGCATGGAAGCGGCACAGGCCCTGCGGGGACAGGTGCTGTATGCCGACCGTAATGATCTGCGCATTCCCGAGGGGGCTTTGCTGATTGCTGAAATGAAGGGCATGAAGGTCTATCATGCCGTTACCGGGGCGCAATTGGGGGTTCTTAGTGACGTGATTCACCCCGGCGCTACCGATATTTATGTCATTCGCACCGAGAAAGGGGAGGCGATGGTGCCGGTGGTACCCGCCTTTGTGCAGCGTGTGGATGAAAACGAGGGGATCTTTTTGACCCCGATTGAAGGGATGTTCGACTAATGCGCTTTGATATTATGACCTTATTCCCGGATTTTGTTGATCACGTTTTGGGGGAAAGCATCATCGGCCGGGCGCAAAAAAGCGGCGCCATTACCGTTTGCTCCCACAATATTCGGGACTATTCCAAAGACAAGCACCGCCGGGTAGATGACACTCCCTATGGCGGCGGCAAGGGGATGCTGATGATGGCGCCCCCCATTTATGATTGCTATCAGGCAATTCTTGCGGGGTATCCGGCGGCAGAAAAGCGGCATGTGGTTTATATGTCCCCAAGGGGGAGGGTACTGAACCAGGAAAAGGCAAGGGAGCTGGCACAGTATGACCATTTGGTGATCCTTTGCGGACACTATGAGGGTGTGGATGCCCGTATTATTGAGGAGATTGTTGACGAGGAGATCTCGATCGGCGATTTTGTTTTGACCGGCGGCGAATTGCCCGCCTGTATTTTGGTGGATGCAGTCGCCCGCCTTGTGGAAGGCGTTTTGGCGGATCCGGAATGCTACGAAAAGGAAAGCTTTTCCGGCGGCTTGTTGGAGTATCCCCAGTATACCCGCCCGGTAGAATTTCTTGGCAAAACCGTGCCGGAGGTGTTGCTTTCCGGACATCACGCCAATATTGATAAATGGCGGGAGGAGCAGTCCTTGGCGGTGACCAGAAAATTGCGCCCCGAATTACTGGAAAAACAGCAAGAGTAAAAGAAGATGAAAGGAGGTTGATGGCATGAAAATTCGCAAGCAAAGATGGCAGGATAGCTATATTGTGCGCTTTTTCGTCTATATCACCAATTGGGTTTACGGCGCCATCGAGGTCGGCTTTATCGGCCGCCTGTTCACCTCCTATTGCGCAACCGACCGTTTGTTCCGCCATTCCGGCACCGGCCGGCTGGCCACGGCCGCCAGAGCAGGGAGGGGGAGGGTTCGCCGCACCCTGCGGCGGCATATCGCGCTGGCGATGAATCACAGCTTGATCAACCGCGCGTGCTCCGGCCTGCTACTGCGTTTTTGCCGGTATAGTCTGCGTACCTTCGGCGCCTTTTTCGTAACAGCCGGCGCCTATTCCGCCGTTATGTACTGGCTTTTTTCGGTGGTTTGGCAAAGCCACGGCGTTGAAATTTTTCATTTGTTCAGCGGTACCGGTATGCTGGTTATCGGTGTTTTGATGCTGTTTTCGGATGTGTCTCTTGGCTATGCTCTCTCCAACGGCTTTTTCTTCCGTAGAATATTAGTGCCGCTGTTTGGCGTGCCGGAAGAGGCGGTGAGCCGCATCGCGCGGGAAGGCAGGCAGGGCTATATGATCGCTGTGCCCCTGGGCATGGCGGTGGGCGCTGTCAGCGCCTTGACCTCCCCCTTTTATCTCCTGGCGGCGCTGATTGCTTTTTTGCTGTTCTACCTGGTGCTTTCCATCCCCGAATCCGGTGTGGTGATTTTGCTGTTGTTCCTGCCCTTTGCCGGCTTTTTGCCCAATAGCGAGCGCTGGCTATTTCTGGTCGCGGCGTTGCCCTTGATTTCCTATTTCGGTAAGCTGTTGCGGGGCAAGCGCGCGTTCCATATGGAGGCGCAGGATCTGCCGGTGCTGTTGATGGTGATTTATTTTCTGCTGTCCGGCGTTTCGGTGGCAGGAGCCTCGGCTTGGAAAAAAGCGTTGCTTTCCGCCTTGTGTGTCGGCTTCTATTTCCTTGTAGTAAATGTGATTGCCACGCCCAACTGGTTGCGGCGCTGCCGCACCGCTTTGGTGATCTCAGCCATGATGGCGGCGCTGACCGGTATTGCGCAGTTCCTGTTAGCGGCCCTAAAGGCCGGCGCTTTCTCGCTTTCGGCATACAGTGCGTCGGTTTCTGCCGGCTTTGCCGATCAAACCACCTTCGCCTATTATTTGGTGGTAGCCTTCCCGTTTGCGTTGGTTGCTTTCATCACCTCTCGGCATGCCGACCGTGTTTTCACCGGCCTGGCACTGCTGGCCATTGTGACAGCAAGCGTGCTGACATGGGTGCATAGCGCCATGATTGCCATCATCGTGATGCTGCTGGCCTTCCTTTTGCTCTATCAACGCTACTCCTTCCCCTTTGTGTTGATCGGTAGCGGCCTTTTCTTGTCGGTGATCGGTACCTTGCCCCCCCATGCGAAAGAGCGGTTCTTTGGCACCTTGCGTTCCGGCTCCGGTATCACTGTCAGCCGTACCGTTTCGGCGGGGAACCTGGCAGGCAAATTCTTTTTTGAAAAGGGTAGCGGCCTGTTTTCCCGTGGAGCGGGTATCTCACGTCTGTTTTTTGGCGTGGGAAGTGGCGGCATTGAGGAATTTTGCTTGCTATACACCTCGCTGCCGTCGCGGGAGGTGGCGCGCTCGCTCAATTTTTGGCTCTATTCGCTCATGGAAGGGGGCGTGCTGGGCATCCTACTGCCCGCCGCGTTCTTCTTCCTCTTCTATCAAAACTGTTTCTCTTTGATGCGCAAAAGCACCGATCAAGCGGTACGGCTGGTTTCTGTGACCGGTGTGGTCATGCTGACAGGCGTGTTGCTCATAAGCATTTTCCGCTATGCTTGGTATGATCCTGCGGCGCTTTTGGTCTTTTTCGTGGCGTCGGCATTGATCGTCGCTTTGGCGCGTTATGAGCGCTCCAGAGAGGTGGTTGTCGAGCAAGCGGAGGACGGTAGCGAAGCGGAAATAGAGTATTACGGATAATCAAACAGAGATCAATTCCCGAGGAGGTTTTTTATATGAATCGAAAAAATGAGGCGCAACAGCCGGAAAAGGCAGAACGCAAGCGCCGCCGCGCGCAGCAGGAAGAAAAGGAGCCCAAACAAGCGAACAGTCGGCGTTGGCTGTTTTTGCTGGTAGACCTGTTGCTGTTGGCTGTTATTGTGGTAGCCGTGATCTTTCTGATTTCATTACTGACCCCTTGGTCGGTGTTTGATAACGATAAAGCGCAAAGACAGCAGATCACCTACACGGTAGAGATTGCCGGGGTGGATCAGGGCTCGCTTGCCGCGTTGCAGGTGGGTGACACCGTAACAGATCGAAAGACCGGCGCGGTGATCGGTACTGTGACTGCCATCAATAACCGTGATTATGAGGTGTATTCGCGTCTTCCGTCGGATAAAATAGACGAGGATTTGGGTGCCTTTGTTGTAGAAAAGGTTACCTATCCGGAGGATTCCGGATTGATGACGGTGACGGTAACGCTGACCGTGGAGGCGGATTACGAGAAGGGTGTCGGCTACACTGTGGGGGATTCCCGCATTGCGGTAGGTCGCAGCTTTGATCTTGTCTTCCGCAATTATACCGATACCGGCGTTTGCGTCGGATTGGAAACCAAGTAAGGAGGAGAAAAAATGAACGCAGAAGAAAAAAAGAAGGCCTCCTCCAGCTTCCGTTTCAATGTTTTTGACGCCATTTTGATTTTGCTCGCGGTTCTTTGTATTGTGGGTATTTGGCAGCGTGGAAATTTGCAAAGGCTGTTTGACGCGGGCGAGGCGATGGAAGAATATGTCGTTACCTTTGAGGTGCAAAAGCTACGCAGTACCACCGCGGATCTTTTGGTGCAGGGCACAGAGTTCTATTTAGAGGAAAACGGAAGCAGAATATCGCTTGGCACTCTGTCGGTACAGGTGGCCGCCCGCCCGGCTACCGAGTATTTGCAAAATAGCAAAGGGGAAACGGTGGTTGCGCGTTATCCGGAAGACGCCTATGAGCGTTTACAGGATGTGACCGGTAGTTTGGTCTGCCGCGGTATTGTGCATGACGGCGCCTTTTTGCTGGAGGGCAAGACGCACATTGCCATCAATCAGACCATTGCCGCCTTTACCGAAACCGCCGACCTCAATATCTGTGTTACAGGTATTGAAAAGACTGCTTGATTTTGTCTAAAATAGACAGATAAAGCGTCAGAATTCGTCTAAAATACGAAAAAACTGCCCATTGATTTCCTCACCCGAATTTGGTATACTATTGCTATATACGTGTGTCTGCTTTATGGCAGGAAAATCGAAAGAAATGGAGCGTTTGACTATGATTACTCGCGAAGTGACCATTACCAATACGATCGGACTCCATGCTCGTCCCGCAACCTTCTTTATCCAAAAGGCAAATGCCTACAAGAGCTCTGTGTGGGTAGAGAAGGATGATCGCAAGGTTAATGCCAAAAGCCTTCTGGGTGTGCTTTCTTTGGGAATTGCGCAGGGTATGACCATTAAGCTGATCGCGGACGGAGCAGATGAAACCGATGCTCTGGATGGTCTTGAGGCTTTGGTGAATACCGGTTTTCAGGAATAATCAAGCGGAAAGACCGTATCAATTTGGGCGCCTTTGGAAAAGGCGCCCTTTTTTGGGGGGTGGGATTGTTGCTAAAAGAAGAAAAATTGAAAAAATTGTTGGAAAAGGCAAACAGCCTTCCCCTAACCCCGGGTGTTTATTTGATGAAGGACCAAGAGGGGAAAATTATTTACGTGGGCAAATCCCGCAAACTGAAAAACCGTGTCTCACAGTATTTTCAAAACAATAGCAAGCAGATCAAGACCGCCCGTATGGTGGCAAATGTGCATGATTTTGAATATTTTCTTTGCAGTACCGAGATCGAGGCGTTGGCGCTGGAAAACACCCTGATCAAGCAGCATACGCCCAAATACAATATCCGTTTAAAGGATGCAAAGTCCTATCCCTATATTAAAATCACGGCCGAGGCGTATCCCCGGTTGGAATTTACACGCACCCGCAAGGCGGATAAGGGGCGCTATTTCGGCCCCTATTCCGGTGCCTTTGTGGCAGGCGGTATATTGCGCACCCTGCAAAAAACCCTGCGCTTGCCCACCTGCTCCCGCCGTTTTCCCAAGGAGATCGGCAAAGAGCGCCCCTGTCTTTACCATCAGTTAGGGCAATGCTGCGGTGTTTGCACCGGTACGGTCAGCGAAGCGGAATATGCCGAGCTGATCCGCGATGCCGTTGAGATCTTGCGGGGTGAGACTGCTACCGTCCGTGCCCGTGTGCGTGAAGAGATGGAAAAAGCGGCGGCGGAGGAGCGCTTTGAAAAAGCGGCCGTCTACCGTGACCGCCTTTTCGCTTTGGAAAAGCTGTCACAAAAGCAAAAGGTGTTGGCGGCGCCCGATGTGAGTGAGGATGTTTTTGGATTTTACCGTGACGATTACGGTGCCGCTGTCGCGGTGTTCTATATTCGTGAGGGCGCGCTTATAGATAAATATGAGACGGTGTTTGGCGCGGATGAGATTTTAGACGCGGAAAGCCTGCTTTCCTATGTTTATGACCATTATCGCCACCGTGAGGATATTCCGCCCCGTGTGTTGCTTTCCTTTGACGCAGAGCAAGAGGATGTTGCGGTGCTGGCGCAGTCACTGGGAGAAATGGCCGGCCGAAAGGTGCGGATTTATACGCCGCGCCGCGGCGATCGGCACACCAGATGTCTCTTGGCGGTAGAAAACGCCGCTGAAAAATTGCAGGCAGAGCGCCGTGAAAACGAAAAAAGCGATGAAACACTGGTGCGCCTGGCCCATTTGCTGGCCTTAGAAACGCTCCCCCAGCGGATCGAGAGCTATGACATTTCCAATTTGGGCAGTGAGCATAAAACCTGCGGCATGATCGTGTATGAGAACGGCAGGTTCAAAAAAAGTGATTATCGGACCTTTCGTATAAAAAGCGTAGAGGGAACCGACGATTACGCCTCTATGAAAGAGGCGTTGGCACGGCGTTTTGCCCATTTGGGTGAGGCGGATTTTGGTAAAGAACCGGATTTGATTTTGCTGGATGGCGGTACCGCCCACGTGGCAACCGCGCGCCGCTTGCTTGAAGATCTGGGCTTGCGTATTCCGGTGTTTGGCATGGTCAAGGATGATTTTCACAAAACACGTGCCCTTTGCGGCGAAAACGAGGAGATCTCGATCGCCAAGGACCGTAGTGTTTTTACCATGATCTATCGCATCCAGGAGGAAGTACACCGGTATTCTGTTCAGCGGATGAGCGGTGCCAAAAGCGGCACGCTGCGCCACTCCGCTTTAGAAAAAATCCCGGGCGTGGGAAAAGCCAAGGCAAAGCTGCTGCTGTCGCATTTCGGCGGGCTTGCCAAAATCAGGGAAGCGAGTCAAAAGGCTCTTTCCGATGTGCCCGGTGTGGGCCCTGTTTTAGCACAGGAGATTTACCGTTATTTCCATAAAACGAAGGAGGGGAAGGTATGATGCGGATCATTACGGGCAGCGCCCGAGGTACCCATTTGTATACACTTCCCGGCGATGCCACACGCCCCACCTCAGAGCGTGCCAAGGAAGCGGTTTTCTCTATCCTACAGCAAAAGCCGGTCGGTGCCCGTGTATTGGATCTTTTTGCCGGTTCCGGGCAATTGGGGTTAGAGGCCCTGAGCCGGGGGGCGGAGCGTGCCGTTTTTGTGGACGGCGCCAGGGAGGCGGTAGAAATTTTGCGCCGCAACGCCGAAAAAACCCGTTTGAGCGACCGTGCCGAGATCCGGCAAAGCGACGCCATCGCCTTTTTGAAAAGCTACAGCGGGGCGCCCTTTGATCTTGTTTTTTTGGATCCCCCTTACGCGGCGGGCTTGCTGCCCCAGTGTCTGACGCTGCTGCGTGATCGGCGGTTATTGAGCAAGCAGGGGATTGTTGTAACCGAAAGCGGCGCTCCCGAGGCTGTTTTTGGCGGCGATGCTGTCTTGTCAAGCTTTTTTGAACTCTGCAAACAAAATCGGTATGGCGTGGCGCATATTACCGTGCTGACGCTAAAGGAGGAGCTGTTATGAGTCTTGCGTTGATACCCGGTAGCTTTGACCCCATGACTGTTGGACATTTGGATATTGTCAAGCGCGCGCTGGCGCTATACGACGAGGTGGTGGTCGCGGTGATGGTCAATGACCAAAAGACCTACGCGCATTCATTGCGTGAGCGAACCGAAATGGCAGAGCTGACCGTCAAGGATTTAGAGCGTGTCCGTGTGGTTTCGTCAGAAGGGCTTTTGGTGGATCTGTTTGACCAGCTTGGCGCCGATGTCATTGTAAAGGGCATCCGCAACGAGCGGGACCGGGCCTATGAGGAAAAGATGGCGGAGTGGAACCTTTCTCGCAATCCCCGTGCCGTTACCATCTTTTTACAGGCCGCCGACGATTACGAGCAGATCAATTCTACCCATGTGCGGGAATTGATCAAAGCGGGGAAGCATCCTGAAAACCTGGTGGTGCCGGCTGTCGCGGCATACTTGACCCGCAAGGAAGAAGGGGAGAAGAGCTGATGGAATACGAAAATCCTTTGGGCGCGTATAAAAAATATTATCTGATACGCCTCACGTTAAGCTTTTTGATCGGCATTTTGCTTGGCGTTCTCTTTTTGATCGGCAAAGAGTACGCGGCTGAGGTGTTTGATGTTTTGCTGATCGCCGTTGGCCTGATGACTGCCGCGCTCAATTTCTTTTCCTTTTGCTATTCGCTGGTGCGTATCAAACGGCGTGGGGAGTGGATCAGCCTTAGCATGTCGTTGGTAGCGATCCTGCTGGGCGTATTGCTGATGCTGCTGCGCGGTGACATCATTTTGCTGGTGTTGGGCATTTTCACCATCCTGTTGCCGGCCGTTCGCGTGATGCTGGTAGAGGAACGCAAGCAATGCTTGAAAAGAGAGCTGCCCAAGGCCGTTTTTGGCATCTTCATGATCGTGGTCTTTTTGATCGAGGCAGAGGAAATTGTCTTTTTGATTGCGGCCATTGTCACTTTCGCCGTGGCGCTGTTCTATTTCTCGTGGGGACTGGCCACCATGAAGCTCCGCTTTGCCGCCATTGAAGAGCAGCTGCGCTTGGAAGAGGAAAATGCCTCTTGGCAAGACGACTCGGAAATACAATAAAAGGGACCGTGTTATTAGATGCAGAAGATGTGATCTCGGTACGATAGGCGTATAATATACGTCGAGTGCCGAGAGCGCAACTAAAAAACACACATAAAAAATAGAAATCGATAGAATTTCTACCGAAAAGCCGCTTCACCATCACTTTTTTGATGGCAAAGCGGCTTGTTCTATTCTTTTTCGTGTGTTTTTTGTTCGGCGCTCATGACTCAGCCCCTTTGCTGTTCAGTCCTGTCGCAGGGCTTGCCGCAGGGCGGTGGCCAATTGATCGGGGCAGGAAGTGGATTTCAAGCCGCAACGGATGCCGGAAAGGCGCTCGATCGCTTCTTTGACCGTCATGCCTCGCACCAAAGCGGCTACCCCCTGCGTATTGCCGGCGCAACCGCCCTCAAAGCGTACACTGGAAACGGTGTCACCCTCCAGCTCGATTTCAATGGCACGGGAGCAGACCCCGCGGGGGATGTAACGGAATTTCTTCATAGCGTTCTCCTTAGTTAAATTGCGCGTACTGCGCGATCACAGTGGCGCGGGGCATAAAAATGCTGATATAGGTGTTAAGCACTGTCGCGGCCTCATGGGTGGCGTTGAAAACAGGATAATAGGCAAAGCTATCCTCCGGATAGGGGGCGGGCAACGCATCCAGGCGCCGTAAGCTAAGACCGGCCAGATCGGCGGCGATCAGCAATTCTGATAGCAGGCGCTGATCATCGCTTGGCAGACGGTAGACAACAATCGGCTGGCACAGCGGTGATACCGGCGGCCGGTACTGCTTGGAAAGCAGAAGAAAGCGGTTGCTGTGCCCATTTTCCTCCGGGGAAAGGGAGCAGCCAGCAACAGCGGAAAGCTCCAGTCGGTCAAATTCCTCGTAAAAATGCAAGAAATGAGCGCCTTTGGTATCCTCAATAGGGAAAATCGCAAAGTCCGCCCCGCCGGTGGCGGTTTCCTCTAACAGCTCACTCAGAGAAGAGAGGCGCAGCGAAAGGGCGTTGGGCAAAATCCGGGAAAACCGGTCAAAAGCCGTTTGAAAGAGAGTGCCGGAAAGATGCGCCACACGGGGGAGCGCCGGTATCGGCGTTTCAGGCGGGGCTTGGTAGGCCTGGTCCGGATAGGCGGTCAGTACCGCCCGGCAAAGCGCCATGCGCTCGTCAGTTGCCATGGCCTGCAAAAAAGCGTCCGTAATCTCGGTTTTGGCGCAAAGCCCCAAAGGCGCGGAAATCTGCGTCGCGCCTTCCCGCAAAAGCGCCTTTGCCTGTTCGGCCAGCGTTGTGATCTGCAAATGCCGCAGAGCGCGGTTCTCGGCGGCGGCCTCTCGCCATATGGCGAGATTTTCGGCGGGAATATGCTCTCGGTTCATTGTGCCAGCTCGGTTAGAATACGGTAGCTGTCTTTTAAAAATTCCTGCGTTTCCTCGGCGCTGAATCTGCGTTGCGACAAAACGGCGAGGCGGTAGAGATAGGAGGCGAAGCGCTCCGCTTTTTCGCTGTCGCTTTTTTGCATCGCGCTGATTTTTTCTACCAAGGGAGAGGCGGTGTTGACGATCAGGGTTGTATCAACGGGGAAGCTGGGCATTGCCTCCTCGCCCCCCGACATACGGTACATCCTCATCATATCCTCCATGCGGCGTGAGGCCTCCGAGACGTTGAGAATGGCCGGCACCTCTCCATCCTTTAGCGCCTCAAATTTCACGGTCAATTCGCTGTTTTCGCTCACCTTGCGAAACAGTGCCCGCAGATCCTCGCTGTCGGCGGCAGAGGTGTCATTTTTCAGGGCAGAGGAGAGGTCGGCATCCACGCGCACAAACCGCACTCCGCTCATTTTGCTTTCGGCAAAGGCGGCAAACTGGGTATCCAGCATACTGTCAAAAGAAACAATTTGAATACCTTGCGCCGCATACATGGCGATATATTGGGCTTGCAAAGAGGGGTCGGTGGTGTAGTAAACGGTGTTCTCGTGCTTTTCCTTGGCGGCCTCCAGATAATCCTGTATGGTTTTGTGGGTGCCGTCGGTCAGCTTTAGCAAAAGGGCATCCTTGACGCGGCTCCAGAATTTCTCATCCCGCATACAGGCATATTCCACAAAGGTTTTGATGTCATCCCATACCTTTTCATAAGCTTCCCGATCCTCACGGTTCATCGCAAGCAGCTTATCGGCTACCTTTTTGACGATATGGGCGCTCACCTTGGCCACATAGCTGTTGGTTTGCAAATAGCTGCGGGAAACATTCAGGGGCAATTCAGGGCAATCCAGCACACCCTTTAGCATCAAAAGATACTCGGGAATCACCTCTTTGATGTTATCGGCCACAAAAACCTGATTGTAATACAGCTTGACCTGTCCTTCCAGCGATTCGTAATTGCTGGCAATGCGGGGGAAATATAGAATCCCCTTGAAATTCAGCGGATAATCGGCGTTGATGTGGATCTGGAAAAGGGGCTCCTTGAAATCGGCAAAGACCTTGCGGTAAAAGTCCTTGTACTCCTCTTCGGTGCAGTCGGCGGGGGATTTTTGCCAAAGGGGCGTTGTGTCGTTGATCGGCTGCTTTTTTGCATCCTCTTTTTTCTCGGTGCCGTCATCAAAATAGATCTCCACAGGCATAAAAGCACAGTATTTTTGCAGCATTTCCTGTATTTTAGCGCTGTTCAGATAGGCCGCCTCGTCCTCTGAAATATGAAGAACCACCTCGGTGCCCTGGCTTTCTTTATCGTCTGCCTCTATCTCGTATTCGCCCTCTGCCGAGCAGGTCCAATGAACGGCGGGCGCGCCGGTGTAGGAGCGGGTATAGATCTCTACGGTGTCGCTGACCATAAAAGCGGAATAAAAGCCAAGGCCAAAGTGACCGATGATGCCGTTCTTGGCCCCGTCAGTCTCCCCCTCGTATTTTTGAATAAAGTCTACCGCGCCGGAAAGGGCGATCGAGCAAATGTATTTTTTCAGCTCCTCTTCGGTCATACCGATGCCGTTGTCCTCAACTGTCAGGGTTTTGGCGTCTTTATCCAACGTCACATCAATGCGGTAGGCGGTATCGGTGGCGGAGATCTCACCCAAAGAGGCCAAGCGCCTGAGCTTTGTCACAGCATCGGTGGCGTTGGAAACAAGCTCGCGCAGAAAAATATCCTTCTCGGAATACAGCCACTTTTTGATGACCGGAAAAATGTTTTCGGTATTGACCGAAATGCCGCCGGTCGTTTTTTCTTTTTCATTCATTGTTATATACCTCCTTGATAGTGAAAAGCCGATCGAACACGGTCGATCGGCTTTTGAGTTGAATGGATAATGGTGTCGTCGATCGTTGTAGGAAAGCTGTTACTCGGTATCCGCTTGCGTATCTTGAGGCACCGCGACCGCGGTTTCCTCCTCGATGTCCTCCACCGGAACACCCTCGTTGATCTGCTCCATCAAAGGCACGCGCTGTTTGCGCGGCTGCTTTAGAATTTGCTCTTCTAATTTGAAGCTTTCAGGGGAGAGCGGGAAGGTGTGGGTGCTGTTGTAGGTGGCGCACATCTCACTAAAGCCACGCAGGAAGCGGGCGATGGCGATCAGCGGGCCGATGAGCAAAAGCGGGAAGCCGAGGATAAACCAGCACAGGAAGAAGCGCCGTGTCACGCGGCAGGCTGTCCCCTTATTCTGGCAATAATTTTGCATACGGGAAATGACCTTGCAGTGCCAGATCAGCGCGAAAATACCCAGCGTAAAGACAGAGAGCAGCAGGAAGGGAACAACGCCCCAGGTTCGCTTTCCGTCTCTGCGGCAGGCAATATTGGTGCTTTGGGCAATAACCTCTACCAAATAGAAGGGATAGATGCCAAGGGTAAGCAGCGTCAGGCCAAAGGTGCGCCAGAACAGACGGTTGGTGCGCATGCCGTTTTGGGCAATATCCGAAAAGATCGAACCGCTTCTGTCTTCCGGAATCGGCTTGATCGAAAAGAGCCGGTGGAAAAAGCGCCCGATGGTCAGGAAGAAGCGGCGGATGGCACGGCTGACGGAATGGCGTTTTGAGGGCTTGTAGTCAACCCCCTCCTGTTCGGTTTCTACACTGCGAACCCAGCGAACAAATTTTTGTGTTAGGGTGTTTTCGTCCTTCTTTTCATCCTGTGGGCGTATAAACGCGTCGGCTGGGTAATATTGTTTGAGGTCGGTATCGTGACCTTTTGCTTGCAGACGGCTTTTTACAAAGTCATCGAGAATGGTCACAAACAGGGCAAAGATCGGTACGCCGATCAGCATACCGGGGATGCCGAAGAGATCACCCATGACGGTGATGGCGATGATAACGCCCAGCGAGGTAAGGCCGGTGCTGTCGCCCAGAATGGCAGGGGCAATGATATTGCCGTCGATTTGCTGTACGATCAAAATAAGCAGCGCGAACAGCAGGACCTTGGGCGGGTCAACAATAAAGATGATGATGCCAGAGGGAATGGCGCCGATAAAGGGGCCAAAGAAGGGGATAAAGTCGGTGACGCCGATGATCACCGCGATCAGTACGGCAAAAGGAATGTCAAAGATCACAAAGAGCAGCATGCAGGTAAGACCCACCAGCGTGGAGTCAATCATCTTGCCGATCAGATAGCCACCGATTTTGCGGTGTGCCTGACCGATGTAGTAAAGCACGCGCTTTTCCCACGGGTCGGAGAGCAACGCGCGGAATACACGGCGGCAACCGGCGTTCAGTCTTTCTTTGGAAAGCAAAACATAAACCGAAATGAAGATACCGACGATGATGTCGGCCAATGTGCCAACGCTGTTCTTTACAACACTCCAAACCGTAGAGAAGATGTTGCCAAAATTGATGTTGTTCAAAGCGCTTGCGTCACTGCCGCTCAGGCCCGCGGTCAATTTATCCAGCTGGGATTCCAAAAAGCCAACCAGCTTGTCAAGCAAAACATCAATATCCAAAAAGGAGGTAATGGTTGCTTTTGTCTGGGCAGGGAGCTCAAAGGGCAATTTGTCAAGCAGGTTGCCGATCGAGTTCAGAACCCCGGCGGCCCAGATTTTGGCATTGGCGCCAAGCGATTCTACGCTTTTGATCAGCTGGGGCAGGATCAGGGCGACCATGCCGGCGATAATGGCGATCAGCAGCAGGTAAGAAAGTATCATCGAAATGATACGGTTTGCCATGCGCTTTTTTATCTTTTTGAATAGCTTAACCTCAAAAAAGCGCATAAAAAAGTTCAGGATATACGCCAAAACAAGGCCGATAATGATGGGAGTGGTGATACCAAGCAGGCGTATGATGGGATTTTTAATCGCGCCGAAGTGTACAAACAGCAGTAGGATTAAAATACCAACCAAGGCCATGCCGATGATATGTTGCCACCCTTTTTTCGGCTTTTTGGGTGCGGGTTGTTGTTCCCGGTGGGTTTCTTTTTCGGGCATGATTACCTCCGAGCTCTTGTTCAATGGTTAAAAGACAAAATAAAAGATGTAATATATATTATACCCATTTTCTCAAATTCGTCAAGGTGGAAAATCACACATTGCCAAAAAAAAATAAAATTTTGCCGCTTTATTGCAAAAAAACGAGTTTTGTGATATATTAAAGTAAAACTTTTATAAAGGAGATTTCTATGGCCGCGTTGCGCGTGAAGGCAAATGCCAAAATCAATTTATATCTGGCCGTGACGGGGAAGCGTCCGAACGGTTATCACGATTTGGTGACTGTGATGCAAAGCGTCTCTCTTGCTGATACCTTGTCGGTAGAGCGCGTCGGGGGAGAGGGTATTTCGCTCGATACCGGCGGTGTATTGCCCGCCGATGACAGCAATCTCGTCTGCCGCGCGGCCAAGGCTTATTTTGCCAAAAGCGGCATGCCCTTTGGCGTTTGTGTCAAGCTGGAAAAGCAGATCCCCATGCAAGCGGGGATGGGCGGCGGTTCCGCTGACGCGGCGGCCATGCTAAGGGCGCTCAACGAGCTGGATGGCCGCCGTTTTACCGAGGCGGAGCTCTGCGAGATTGCCGCGGGCATCGGTGCCGACGTGCCCTTTTGCGTGGTGGGCGGCACCCGTCTTTGCCGCGGCATTGGCGAGGTGATGGAGCCGATTGAGAACCGCTTGCGCGGCACCCTGGTGGTCGCCATTGGCGGCGAGGGCGTTTCTACGCCGGTGGCCTTTGGGGAGCTGGATCGGAAATACCGTAATTTCCAAGAGGGCGGTGAGAGCGCGCCCGATCATCTCCTACCAATTCTTGCGGCTATGCGAAGCGGCATACTTACCGAGGCAAAACCGCATTTTTATAATATGTTTGAGGAGGTCATCCAGCCGATCCGCCCTGTGGTGGGTGAGATCAAGGAGACCATGTGCGACTATGGCGCAAGCGCCGCTATGATGAGCGGCAGCGGCCCCTCGGTGTGGGGCATTTTTGCGGATGCGTCGGATGCCGAGCGTGCCAAGGCGGCCCTGCTTGCCGCGGGGCATCGCGCCTATGTGTGCGAGATGGTGGAGGAAATATAAAAAGACAAAAGGGCTGCGTCATGAGATGCAGAAGATGTGATCTCGGTACGATAGGCGTATCATATACGTCGAGTGCCGAGAGCGCAACTAAAAAAACACACATAAAAAATGAAATTCGATAGAATTTCTACCGAAAAGCCGCTTCACCATCACTTTTGATGGCAAAGCGGCTTGTTCTATTCTTTTTCGTGTGTTTTTTGTTCGGCGCTCATGACTTATCCTCTTTTCATCCCTCTCCGTCGGTGACCACGTGCAGGCGGAAGGTGTGGCGGTCAACGGGGAAGTAGCTGACGCAGTATTCAATGGGTCGCCCCGCGTGATCGCAGGAAACAGAGGTCACCGTCAAAAACAGGTCCTCGGTGTCGGCAGAGAGCAAGCGGCAATCCTTTGGGGGTAGCTTGGTGGCGGAAACGGTTTTTTCGCTGCGCGCGCGCACGGTGCGGATCTCTTGCATGGCGCTGTAAAGCGAGGTGGTCTCAAAATCATATCCCTCCAACCGCTTGCCGATCTCCTCGGGGAAGTAGGAGGTGGTCAGGGTGATGGGGCCCTTTTCCAGCAGCTCATCCGAATAGCGCAGACGGCGCAGCTTCCATACGGGCGCGTTGTTTGGCAGCTGTAATGCCGCATAGACGGCATTTTCCGCACCGCGCAGGGTGCGGCACTCCAGCACCTCGGTCCGGCAGGAAAGCCCTTGACTTTTCAGCTCCTTTGCGAAGCTTTGGATGAAAAAGGTAGTCTTTTCCAGAATTTGCGGACGACTGACGAAGGTTCCCGTTCCCTTGACGCGGCGAAGCTTGCCCTCCTCCACCAGCGCGCAAAGGGCGTGACGCACCGTGGTCCTGCCCACGTCAAACTGCACGCAAAGCGCGGTCTCCTTGGGGAGCTTGTAGCCCACCTGCCACTCGCCGCTGTCGATCCTGCGGCAGATCTCGCGGCGGATTTCCAAATATCGTTTTGCCATGTCACTCACCTTCGTTTTTTTTGATTATAGCACTTCTTTGTTCAAAAATCAATACATAGTCTTCAAATGTTTGTTTTTTTGAAAAAATAAGAGAACATACGTTCTTTTTTGTCCTTTTCTCTTGACCGCATCGCAGATCTGCGTTACAATAAATCCAGTAAGAGCGCAAAAGGAGGGTCTTTTATGTTTGAGCAAAACGTATCAAGAGAAAACTACGATTTTGTGGTGGTCGGCGGCGGCCTGACCGGCGTTTGTGCCGCCATGGCGGCGGCAAGAAACGGCGCCCGCGTGGCACTGATCCACGACCGCCCTGTGCTTGGCGGCAATGCCAGCAGTGAGATTCGTATGCATGTGTGCGGTGCCACAGCCAATATGAAAAAGCCGGATCTTTCCGAGGGCGGCATTTTGCATGAGCTGATGCTTTCCAATAAGCGCGTGAATGATAGCTATAATTTTTCTATCTGGGACGCGGTGCTCTTTGACGCTGTCAAAAAAGAGCCGAACCTTACCGTTTATCTGAATACCACCATGTTCGGCGTAAAGACCGAGCAGGGAACGGTAAAGGAGATCGAGGCCTATCAAATGTCCACCGAGCGCCGTCTCTTTATCTCGGGGCGCTTTTTTGCCGATTGCACCGGCAACGGCACGCTTTCCGCCTTTGTGGGTGCCACCTTCCGCACGGGTAGTGAGGCAAAAGCCGAATTCGGCGAGCTACACGCTCCAACAAAGGCAAACAATGACCGTATGGGAAACACGTTGCTTTTCAAAGCGGCGGACCGCGGGCATCCGGTGCCCTTTGTGCCGCCGGTGGATGCGATGCGCTTTACAGAGGAGCAGCTCAAATACCGCAAGCACTCGTTGGAGCTCCCCAAGGAGATCCTTGATAGCACCACCGAAGAGGAGCGCCGCATGCTCTTTGACGGCTACGCCCAGGACTACGGCTATTGGTGGATCGAGATCCCCGGGGAAAAGGAAAATATCATTGAGGAATATGAAGAAATCCGCGATCAGCTGGTGCGTGCCGTTTACGGCGTTTGGGATCATATCAAAAACGGCGGCGATCACGGGGCTGACAATTTTGAGCTGACCTGGGTCGGTATGCTCCCCGGCACACGGGAAAGCCGCCGCATCGAGTGCGATTATATGCTGTGCGAGACCGACCTCTTGGAAGGGCGCCGCTTTGCGGACGCGGTTGCCTATGGCGGTTGGCATATTGATAACCATGTGGGGCTTTTCAAGTTTGATCAGATCCCATCCTTCGTTTACGAGGTGCCCGGCTCTTATGATATTCCGTATCGCTCCTATTGCGTGAAGGGCTTTACCAATCTGTTTGTCGGCGGCCGCTGTATGGGCGCCAGTAAGCTGGCTATGGCAAGCGCCCGTGTCATGGGAACCTGCGCCATTGGCGGTCAAGCCATCGGCACCGCCGCCGCGCTGCTTGCCGCCGCTGATAGCAACGATATTCGTCAGGTGAAGATGGATCAATTGCAAGAGACCCTGCTCAAGGATGACTGTTACCTCCCCGGCCGCTTGAACCGGGACCCCGCCGATCTGGCACGTGGCGCTACCGTTACCGCCACAAGCGCGCAAAACGGTTATGAGGCGAACAATGTGCTCAACGGCGTTTCTCGCCGGGTAGGGGAGAAGAGCAACGCGTGGCGCTCCCTGGGGCTTTCGCAAAACGGAGAGACACTGACGCTTTCGCTTGCCGCCCCCGCAAGGCTAAAGACAGCGCAGCTGATCTTTGACTCCAATTTTGATTTAGAGAAAAAGATCACCCTGTCCTCCCGCCGCCAAAAGCAACAGCTGGTGGGCATCCCTGCCGAGCTGGTAAAGGATTTTGATCTGATCCTGTCCCTTGACGGTCAGGTGGTGGAAAAGCAGGAGATCCGCGGCAACTATCAGCGCCTTTGCCGCATTCGCTTGGGCGGGGTCTCGTGTGACACCGTCACCGTCAGGGTGCTGGCCACCAACGGTGCCCCGGAGGCACGGATTTTTGAGGTCAGACTTTACGAATAATAAAAGGGCACAACCGTCAACTCCGAACGCGGACTTGGCGTTTGTGCCTTCTTTGTTAAAATATGGTTTCGATCAGCCGGGAGCTGCAAGCGGGGGAGTATTCCCAATAATCCAAGCGGGGTGTTTTCGCGGGATCAATAAAATACCGCGGCGCTTCCGGATATTCCGCGTCGGCGTGAGAGTCGATGATCACCAGCTTGATCTTCATGCGCTCCGGCAGAATGCTTTTGATGTACACTGCCGCCAGATCACCCACCGCGGTGCGGATCGGTGTGCCGACGCTGCCACGGAGCTCTGCCAGCCCCGCAAGATTGGGGGCAAGCTCTACAAAGATGCCGTAGCTCTCAATGCTGCGCACACGGCCCATTACCGTTTGACCCGCTTCAAACCGGGCGGCGTTTTCCTCCCAAGTGCCAAGCAGCTCCTTCATGGTTACAAAAATTCGTTTCAGCTCGGTATCCATGCTTTTTACCGCGACAAAGATCTGCATGCCGGCGGTAAGCCGTTCCCGCGGATGGGTAATGCGGGAAACAGAAATGCAATCAATAGATAGCAACGAGGAAATTCCGCAACCAATATCGACAAAAGCGCCATAATTTTCCAGATGCGTAACCTTGGCGGGAATGATGTCACCGGGGGTGAGCTTTGAGAGAAAATTGACAGCGCACTCGCTTTGTGCCGCTTTGCGGGAAAGGAGCGCGATCCGCTCTCCGTCTTCCTCACCAAAGCCTAAAATTTTAAAGGAGACAGGCTTTCCTACACGGGTAATGACAGCAATGTCTTTGATGCTCTCACCCGGGCGACACCAGACGGCCTCCTCCCGCTCGATCAGACCGCGCATACAGCCAAGATCAACATGCAGTCGCATTTGATTGTCGCAAAGCAAAGCGGGCGCCTCTAAAATGCGCCCTTGCCGGTAAGCCTTTTCCAGTGCTTCGGGGCAGGAAAGCGCTTCTTTGTTTTCTTTGGTGGCGATTCGCATCCCCTCGGGGCGATATGTATTGTTCATGTTTTTACCTCCAAGCAAGCGTTTCTTTCCATTCTATGCGGTTTTACTTTTCAATAGCACAAAAATTTTGTGTATGGCCATTTAGAAAAAACGAGGAAAACACACAAAAAAACGAGAAAACGAGAGGTATTGCGGTGCTAAATCAAAATATTCGGATTTTTTTCAAAAAAGGGGTTGACAAGCCACTGGGGGTATGATATAATGTGCAAGTCCGAAAATTTCAAAATAATATCTGGAGGAATTTGCAATGTCCACTTTTATGGCAAAAGCTGAAACCATTGAGCGCAAGTGGTACGTCATTGACGCCGCTAACAAGCCTCTTGGTAAGACTGCTGTTACCGCCGCTAACATTCTGCGCGGTAAGCATCGCCCTGAGTTCACCCCTCATGTTGACTGCGGTGAATTCGTTATCATCATCAACGCTGACAAGGCTGTTCTGACCGGCAAAAAGCTGGAGCAGAAGTACTACCGTCACCATTCCGGTTACATCGGCGGTCTGAAAGAAGTTCAGTACAAGACCCTGATGGCAACCCGCCCCGAGATGGCTATGGAGCTGGCTGTGAAGGGTATGCTCCCTCACAACACCCTGGGCGCTAAGGCTTTCACTCGTCTGAAGGTCTATGCCGGTGCTGAGCATAACCACGCTGCTCAGAAGCCCATCGAGCTGTAATTTCGGAAAGGACGGTAAATAGAGATATGTATACTAGTGCAAAGCCCTACTTCTACGGTACCGGTAGAAGAAAGAAGTCCATCGCCCGCGTTCGTATCGTTCCCGGCACCGGTGTGATCACCATCAACGGCCGCGACATCGACGATTATTTTGGCCTTGAGACGCTCAAGCTCATTGTGAACCAACCCTTTGGCGCTACCGGCACCGCCGGCAAGTTCGACATCATCGCCACCGTTGTGGGCGGCGGTATCTCCGGCCAGGCAGGCGCTATCCGCCACGGCCTCGCCCGTGCGCTGTTGCAGGCTGACCCCAACTACCGCGCTGCCCTCAAGGCTGCCGGCTTCCTGCGCCGCGATCCTCGTATGAAGGAAAGAAAGAAGTACGGCCTCAAAGCCGCACGCCGCGCTCCCCAGTTCTCCAAGAGATAATTGGTATATTGCGCAAATTCAAAGGCCTCGCTTTTGCGGGGCCTTTGTTGTTGTAAAAGAAAACAACGCCCCGTGTATCAACTAATGGATACACGGGGATAAATTGATCCAATGATGTCCCCAAATTTGGGGATGTAAAAAACAAAGAATAAGCCGATGAGGAATCGAAAGAGACCTCATCGGCGGTTTGTTTTATTGTTTTGGCGGCAGCGCGCCAACGACCCAGTCGGCAGGCAAAATCGAGATCGCAGTCGCTTTGGGGCGTACGATTTCCTTTATGGGGGCGTGGCCGAGCAGAGCAGAGCCCGCAACCCATTCGGTGCCGTTAAAGTGAAAGAATTGCTTGTAAACGGTTGTATTCTCGCCAACAATGGCGTCGCTTCGGCTGAAGAAGTAGACGATGTACTCGCTATCGCTGACGTATTGAAAGAGAAAGTCAATATTTGCGGTCGCGGACTGCATGGCATCCAGCATCTTGTCTATGTTACCGCCCTGGACTTTGTCAATGCTGTAAAGGGTGCCGTTCTCCTTGACTTCGGTGTGGATCACGTATCCCTTGTGCTCGTCGTTCAGACCGTAGCCGTTTGAATTGGAAATAATTTGCCCCACCAGTTTTTTGTAGTTTTCTCCCGGCTCAAAATATCCGTCATCGCCCTCAAATACGACCACCTCACCAAATTGAAATCCGATCACCGCGCAGAGCGCCCCGTTTTCGGCAGCTTCTGCCCGGCGGGATAGGGTTAGGGTCAGAGAAAGCGTGCCTCCCACAGGTATTACGGTGCCGTCCAGCACGTCGCTCACGGCAAAGGAGATGCTTTGGTTATCGTAGGCATTCTCCTCATAGGTCATACCGTTGTAGGCCATATCCTTGGTGTCGTTGTTGAAGAACTCCACGTGGTAGGAAACCGAAGCGTCTGTACTGTCCCCAAGTGATACCGTGGTGTTCAGGACGCGTTGCGCATAGCCGTTGACCGTCTCTGTGGCATCGCTCAACGCAAGGGGAGTCACGTTTGAGATGAACACACCCTCCTGTATGATGGCTGAGGTTCTGCCTCGAACTGTAAAGGTGTTTGAGAGCTGCGCGTAGCCAAAGGCGGTCACAAGCACAGAAAAGGAGAAGAAAACAACAAGGAAAAAAACAAATATTTTTTTCATAATTGTATTCTCCTTTCCTTTTTGATCGGGGGACTGTCAGCCTCTCAGTCGAATGAGCCCCGCACTTATAAGCTTTTCCTTGGTGCGTTGTTTGGCGGCCGCAACCTTCACCTCTACCTTTTTGTCGGTAAGACCTGCGGCGGTGAAGAGCTCATTTAAGATCTCGGTGGCAAATTTTACCTTTCTTGCAGAGGAAATCCGCATGAGCAACGGTGTGCGATTGAATTTTTTTACGGCCGACACATCAATCGCGTGGTACTTGCTGTTGGAGGTTGCAGGGTCCTTGGCAAAGGCAAGCGCAAGTTTTTTGCCCTTGAAGGTGATCATCGCAAAGAGCTTTCTGCCAAGATAAATGCGCTCACGCCCCCAGCTGCGGGAAACCTTGACACCAAAAGAGCGTGCATAGGTTACGATCGCACGCCAGTAGTCTCTGGTATTATCGTCAGCAAGGGCCAGACGGGCCTCAAAACTGTAATCATACTTGGGGCCGTAGGCAAATGCGTTGCCGTTTTCCTCGGCAGGCGCTTCTTCTAAAACAGGCGCTTCTTCCGCAACAGGAGCTTCTTCCGCAGCGGGTGCCTCTTCCGCAACAGGAGCTTCTTCCGCAGCGGGGGTGCCGTAGATCTCGTCGTAATCGGCAACCTTTAATTCGTATATGTAAAGAAGATGAATGTTGGAGGGAATGATAAACTGCGTGCAGGTCTTATCTTCGTTTTCGTACATCAAAACGGGGGAGTTGATGGTGTCACGGATCTCCAGCATCTCCTGGAAGGAGCCCACATAGAGCACCTGATAGCCATTTGTGGCAAATGGATTGTTGATCTGCTGGATGAAGGAGCGATAGGCGGACACCAGTCTTTTGCGCTTGATGGAATAACTAATATCCTTGTTGCGGGCCAGCAGAGCCACCAGAATCAGCGCCAGCAGCAAGAGCGCGTCGGTCAGCGCGCCGGCGGTGATAACCCCGATGAACAGGTCGCGGTTAAAATCGTTCTCACAGGCAATGATCTTGCTTTCGGCGTTCGGCACGGTTGAGGAGATCTCTACGTTGACCGTTTTTGCGGTCAGCGGAATGCTCAGCGTAACGACGTATTCATTTTGCTCGTTCTGACGGAACTCCTCACAAAGGCTGAGAACCGATACATGCATCTGCGCAACCAGGCGGCTTTCTGTGTTAGACAGGCCGTAGGTCTGGATAAAGCTTTCGGCAACCTCGTTATAATGTGCGTAGTCAAGTGCCACACTCTGCGCGATGACTAACTTCTTGGTGCTGTTTTGCGTCAGAGTCTGTTTTTCCTGGATGGGGAAGGTGGGGGTGTAGATGGCAGCACCGGTGCTTTTGTCGGTAATGATCAGTTGCGTATTCAGCCAATAGGAGTATTCGTAATTCACATTCTCCGCCTCGGTTTGCAGCACATAGCTGAAGTTGGCGATCACACCGTCAATCAGCGAGGCAACGTAAGATTGCCCTGCGGGTAGCGTGGTGGCACCGTAGAAGTCGTTTTCCTTCAGGGCGACCGTATAGTCTACCTTGCCTTCTTCGGTATAGTCGATGTAAAGTGTTTTATTCAATCGGTGTAGCGCAACGGCAAAGCTGACGGTCACAAGCGTCACCAATGCAAGCAGTGCGGCCAGCAAGGTGAGCGCAAAGCGCCGCCGTTTGCGGTATCTGGCTCTCCGTTTCTTTTCTTTTTCTGACATGATTTGCCTCACGATCCGAGCTCAAATATCCGGTGCATCCAAAGGGAAGGATACCCGATATAGGAGATCTTAAAATCGGTAATTCCCACGATGTCATTGCTCACAATAAATCCGACGTCGCGGTTTTCGTTGGCGTCACCCTTGGTAAAATAGCGAGTTTGGCCGTTGATATGCGTAATTTCCACAACACGGTGAACAATAAGGGAGCGATCGCGCTGAAAAACGACGATGTCCCCCTCTTGAATGCTTTGTCCCTTGTAGCGCTCGTAAATGATGGTATCTCCTACGTTCAGGTCCCCCGTCATACTGCCGGTGGCGATGACGATGGTACCATAGCGGAACTGGCAGGACACCAGCGCCATCAGTCCTGTGGCAAGCACAAGCCCCGCGATAACCGAAACGAGGCCCAGGCGCTTGGCGTGGGGAGACGCAGTGGCGCGCCGCACTCGCTTTTCAAACAGCACCCGGAGAAAGAAGAGAAGCAGGAGCGGGTGCAGGAGGGTAACGAAGGCCTTAAGCGCATCGGGTAGATTAGGGGTGACAGGGATAAAAAAGGGAACAAGCGCGATCAGCAGACGGTAGACAACGCAGGGGAGCGCACCGTGCCGTGCCGATATAAATTGAC
Source organism: Oscillospiraceae bacterium (assembly GCA_015065215.1). Taxonomy (GTDB): domain Bacteria; phylum Bacillota; class Clostridia; order Oscillospirales; family CAG-272; genus Firm-07. The sequence continues at coordinate 15,291 of SVQT01000014.1, read as the reverse complement.
AAAGCAGACCGGCGGATATGGCAGGGAAGAGTGTCAGCCCCAGCATGTCCATGAGCGCGTTGAAGTAGGTAATGCCCCAAAGGCCCCCTGCGAGCGCCAGCTCACTCAAAAGTCCGATCACAAAGGCGAGAGTGGCTGCCACACGCCTTTCCTGCGAGAGCAGTACGCGCCTGATGAGCTCCGATGCCACGACAATGGCTGCGGCGGGAAGAATCCTGCGTATCAGGGTTTGGAGATTGAACGGAACCGTTGGCTTTACAAAGCCGAAGCGGAGCCCCGACAGATAATAGACTGTAAAATAAAGTAAGCCAAACACCACCGCAAGCAGTAAAACCGTTTTGTGGTTGAGGGATGGCGCACGGCGCTTTTTTACCAACAGACAAACGGCAACGGCAGTCACCGTCAGAAAGACGGCTGCTATCGGTATGCAGCTACCGCGGTTGAACAGTACAGTGGCGAGAAGTCCTGTCGTGGTAGCCGCGGCAAGTGTATATAAAACCTTCTTATCGCGTGTCACGACAGGACCTCCCTTCCTTTTGACTTAATGTGATAGGTGCTTTCGGAACCGAATTAGTGGTCGGCCTCAATCGCCTCTGCGGTGAAGGTGATGGTGAAGTTTGCCGCGTGGCTGACGGTGCTGTCGATGACGGATTTTTTCAGCGTCACGGTAACGATCAGGTAAACCGAGTGCTGCGGGGGGAGGTCTTCAACCGTCTTGCTGTCGGTAGCAAGCGTTACCTCGTGGTCGGCGTCGCCCAGCGCAGTGTTGCCGACAGTATCCTCCACGAAGCTCCAGGTGACGTCGTAGAAGTCGCTGGGGTTGGTGAAGCTGCTGTTCGAGCCGTTGATAATGAAATCAGGGTTGTAAACCTTTGCGTGTACGGCGTTGGCAACAGTTTCCTGGTTCTGGATCTTAAACTTTGCAACGGCTTTGTCACCGACGTTCTGCATGGAAGTGGTCTCCATGTTAACGGTCAGTGCCTTGGTCACGCCGGTGCCGCCGGAAAGGGTGGCAACCGTGCAGTTGTTATTTGTGGTATCGGTGTCTATCTCAGCACCAACAAACCATACCTCGAGGTCGCTTCTGGCTCCCGCGTGCAGGGTACCGCCAACAGACAGCTCCTTGGAAATGGCAGCATAACCAAGACCGATGATCATACATGCACAAAGCAGGAAGGAAATGATGGCAATTCTCTTTGTTTTCATAGCGTTTTCTCCTTTTGTGTGTTTTGCATCAATTTGCGACTTTATTTTCGATGCTATCTAAATTATAGCACGAGAGGATATAATAAATCCGCAAGGAAAATGTATTAAAATGGGTTCGAGGAGGAACTGGGACAAAACGCAGACACATGACCATGCGAGAGACTATCGGCATGCTGGATTGAGCCGAACGCCATGTAAGGCGAAAAGATCAAGCGCACTTGAAAAATCAAAAAATACGTATTGCAAAACGCTTTTTGGCGTGGTAGAATGATGTTGAAATCAAAGATGACACATAGCGTGTGAAAATTTGTTTTGGAGGACTGTATCATGCAACACAAATTACTCGCCCGCCGCCCCGTTGGCAACCCCCGCCGCGTATGGAGGCAGGATAACTACATACTCACCATCGCCAGCGCGGGCCCTATGAGCAGTGTGTGGGAGGGGCAGTCTGATTTGACGCGCCGAAAGACCCGCCGTGCTGTCAAGACCTGCATGGACGCGGGCTTTAATATCATCGGTTGCCTTTGGGCTTATCCCGAGCTGGCCATGGACATCGTGCGCACCGCCGAGCGTCTTGGCGGCAATGTGCTGTTTCAGGATCTGCACCGCTTTGGCGGTATGGGGCACAAGAACGTGTTCTGTGAGACCAACGATTACAAGGGCGCCATCGAGGATACCAAGCAATGGAAGTGCATCAAGGGTTATTGTATGTGGGACGAGCCCATCGTACAGGAGCATTTAGAGGAGACCCGACGCATGATCGACTATTGCGAGCAGGTGCGTCCCGACGTGCTGCCCTATACCGTGGCCAATCCCGACTACCATAAGCTGTGCCGCTGGGAGGACAAGGCCTACGCCCCTTATATTGATCGCTTTCTGGATACGATGGATCCTGCCCAGATGTCCTTTGACTACTATCCCATCGGCAAAAAGGAATACGACCCCGCGCTCCAGCTTGATAATTCTACAATGTGGAGCGACCTGGAGATCGTGCGACGCGCGGCAGGGAAGCGTGGGATACCGATGTGGTTTGCTTATCAGGCACAGCGCTTTCCGTGGCATTTGGTCTACTATACCTTCCATTTCAATATGGCGCGCGCCATGGCACATGCCGGCGTGCTTTACGGCGTGAAGGGCTTGGAATGCTACACCGAGTTTAACGGCTTTGTCGACCCCGCGACGGGCGGCCGCGGCGTGTTCTTTGACGAGCAAAAGCGCCTCAACGAGGAGCTGTTGGCTCTTGGCAATACCCTCATGGCACTGACGTGTGATCGCGTAATCCACGACGACATGCTGCTGCCCGATCACCCCTCGATGGAGGGGATTCGCACGTCCCTTGAGGAAAGCGAGCTGGTGGCAAGCGGATTGGTGCCCCGCACCTCGATCTCCGAGCATACCGATCCTTACGGCAATCGCTATCTCATGGTGCTCAACCGCGATTATGAGCAGACGACTATGCTGACGCTGACGCTGAAAAGGCATTCCCACGTTTACGAGGTCAGCAAAGAGGACGGCGAGCAGCGCATGATCTGCGAGGCGGAAAAATCCTTGCACGTCTATCTGGAGCCGGGTGACTTGAAGCTGTACCGCATGCAGGATGCCGCCGAAGAGCCTTTTACCGTGGAGTATTATCTGGAGAAGTGACATTACGGGGGGTGCTGCTCAAAAGATGGAAATATCCGATTTTGCGGAAATGGCTTTGGGTTGAGGTGGATGCCGACAGAAAGCGTATCAGGTGTAGAACGGTGAGTTGGTATATCAGCGAGGAAAATTAGCTTTTTGCTCCTTTCGCCACTGAAATAGCTGTTGGGAAATCTTTTTATTGCTGTCGGTCTGGTCGCCAAGTGTGTAACTGCGTTGAAGACGGGGGGATCTTATCCTTCCTGTAAGGAACAGCAACGTCTTACCTGTTTCAAAAGGGCGAGACTGTGGACCCGGATTTATGGAAGCACAGCTGTTTTTGATGTGAAAAAATCCGATTTCGAGGTTGGATGCAGACGGTGCTTCCATCGCAAGAAAGCAGAACATTCACGGCGGGGTAGAGATTTGCGACAACACCTTCGCCCGGATCAGAAAGCGTGCGATCAATGCCGCCGTCGTGAGGAAATTGGTGATAAGGGCAACCGTTTTGACTGCGAAGAGTTACCGGAGCCGATCCTGCCGAATGGTGAGTGCCGCATGCTTTGATTTGTATTTTTATACATCGGCCGGGATGGTGCTTGTTGCCATCCCGGCTGTTTTTTTGTCAAAAAAGAGCGAAAAAGGTAGTATTGGCAGCAAAAAATTTAAAAATATTGATATTTTTTTGTCAAAATCGATTTTTTTAGCAAAAAACCTATAGACAAGTGCCCAAAATAATGTTATAATAAGAAGCAATGCGGGTTCTTTCAATGACCGCAAGTAACGAACCAAATTTCTTTTTGTTGGAGGTACAACAGGATGAAAAAGAAATTGACTACAGTGCAATTTCAAGGAACCAAGGAGCAGGAAGAAAAACTGCTTGCCGTCATCAAAAAATATGACGGAGTCATGGGTAAGATGATGCCCATTCTGCAAGAAGCCCAGGAGATCTACGGCTACCTTCCCGTTGAGGTGCAGAAAATCATCGCCCGCGAAACCGGCGTTTCGCAGGAAGAGATCTATGGCATTATTTCTTTCTATGCGCAGTTCAAGCTCAACCCCGATGGCGAGGTTGCTATCGCGGTTTGCCTTGGCACCGCTTGCTACGTAAAGGGCGCGGGCGAGCTGATCGAGGCGATCGAGCATGATCTGGGCATTACCAATGGCAGCACTTCTGCGGACGGCAAGTTCTCGCTGGAGGCTACCCGTTGCATCGGTGCTTGCGGCTTGGCACCCGTGCTTACGGTCAACGGTGAGGTTTACGGCCGTCTGACCGAGCATGACATTCCCGGCATCCTTGCCAAGTACAAGGCTTGAGAAAAGGAGGAAAAGATTTATGAAAATCAATAGCGTTGAGGCGTTGAACGCCGCAAAGGAAGCGCATTTGAATGATGTTGCCATGCGTACCGGCTCTGCTGAGGTTGTCGGTAAGATCCGCAAGCATGTTCTGATCTGTGGCGGTACCGGCTGTACTTCCTCCGGTTCTACCGCTTTGCGCACCGCTCTGGAAAACGAGCTTGCCGCAAAGGGCATTGCTGACGAGATCAAGATCGTTACCACCGGCTGCTTTGGTCTGTGCGCGTTGGGCCCGATCGTGATCGTATATCCCGAGGGTACCTTCTATAGCTTGGTAAAGACTGACGACATCCCCGAGATCGTCAAGTCCCACCTGATCGACGGCAAGGTGGTTGAGCGTCTGGAGTATAAGGAGAAGGGCAATCACACCGTTACTTCTCTTAGCGACATGACCTTCTATAAAAAGCAGCAGCGTGTGGCCCTCCACAACTGCGGCGTGGTTGACCCCGAGAATATTGATGAGTACATCGCCCGTGACGGTTATCAGGCTCTTGCCAAGGTGCTGACCTCTATGACCCGTGACGAGCTGGTGCAGTGCATGCTCGACTCCGGTCTGCGCGGCCGTGGCGGCGCAGGCTTCCCCACCGGTCTGAAATGGAAGTTCGCTATGGGCTCCACCGGCAAGAAGTATGTTGCTTGTAACGCCGACGAGGGTGACCCCGGTGCCTTTATGGACCGTTCGGTTCTGGAGGGTGACCCCCACTCTCTGATCGAGGCTATGGCTATCGCCGGCTTTGCCATTGGCGCTGACGAGGGCTACGTTTACGTTCGTGCCGAGTACCCCATCGCGATCAAGCGTTTGCAGATCGCCATTGACCAGGCCCGCGAGGCAGGTCTTTTGGGTGAGAACATCATGGGCACCGGCTTCAACTTTGATATGTCGTTGCGTTTTGGCGCGGGCGCCTTTGTTTGCGGCGAGGAGACTGCTCTGATGACCTCTATCGAGGGCAATCGCGGCGAGCCCCGTCCCCGTCCTCCGTTCCCGGCGGTCAAGGGCCTGTTCGGCAAGCCTACCGTGCTCAATAACGTAGAGACCTACGCCAACATTCCTCAGATCATTCTGAACGGCCCGCAGTGGTTCGCCGGCATGGGCACCGAAAAGTCCAAGGGCACCAAGGTGTTCGCGCTGGGCGGTAAGATCACCAACACCGGCCTTGTAGAGGTTCCGATGGGTACCACCCTGCGTGAGGTCATCGAGGAGATCGGCGGCGGCATCCCGAACGGTAAGAAGTTCAAGGCTGCCCAGACCGGCGGCCCTTCCGGCGGCTGCATCCCCGCTCACCTGATTGACACCCCCATCGACTATGACAACCTGCTCGCCATCGGCTCTATGATGGGCTCCGGCGGTTTGATCGTTATGGACGAGGATAACTGCATGGTTGACATTGCCAAGTTCTTCCTGGAGTTCACCGTAGACGAGTCCTGCGGCAAGTGCACACCCTGCCGTGTCGGTACCCGCCGCTTGCTGGAAATTTTGGATAAGATCATTTCCGGTAACGGTGAGATGGAAGACCTGGATCGCATGGAGGAGCTTGCCAACTACATCAAATCCGCGTCCTTGTGCGGCCTTGGCCAGACGGCACCCAACCCTGTGCTTTCCACGTTGCGTTACTTCCGTGACGAGTACATCGCTCACATCGTTGACAAGAAGTGTCCTGCCGGCGTGTGCAAGAAGCTGATCCGTTTCGTGATCGAAAAGGACAAGTGCTTAGGCTGCGGCGTTTGTGCCAAGAAGTGCCCTGTGGGCGCTATTCAGCGTACCGATTACATCGCTCCCGGCAAGAAGCTGGCCGCATTTGCCATCGACGCCGAGAAGTGCGTGAAGTGCGGTGCCTGCGTTGAGTCTTGTAAGTTCAAGGCAATTACTAAGTGATAGGAAAGGGGACCCAGAAAAATGGATATGGTAAATTTGAAAATTAATGGTATTCCGGTTACTGCCCCCAAGGGCGCTACCGTTCTGGATGCCGCTAAAGAGGCGGGTATCGACATTCCTACTCTTTGTTATTTGAAGGAGATCAACGAGATCGGCGCTTGCCGTCTGTGCCTGGTTGAGGTGCAGGAAAAGCGTGGCGATACCCTGGGGCCGGCCCGTATGGTCACCTCCTGCGTGTATCCTGTAACCGAGGGCATGGAGGTGGTTACCAACTCTCCCAAGATCGCCGCTTCCCGTAAGACGAACCTGGAGCTGTTGGTTTCCAACCACAACAAGGAGTGCCTCTCCTGTGTTCGCTCCACCACCTGTGAGTTGCAGCGCCTGTGCCGTGAGTACGGTGTTGACGAAAATCACTTCCAGGGTGCCAAAACCGAATGCACGATTGACGATTCCTCGTCCGCCATCATTCGTGACACCAGCAAGTGCATTTTGTGCCGCCGTTGCGTAGCCGCCTGCCGCAATATGCAGGGTATTGGCGTCATTGGCGCCAACAACCGTGGCTTTGATACTGTGATCGGTACCGCTATGGATGTGCCGCTCAATACCACCTCCTGCATCAACTGCGGTCAGTGCATCGTGGCTTGCCCCACCGGCGCATTGCACGAGAGAGACGATGCGGATAAGGTTTTTGCCGCTTTGGCAGACCCCACCAAGAAGGTGTATATCTGCGCCGCTCCCTCTGTGCGCGCGCAGATCGGCGAGTGCTTTGGCTATGAGCCCGGCACCGATTGCGAGGGCAAGATGGTTGCGGCCATCCGTCGCCTTGGCTTTGACGGCGTGTTTGATATGAACGTGACCGCTGACCTGACCATTGTGGAGGAAGCAAACGAGCTGATCGGCCGTCTGAATAACGGCGGCGCCCTGCCCATGATCACCTCCTGCTCGCCCGGTTGGATCAAGTACTGCGAGCACTACTTCCCGGAAATGACCGAGAATTTGTCTACTTGCAAGTCTCCCCAGCAGATGTTTGGCGCTTTGATGAAGACCTACTATGCGCAAAAGCACGGTCTGAACCCCAAGGACATCGTCTTTGTTTCCGCTATTCCTTGTACCGCTAAGAAATTCGAGGTGGGCCGTCCTCATCAGTTCGCCGCAGGCGTTCCGGATGTGGATATTGCGATCACCACCCGTGAGCTGGGTCGCATGATCCAGAAGGCAGGCATCAACTTCAAGGCCCTGAAGGACGAGAAGTTTGACGCGCCCTTCTCCAACGGCTCCGGCGCTGGCGTGATCTTTGGCGCTACCGGCGGCGTTATGGAGGCAGCTCTGCGCTACGCCGCGGAGGTGATCCTTGGCAAGAAGCTGGAGCAGGTAGAGTTCAACGAGGTTCGTGGCGTTGAAGGCGTGAAATTCGCCGCTTACAAGCTGGGCGATCTGGAGATCAAGGTTGCTGTCGCTTCCGGTACCAAGAACGCCAAGGAGCTGCTCAACAAGGTCAAGTCCGGTGAGGTGGACGTTCAGTTCATCGAGATCATGGCTTGTCCCGGCGGTTGTGTCAACGGTGGCGGTCAGCCCTATCAGCCCGCTTCTGTTCGCAATAGCATCGACCTGCGTGCCGTTCGCGCTGCCGTTCTTTATAAGGCAGACGCTGATATGGATCTGCGCAAGTCTCAGGATAGCTCTGATGTGAAGAAGATCTACAAGGAGTTCCTTGGCGAGCCGAACAGCCACAAGGCTCACGAGGTCCTGCACACCACCTATATCAAGCGTGGTCTGTAAGATCAAGCAAAAAAGCACCACCCGCCTTGGCGGGTGGTGCTTTTTTATGCTAAAATCCGATGTTTTATTGCTCTGCGTTGTAGAAGGTTTCGGGTTTGACGATCAACCGGGACATGGAGGCGTGGAACATATACTGATCAAAATAGGTCTGGATCTCTACCTCATATTTGCCAAAGCTTTCAAGGAATGCGTTGTAGGCATCAACGGCCTCCCGATCCTTGCCCTGTGCCTTTAACGTCCAGATGTCGGCGAGCGCGTTGCAGTATTCCAGATGCTTTTGCAGCAATCGCACCGCCACTGTTTGCGCGCGATAGGGCATATTCTTATGTGCCTCCAGAATCGGTGCGATCTTCGCGGTGATCTCGTGTACGCTTTGCAGGGATGGCACGTGATCAGGGCGGTAGAAGTGGGCCTTATAGGTGCTGGAGGAGCTGGCGCGCACCATCATATAATTGATGTCAAAGGCCTTGGATACGGCAGAAAGATAATCAATCACGTCGTTTGCGATCTCGCCGTAGGCGTGGGTGAAATAGTCCTTTTTCAGCTCCTCGTAGTTCACGTTGGTGTCAAACAGCGTGGCGGCGTAAACGTAGTAGTTGAAGCCGTTGGGGAAGTAGCTGCGTTGCGAGCCGTCCTCAATTAGACCGCCAAAGCCGTTGGCTTTGTAGCCGCGTATGTCGTCGTAGATGACCTTGGAGAAGTCCATCATACCGGGGTCGCGGTACTGGGGTAGCCAGAAGTGGTATTCGTAGACCATAGAGGGGCAACGGCCGCCCTCCTGCCATTTCTCGGCATGGAGCAGATATTCATCCACCGTCTGGGGCATTGTGCCGCGAGCGTTGAGCACAAACGGCTTGAGCGGAATGTCTTGGGGCTTCATCGGCACCGGCTCGGCGTAGGAGCGGGAGATGGCGGCCAGCATAAACGAGAAGCGGTCACGGTTTTTGATGCGCTCGGTCAGGGGTGCCCAGGTGGTGTCAGTGTAGCAGATAAAGACGATGCGGGTGGCAAGCCCTGCGGCGGAAAGCCGTTCATCGATCTCGTTGAGCAGCATCACGTACCAATCGGAGGGCGTCTTTTTGCGGCATTCGTCACACTCGCAATGGTTGTGAGTGGCATCTGCCAGCCACACATGGAGATAATCCACGTTTTGATGGTTTTTTGCGTAATTTGCAATATATTTTGCCACGATGTCGCGGGCCTCGGGATTGGACATACAGAACTGGGTGTTCAGTGCCACGCCGCCGTAAAGCTTGCGCTCGCCGTCGATCATTGCCACATATTGGCGCGTCCCCTCGGGGATCTTGGCGTTCTCGTCCGCCTTCCAGCCATTGGTGGAGTCGAGGCCGAAGGGCTCTGCCGTCCAGCCGTGGCCCATATCGTGAAATTGCAGGCCGCGCTTGGCGATCTCCGCCTCGCACTGACGCTTCCATTGCTTGATGATGGTGGGATTGATCGGCTCCGGCTCGCGGTTGGGATTGCCCTTGTGGTTGTAATAGCAGTCGTAATAAGCCTTAGGGTTGTCAAATTCCAGCATATAGACATTCATGCCGATCTTGGGCGTGAAATCGATGGTGTCGATCATGTTTTGCTGAAATTCCGCTCCCTCGTTGCATTGCCCGCGGTAACGGCAATCCGCCATTTTGTGATAACTGGTGGGCTTAACATCCTGCACGGGGATATACTCACCGTCAATACCGGGGAAGAGCCAGCGGCAGCCGTTCAGGGTCAGATAGCGGTAAACGGCAAGCAGTACGCTGCGAGGGTTGGAGCCTGCGATGATGCCACCGTTCACGTCGGTATCAATGTGCAGAATGTCGTCTAAGGTGAGGTCGTCTGCCTCGGAGGTGTCGATGTCAAAATCCGACATTAGGCCAAGGCGAAAGCCCTCCTTGGCATCGGGGGCGTAGCGCACGGTAATGGCGCCGCCCTCGGGTATCATCATCCACAGATATTTCTTTAGCTCCTCCGCGGCAAAATCCACCACAGGGTCAGATGTGATCTTATAAATGTGCATTGCTGTTCTCACTTTCTTTAATGAGATAAGGGCTTGTTGCGAAAGCCGCCGAAGGATACGGTATTGTCGATCTCAAATAGGGCGTTCAGCATATTGGCGGCACCGTCCACCAGCACCTTTTCGGTGCCGTGCCCCGTGTATGCCACGTTGCTGTAGGTCCCCTCGTAGCAGCCGCTTTCCTGTACCATATCGGGTGCCATATAGCCGTGAGTGCCGTTAGCCAGCTCTACCACGATGGTGTTGGCAAAGGGGGAATTGGCCTTGATCTTCAGGCCGATGCCGGAAAAGATCTCGCCCGGCAAGCCAACAATGGTCCAGGGACCGATCTGTAGCGTCTGGATCTCCAGATCCACCGCGGCCGGGAGGTCAGCAGGGTCGGTGAGATAGAGCTTTGCCAGCATCGCTTTGCGCAGATTTGAGTCGCTTGTAACATCCATCTCGTTTTCCAGATACTGTGCCGCCCATTCGCGCTGCTCGCGGGTCGCTGTTCTGTGGGTGGTCATATGCATACGGCTCTTGCCCTGAATGTGATGCTCGCCGACGGCGGTCACAAGGGGAGGATTGATATTTTTAATGGTCTCGGCAAGACCCTCACCGATCTCAACAGAGGGGGCCGCGCCCTCGCGGCAGTGACCAACGCGGTCGGAGCCGTATTTGTAGTCGTAATGGTTGACGTTGGCGCAGCAGCCGTTGAGGAACAGCACGGTCACATCCTCGCCGTATTCGCGCCGCAGGGCAAGGCGCATATAGCCCGCATAGTCGGCGCTGAAGCTCTTTTCCTTGGGGCCACCGCCAGTGTCTAGATGATTGGCGTAGTTGATCACAAAGCAACGGGGCTTTCCGCCAAGGTCGTCAAAGCGCATCACGTTGACAGAGTGGTCAACGGCGGCAAAGGGCTTGACCAGCTTGTCTGCGTTCTTGTGACCGGGATTCATCACAAGATAGCCGTCGGTGGTGTAAAAATCGCGGCAGAAATTGAAGCGGGCATCAAAGCCGGAGGCAACGCCCATCTTGACCTCACTGCGGTTCTCATAGGCGGCTTTTACGGCCTCCATCACCTTTTCCTCAACCGGGTCAAGGTATTCGGGCTTGCCCTCAAATGCCCAGCAGTCAAGGTCAATGGCGCAGCCCGTGTGGGTGTGGGAGCAGGCAATCAGAATATGCTCCACGGGATAGCCCGTGCAGTCGCTGATGCGGCGACGGAGCTTGGTCGCAAAGGCTACGCTGACAAACAAAATATCAAGCGAAACAAGGACCGATCCAACGCCCTTGCTCTCCATTATGGCAACGTGTGCCATCAGGGGAGTGCGCTTTCCCTTGGCATAGTTAACCTTGATCTGACCGGGGACCATACCCTGTGCGGGGGTGTATTCGCGTTCTGCAAATCCTGCGATCATAGACTGAACCTCCTTGATATGAACTAAGGATAGTATAACAATTTGCGTTTGCCTTGTCAAGTCAACGTATGGGTGTTTTTTGCGTTGTAATGATGATAACCTCTTGATTTTTCTTTTTTGTTATGATATAATAAGGGAAATTAAATTTACGTTTTGCAAGGGAGGCGGAGAACTTGAATATTGGTGAAAAGATCAAGCGGCTGCGCCTTTCCAAGCTGATGACGCAGGCAGACCTTGCGGGCAGTCAAATCACGCGTAATATGCTCAGCAGTATCGAGCACGGTACCGCGTTGCCGTCACTGCCCACTGCCATTTATATCGCGCGGCGTTTGAATGTGCCGGTGGGCTATCTGTTAGCGGAAGAGGATAATGAATTTTCCTATCGGAAAATGGCCAATATCGGCAATATCCGTCGCGCTTTTGCCGAAAAAGACTATGCCGGGTGCCTTTCTTTGCTTGCCGCCCTTGGTGAGGAAAAGGATGACGAGCTGTCGTTGATCCGTGCCGAATGTGAGTATGGCGTGGCGCAGGATGCCTTTGAAAAAGGGCGGTTGCGCTTTGCGGTTGCCGCATTGGATCGGGCCTATCAGGCCACCACGCAAACCGTCTATCAAACCGCCTGGCTTCGTGAACGGATCGCCGTTTGCTTTCGCTATTTATCCGGACTTTCCGGTACATTGGTGTCTGATGTATTGGATGTGGAGGAAACAGAGAACGCAAAGGCCCTTGGGGATTTTTTAGTGGAATATGTGCTGGCGCTGGAGGCTTTGGAGGGCGGTCAAGCCGAGATGGCCATGGCTTATATGCGGCGCTACCCCACATCCCTGTATGCGCAGCGGCTTTCCGCTCTGCTTTTGATGAAAAAAGAGGACTATGTCGGGGCGCAGGCCGCACTGGAAAGTCTGCTTGCCCGTGACGAGCTGACCTTTGGCGTGTTGCTGTATGAGGTGTTCGGCGATTTGGAGTGCTGCTACCGCAAAAATGACGATTATAAGCGCGCGTATGAATTTTCCGGCTCCCGTTTGGGGATTCTGGAGCGCTTGTTGGAGGAAATATGAGAAAATCGATCAAAAAATTGCTGCTGGCCACTTGCGTGGGTGTTTGCGCGTTGGCTTTGGCGGCTTGTGGAAGAGGAAAGGACTTTTCGGCGGGCGAGCTGATGAGCGCCGAAGAGGCGAGAGCCTACCGCGAGAAGCTGTTGGCGCAAAAAGCGGAGGCGGAAAAGAATGCTTCACCTGAGCAAACGGTAGAAGAAACCCCGCAAGAAGAGGCGCCAGAGGCGCCGTTTGACCTTTGCTACTATACGGCGAGCGGCAGCGTTTGGCACTATGCAAAAAACTGTTCTTACATCAAAAACGCGGATCGTCTTTTATGGGGAAATATAGAGAGCGCGGCGGCGGCCGGAAAGCTTCGTCCCTGTTCCCGTTGCGCTTCGATGTTTGCGGCGGAATAATCTGGCAATACTTTACATATAGCATCAAGGGAGGTGAGCTCGATGGCGGACAGAAAACCGGCGGGACGTACCATTGCGCAAAACAAAAAGGCGTGGCATGATTATTTTGTGGATGAAAAGATAGAGGCGGGGATTGAATTGTTCGGCACCGAGGTCAAAAGTCTGCGGCAGGGGGCTGTCAATCTAAAGGATTCCTACTGTTCCTTCAAAAACGGCGAGATTTTTGCTCTGGGAGTGCATATCAGCCCCTATGAGAAGGGAAATATTTTTAACAAAGACCCAAGGCGGCCCAAAAAGCTGCTTTTGCATAAAAAAGAAATCATCCGTCTGGCAAGCAAATCGGCGGAAAAGGGCTTTTCGGTGATTCCGCTCTCGCTCTATTTTTCCGGCTCGCATGTCAAGATGGAGGTGGGTCTGTGCCGCGGCAAAAAGCTGTATGACAAGCGTGACGATATGGCCAAGGCGGATGCCAAGCGTGACATGGAGCGTGCCTATAAAAGTTCTAACAAAGAATATTAACCCTTGACAAAATCAAAGAAAAGACCTATAATAAAAGACGTTTTCAAAATGGGTCCGTAAAGGTTTCGACGGGGATTTTGAAGCAGGATAAGCGTGGCGTGCCGAGCAATCACGAAAAAGGCTCAAACCTTAAAATTAAACGCTGACGAAAACGTCGCACTGGCTGCCTAATTAGGCGCCCGTTCCCCCGGGGAGTACCACGGCCTCGGCTGGAGCGTCATGTAGTGGTGAACATGCACCGAGAGTTCGCACTTGTATCGGTCATGCACAAAAGGGCTACCGGAGGGCGGAGGTTGTCTGTGATCGCCGCCTGAAGGGAATTTTAAATCATAGACTGTCCACGGAGAAGGTCTTGTGAATGGATTTTCGGACAGGGGTTCAACTCCCCTCGGATCCACCAAAGAGAACAGAGGCACGCCAAACGGCGTGCCTCTGTTCTTTTTGCTGGATTCCTTGGTTGCGCCCCCTCGCGCTTTGCCCCAAACGGTGTTCCTTTTTTGGAGGCCGGTAGCTAATAAATGTTTCTTGCGTAGTGCGAAATTTATTGACGGATTTTTCATTGACTTTCATAAGGTTATCCAGTATAATGGTTGTGACAGGATCTGACAGGAGCAAGGAGAAATTATATGGAATTTTATGCTCAAAACGGAATGCGGCGACCAATTCGGCTGTCCGAAGCCACACGGCAATTCGCACACGATTCGCTTCATCGGAAATACGGCTTGGATACCTTAAAGACGGGGGCTGTTTGTCTTGATTTGGTCAAAGACTTTGACCTGCTTTCACGGATAGAAAAATACGATATCGCCATCCAAAAAATTGCTGCAAAGGCGCCCATCCGCGTTTGCGAGGGAGAGCGGATCAGCGGTGCCGCAACCCTGGGGCTGGCGATCAGGCACCGTGTTCCGGCAACCTATAAGGATAAAGCGGTTTGCGGGAGCATCAGCCATCTGACCGTTGATTTTGAAACGGTACTGAAAGAGGGCGTCAACGCCATAAAAGCAAGAGCCGAAAGCGCGTATGAGCAATACAGAAACACGGAAAGGGAGCCGTTTGCCAAAAGCTGCTTGCGTTGCATTGCGGCATTTGAGCTGTGGCATGACCGTTATCTGACCGCATTACGTGCGCTTCCCGGCTATGAGGCGAATTATGAGAATCTAAAGCGCGTTCCCTTTGAGCCGGCAACCGGCTTTTACGAGGCGGTGCAAAGTCTTTGGTTCACCTTTGCCTTCCTTCGTTTGTGCGGCAACTGGCCCGGTATCGGTCGGATCGACTATTTGCTTGGCGATTATCTGAAAAAGGATCTGGAAAAGGGCGTGCTGTCATTGGATGAGGCGCGGGAAATCCTGGCGCACTTCTTTATCAAGGGCTGTGAATGGATCAACGGACTGGTCAATTGCCCCTTTGAGGGAAGCGGTGATGCCCAGCACTATCAGAACATCTTGCTTGGCGGCATTGATGAAAACGGGAACGATGTTACAAACGAGGTGACCTATCTGGTCCTGGATATTCTGGAGGAGCTCGGCATCAGCGATTTTCCCACCTCTGTGCGCATCAGCAAAAGCACCGACGAGAAGCTTTTACGCAGAGTGGCGGAGGTCATGCGATACGGCGGCGGTATCCTTGCGGTATACAATGAGGATCTGGTCATAGAGGCGCTGATCAAGGATGGCTACAATGAGCGGGAAGCCCGCAAATTTGCCAATGACGGCTGCTGGGAGGTACAGATCCCGGGCAGGACCTATTTTGCGTATCTGCCGTTTGATTCCTTGCATTTGCTACAGCAAAAAACGCTGCTTGGATATGACGGTACCGCGGATTTTGCGGATTTTGAAGCGCTGTATCAACAGTACATTGCCGATCTTGGCACGCAGGTGGAGGCGCTTTTTCAGTCGCAATACAAAAAATTTCTTCCCCGTGATGACTCGGCAAAGGATTGGAAATGGGTAGCGCAAACGCCGTGCACGGTCGTTTCGCTTTTTGAGGGGGGATGCATCGAAAAAGGCCTTTCCTACCTGGAGGGCGGCCCCGTATACAACGTGATCTCTCCCCATATCGGCGGTCTTGCCGA
>SVQT01000068.1 GCA_015065215.1 Oscillospiraceae bacterium | reverse complement strand
TCAACGGGCTTGCCGAGAAAACGGAGCAGCAGGTCTACGTAATGGCAGCCGTGACTGAAGAACTGACCGCCGCCAAGGCGTGCGGTGTTGCCCCAGTGCCATTCGCTCGGCCCCTTTGTCAGTTGTTCGGTCCAGATCGACATCTGAATGATCCTGCCGAACTCACCCGAGTCCACCAGCTCCTTCAGCTTTACCATGTCGTTCCAGAAGGGAACGGGGTAGGCGCACATCAGCGTGACCCCCTCCTCCTCGCAGGCCTCGATCAAATGCAGGCATTCCTCCTCCGTGTTGCACAGAGGCTTTTCCATCAGAATGTGCTTTTTTTTGCGCGCAAAATACATGCCGCACTCATAGTGCAGATCATGGGGCAGCGCCACCAGAATGGCGTCAATATCGTCTCCCATGGTGTAAAAATCGGTTACGATCTGCGGATCGTTCCCCAGCGCGGCAGCGACCTTTTCAGCGCGTTCGCGGACAATGTCGCATACCGTGGTGATCTCGATGCCCTCTACCTTGTTGATGTTCGAGGCGTGCGCCTCCATCATGTTACCGCAGCCGATCAACCCCAAACGAATGGTTTTCATGTTTCTTCCCCCTTGACAAAAAAGATGTTTTGTGTGAAAATGAATGCAAGTGCTTCGCATTTACAGAATAACACGGATTTTTACCTTTGTATTTAGCTTATCTGACTTAAAATTTGCATGATCTGTGCTTTTTGGAGGTTTTTGTGAAGGAAAAGGTCTATCTGCCCACCGTCCTTTCGGTGGATGCCATCAACAGTGTATATCACTTCAGCCTGGAGGGACGCAAATCCAAGGGGGAGCTGCACGATTTTTACGAAATGGTTTTTGTGGAAAGCGGATTTTATTACGTCATATTGGATGGTGAGCGCTTTGAGGTGCCGCCCGGCAGCTGCATCTTTTTTGCCCCTAACGTCTTTCATTCGGGGGACGGTGTGACGCGCTCCACCGCCACGGTCAGTATCGTTTCCTTTGACTCTGCCTCTCCCGCCATGCGCTGCTTTGACAACCGCGTTTTTGCTATTGACACGGCACAGCGGCAGCAGCTGACCGCATTCTTTGATGCTGCTCTTACCGCTTGCGAGAAAAGTCCCCACGGTGGCCTGCGCGCACGCGACGACGTGCCGCCGCATCGCTTGCAGATGCTGCGCGCGCAGCTGGAGCTTTTCTTGCTGGGACTGTATACAGAAGGGGAGAACCCCGCTGAGCCCTCTAATCGCAGACAATATAAAAAGGAGTGCTTTGCCCGTCTTTCGGACTATATGAAGGCACATCTTGCCGAGCGGCTGACGCTCTCCTCGATTTCCGCTGCCTGCTCGATGAGCGAGAGCGCCGTCAAGTCGCTTTGCCGTGAATTTTGTGACTGCGGTCCCACCGATTATCTGATCTCGCTGCGGGTGACCGCCGCCAAGATGTTGATCCGCGAGAGCACCCTGAATTTCACTGAGATCGCGGAGAAGACCGGCTTCGGTACCTTGCATTACTTTTCCCGTGTGTTCAAGGAACGCACCGGCATGACTCCCACAGACTATGCAAAGGCGCCGTGAGCGTACCTCTCGCAAAAGAATTTTTTGAGGTAAACTCATACCGTTACGGGGTTAAATGCCCAAAACGAGGCAAAAAATGCCGTACATAGAAAAAAATACTTGCAAAATATGTATATTTCAGTTATAATATTATGGTATATTTATTTTTTAGATGAAAGGAGGCGAGCGTCTTGTATTTGAAATCGCTGGAAATGCAGGGATTTAAATCCTTCCCCGATAAAACAAAGCTGACCTTTGAGCGCGGCGCGACCGTTATCGTGGGCCCGAACGGAAGCGGCAAGTCCAATATTTCCGATGCTATGCGATGGGTGCTGGGTGAGATCTCATCCAAAAGCCTGCGCGGTACCAAGATGGAGGACATCATTTTCGGCGGTGCGGATAGCCGCCGCCCCATGGGCTTTGCCGAGGTGTCGGTCACCTTTGACAACACCGATGCCGAGCACCGTTTGGATTGTCCCTACGATGAGGTGATCGTGACCCGTCGCTATTACCGCGCGGGAGAGAGTGAATATTTCATCAATCGACGCCCCTGCCGCTTGCGTGACATTTATGAGCTCTTTATGAACACCGGTGTCGGCAGAGACGGTTATTCCATCATCGGCCAGGGTAAGATCGCGGAGATCATTTCCCGCAAATCCGATGAGCGCCGCAGTATTTTTGAGGATGCCTCCGGTATTGCCAAATACCGTCACCGCAAGACAGAGACAGAGCGGAAATTGCAGTCCACCGAGGAAAATATGACCCGTGTCAACGACGTGTTTCAGGAGGTGGCGGCACAGGTAGGGCCCCTGGAAAAGGAAGCGGAGAAGGCACAGCGGGCCTTAGAGCTTCACGCCGAGAAGAAAAAGGCGGATGTACAGCTTTGGATTTTCGATTCTGAGCGGCTGCGCCAGAATATTCTAAAGGCGCAGGAAAGCTACCGTAACAGCGGCTATGATCTGCAAATCGTAGAAGAGGCCATTGAAAATTACCGTGCCCAAAGTGAGCAGCTGTCCGAGCAGTCGCTGAGCAATAAGACAAAGCAGACTGAGCTTTTTGAAAAAATTCAGGCGCTGATGAAAGAAAACAGCGAGCGGGACAATCAGTACCGTGTCACCGAAACCACAATTGCCCACACCAAAGAAAAGATCGAGCTGGGCAAGGCCGCTGTGGAGAGCACAAAAAGCCGCCTTGCCGCCGAGGATGAGGAGAGCGCTCGCCGCCGCGCCGCTGTAGAAGCGCTGGAGCGGGAGCTTGCCAAGCTGGATGCCGCTTATACCGACAAGGCGGAGGAAGCGCAGGCGTTGGCCACTCAAGGCGTGAACCTGGGCAGTGATATTGCCACCGCCGGTGCCGCCATCAACGAGCGTGAGGCGGAGGCGGTGGACATCAAGGTGCGCATGCAGGTGATTGAGACCAGCAAAGAGACCGATAGCGGCAAGCACGAAACAATGCAAGGCGAGATCGCCGGCTACCGTCGGGTTTCGGCGGAATTGACCGCGAGCTGGGAAGCGAAAAACAAGGTGGTCGAGGGGTATGCCGCCCAGATCGCCGAGGCGGAGGCGAAGATCGCCGCCTGTGATGAAAAATTGGCGGTCGCAAACCAGCAGCTGGAGCGTCTGCGTGCCGAGGAGCGGGACTCTACGGTGCAGGCGGATATTGCCACCCAACGCATCAATGCCTTCCGCGCCATGGCCGAAAATATGGAGGGCGCCAGCCATGCCGTGCGCTATATGATGGAGTCCTACAGCGCCGGTAAGATCACCGACGCAAAGGGGCGCCGGTGCGGCAGGATCTATGGCCCGCTGTCTAACCTGATTTCGGTAGAAAAAGACTATATCACCGCCATTGAGATCGCCCTGGCGGCCAATTTGCAACATATTGTTGTAGAGGATGATACCGTTGTAAAAGCGGTATCCTATCATTTAAAGCAAGCCCAGGCGGGGCGGGTAACGCTGTTCCCGATCTCGTCCATGCGCGCGCAGACGCCCACTGTTGAGATGGAGGAGGCCGAAAAATGCACCGGCTATGTGGGCGTGGCCTCTGAGCTGGTGGCGTGTGAGGGCAAATTCCGTGAAATCATTGGCTCACTGCTTGGCCGCACCGTGGTCTTTGACAATCTGGATCACGCCACCGAAATGGCGAAGAAGACCCGGTTCCGTGTGAAGGTGGTGACGCTTGACGGTCAGGTGATCAACGCGGGCGGCTCCTCTGTGGTCGGTTCGGTGAAGCAAAAGGGCGGCGCGCTTTCCCGCGCCAGCGAGATCGAGACACTGGCCGAGCGGCTCAAGGGCCTGAGCAAAAGGCTGGAGGCCCTGCGCGCTGACTGTGCCGGGCTGGAAAAGGAGATCGCCGGGCTTTTGGATGAGCGCTCGGATGCCGATGACCGCCGTCAGATGCTGATTTCCCTGCAAAACACAGAGGCGGCTACCGCCGCCCAGTATCGCGCAAAATTAGAGTCTAACGAGGCGCTTATCGAAAAGCTGAACGCCGACTTTGAGACCTTGGCCCGCCAGCACGCCAGCTATGAAGAGGAGCTGATCCGCCATACCGAGCGTGAAAAGGAGCTGCGCCATCAGATCGCGGAGCTGACCGCTTTGCGTGAGGAAAAGGATATAGAGCGCAACGCCGTCTTTGAGGAGAAGGCGGTCAAGGAAAAAGAGATGACCGAGCTGTATATTGGCATCAGCGGCGTGCGCAAGGATATTGAGACTGCCAAGACCTATTTGGAGGAGTCCTTGAACCGTGCCGGTGAGCTGCGGGAGGAGATCGCGGCGCAGAGCGTTCAGATCAAGGAGCAGGAAGCGAGCATTCAGACCGACCTGCTTCGTCAAGAGGCCAACCGTAACACCTTCGCCGAGGGCGAGCGTGTGTTGGAGGAATTGCGCAACCGTCAGGCAAATCTGACCGACAGCGAAATGTCGCTGGAAAAAAAGCGTGTCGCTTTGGAGGAAAAGGAGCGCGCCAAAATGGCGGAAAAGCAAAATTTCGCGTTGGCGCATTCCAAAAACGAGCATAAGCTGCAATCTCTGCAAGAGGAATTGGACAAGCTGAATAACAAGTTTGCCGAAGATTATGAGATGACCCGTAACCAAGCGCTGGAGCTGGGTTATGAGCTGATCACCGCCGAGCAGCGCGAAGAGGTGTATCAGTTGCAGGTCAGTTGCCGTAACCGCTTGCGCGTGATCGGTAACGTGGACCTTGGCGCGGTTGAAAAATACAAAGAGGTCAAGGAGCGGTATGACTATATGCAAGCTCAGATCAGCGACATGACCGCCGCCCGTGACGACCTGCTCAAGATCATCAAGGAGCTGGAAACCGAAATGCAGGTTTCCTTTATGAAAACCTTTGAGCAGATCAATACCAATTTTGACAAGACCTTCAAAGAGCTGTTTGGCGGCGGCAGCGCGGAGCTTTCGCTCTCCGACCCCACCGATGTGCTGACCAGCGGCATTGAAATCAAGGCGGCGCCCCCCGGCAAAATCATCAAAAATATGACCTTGCTTTCGGGCGGCGAGCAGTCCTTTATCGCCATCGCGCTTTTCTTTGCCATTTTGCAGGTCAACCCCACGCCCTTCTTTATCCTTGACGAGATCGAGGCGGCGTTGGACGAGGTGAACGTGGCGCGCTTTGCCGCGTACATCAAGCGGTATTCTACCAATACGCAGTTTATTCTGATTACGCACCGCCGCGGTACCATGGAAGCGGCAAATCGCCTTTACGGTGTTACCATGCCCGAGCGGGGCATTTCTAAGGTGCTGGCGCTTGACGTGGCTTCCATCCGCGGCAAGCAGGAAGGAGATGACTGGAATGGGATTTTTAGCTAAGCTAAGAGAAGGCTTGCGCAAAACCAAAAACGCCATTTTCGGTAAAATCGACGCTTTGCTCAAGCACTTTGTCCGGGTGGATGAGGATTTGCTTGAGGAATTGGAGGAGTTGCTCATTACTGCCGATGTAGGCGTGAATACTACAGAGGAGATTCTGGATCGCTTGCGTGACGAGATCAAGGAGGGGCGGTTGAAGGACCCCGATCAGATCAAGGGCGTGCTCAAGGAGATCATTGAGGAGCTGATCGGCGAGGGGGAAGCCTTGCGATTGGAGACAGTCCCGTCGGTGATTTTGATCATTGGCGTGAATGGCGCCGGCAAGACCACCTCGATCGGTAAAATTTCCAACCGACTGAAAAAGGCGGGCAAAAAGGTCGTGGTGGCCGCCGCCGATACCTTCCGTGCCGCCGCCATTGACCAGCTTTCTGTCTGGTGCGACCGCGCGGGGGTAGATATTGTTCACCAGCATGAGGGCTCTGACCCCGCCGCGGTGGTTTACGACGCTATTCAGTACACCAAGAAAAAGCAAGCCGATGTGTTGATCATCGACACGGCGGGCAGATTGCATAACAAGAAAAATCTGATGGACGAGTTGGCGAAGATCAACCGTGTCATCGGCAGAGAGCTGCCGGAGGCGGCCAGAGAAAATCTGCTGGTGCTGGACGCGACCACCGGCCAGAACGCCATTATGCAGGCCAAAGAGTTCAGCCACGCCGCTGAGATCACGGGTCTTATTCTGAACAAGCTGGACGGTACCGCCAAGGGCGGCATCGTCCTGTCGATCCGCCGGGAGCTGGGCCTGCCGGTCAAGTTCATCGGCGTTGGCGAAAAAATTGATGATATGCAGGAGTTTGACGCGGCTGAATTTGTGACCGCGCTGTTTGAGTAAGATGAGAAAGATTACCGTGGTATTGGCATCCCGCAACAAAGGCAAGGTTGCGGAGCTGCAACGCCTACTCAATGAGGAGCTGGGCGATGTGGTGGAACTGAAATCGCTGGACGACGTGGGTCTGACCGAAGAAATTGAGGAAACCGGCGCCACCTTTGAGGAAAATGCCATGATCAAGGCAGCGGTGGCGGCAAAATCCGGCTACCCGGGTCTTGCCGACGATTCCGGCCTTGTGGTACCGGCGCTGCATATGGAGCCGGGGATTTACTCTGCCCGCTATGCGGGCGCGCATGGCGACGATGCCGCCAACAACGCCCTGCTGCTGAAAAATCTGGCGGGCGTATCGGATCGCAAGGCGGCGTTCATTTGCTCGCTTGTGATGGTCTTTCCCGACCAAAGCGCGCCAATCCGCGCGGTAGGCGCTGTAGAGGGGGAGATTTTGCTTTCCGAGCGGGGGGAGAACGGCTTTGGCTATGACCCGCTGTTCTGGTATGATCCCATGGGTAAGACCCTGGCTGAAATGAGCGCTGACGAGAAAAACGCCATCAGCCATCGGGGCAACGCCGTGCGAAAATTCGCCCGGAAATTTGCGCGCCGTATGGGGCTGGTGGAGGATGACGACTGACGCCCCTTGGCGCAACCGGCAAATCTCTGAGTTTTGATTGTTGTTGGTAAATAAACCTTCGGCTATGCCGAAGGAGTAAGCGTGACATTGGCGAAGCGGTTGCGATGCGGCGAGTGCAAAATGCAAAATGCCGCCACTCCTTCCGTCATTTTCTAGCGAAAATGCCACCTCCCTCTCGGAGGGAGGCTTTTGAAGAAAGCCGACCGACGAGGGACGGAGAGGAGGCTTTTGAAGAAAGCCGACCGACGAGGGATGGAGAGGAGGCTTTTGAAGAAAGCCGACCGACGAGGGGTGGAGAGGAGGCTTTTGAAGAAAGCCGACCGACGAGGGGTGGAGAGGAGGCTCCGTTTGCCGGATTTCCGGTGGCCGTGCGCGCGGGTGCGGATGGCAGACCCTTCGAGCACGATAGTGCCGCCGGTAATGGCCCCGCGATAGGCGGTGCAAGCCACACCTTGCGCCGGTGGTCCTGCCTT
>SVQT01000067.1 GCA_015065215.1 Oscillospiraceae bacterium | reverse complement strand
CCGGCAAGATTGCGGGCAAAGCGGATACGGGAAGAAAAAACGGTATCCGCGTCGGTTCCTTTTACTTGATACCAAGCCATAGCCTTACTCCTTTTCCAGACCGCGGATCTCGTCGCGCAAGGCTGCCGCGTCCTCAAATTTTTCGTCACGGATCGCTTCGGCCAGTCGGTTTTTCAGATCTGCCAAGCGGTCTCGCTTTTCTTTTTGGGCACGGCGGCCGGCGGGCGCGCGGCCCACATGGGTCACATTGCCGTGCAGTGAGCGCAGGGTGGGCTTCAGCTCCTCCCCAAAGGTTTCATAGCAGCGGGGGCAGACCGCCTTGCCGCTGTTGCGCAGCTCCTGCCAGGTGGCAGAGCAGCCGGGGCAGCTTTTGCCGCTCTCGCTTTTGGTGTTGCCGGATAATCCAAACAGCCCGTCTAAAAAATTGGCATGAAAGGGAAGGGCGCTGTCGGTGGCGGTAAAGAGCTTGTGCTCCCCCTTCATTTTAGCGGCACACGCGGCACAAAGGCGAAGCGACTTCGACTCGCCGTTGATGATTTCCTCATAGAAGAAAGTGGCCTCGTTGGTCTTACAGTTTTCACATTTCATAAAAGCATTCACCTCCGTACTTATTTTAATGCATGAGTGAGAGTAAAATGTGTCGGAATATCTGTGCCCGCACTGTGGATCTGCCTTCGGGCGTCACATTTTGCAAAGCGGCGTTCGAAAGGGCATTGTTGATGATGGCGCCCTCCCGCGGCGTGATGATCTCCTGATCCAGCAGGTTGCGCAGATATGCCTTTGCCTCGTTTTCCTCAATTTGTTCGCCGATGGCGTAGAAAAAGTGCATGAGATATTCGTCACGGTGCATTTGCTTGCGCACAATGCGGATGCATCCGCCGCCCCCCCTGCGGGATTCGATGAGATAGCCCCGTTCAGGCGTGAAGCGGGAAGTGATGACATAGCTGATCTGACTTGGCACACAGCCAAGGTGCTGGGCCAATTCGTTGCGTTGCAGCTCCAGCGAGCCGCCGCTTTGTTCTAACATTTCCTCAATCAATTTGGCAATTTGGTCGGCAAGCATGGCGTTGACCTCCTTTTTGACCTTCTTTGACTTTTGTGCTTCCATTATAATCCGAAAGTCAAACAAAGTCAAAGTCAAATAAAGTCAAAAATAAAGCGGCGTAACCGATTACAGCCGATTACGCCGATTTAGCACTATATTTTCTCGCAAAATCGCGTTTTTTTAAGAATTTGACTTTTGACAGGGTTGCCACGCGTGATCAAAAATATAAAAGAGAGCTTCTATATAAGGCATCGCCGCCGAAAATTCGGTAAAGCGACTGAGAGGGTGCTCTTTCTAATAGAGCTACAGTCAGGACCACCGCTTCAAGCGGTGGTTGATGTGCCCTAAAGGCTACAAACAAAGCCGCCCTATACACAAGGCGGCTTTTACTGTTCTATTTCTAAATTTTCCAAACCGAAAATTTCGTCATCTAAAAACTCGGTAAGAGGCATATGAAAGCCTCTTGCAAGCATCATGACGGTGCTTAAGGTTACCGTTTTGTTTCGTCCGTTCATGATACATTGCATACTTCCGTGCTGTATGCCCGACTCCTGCTCCAAGCGGTATTGGGACATTTCTTTTTCTTTCAACAACTTGGAAATACGCTTTGCAACAGCATCATTTACAGTCAAGTCGATTCCCCCCTGATAAGAAGATTGTACCCGGTAGGCTTGCCTACATATATATCTTATCAAGAAACCGGAAAAAATATAAGAAGGTGCGCCTACATACTGTTGTTTTTCGTGAAACGGTATGATATACTATGTAGGCACACCTACATAAAGGAGAATTGAACGATGATTGTTACTTTTTGCGGACACGCGCATTTCCATGAAGCACAGGAAGACGAGCAAAAAATAATTGCCTTTTTGGAAGGGAAGGTGGGAGATCAACCCGCTGACATATATTTGGGCGGTTACGGCGGTTTTGACGGTTTTGCATACCGCTGTTGCAAAAAATATAAAGAGACACACCCGAAAGTAGCTCTTGTTTTTGTTACACCATATCTTACTGTAGGGTACCAAAAAAATCACATGGATGAATGGCGGACAAGATACGATTCGATTATTTATCCTGAAATTGAAGGGAAACCGAAACGATTTGCTATTACCTATCGAAACAAGTACATGGTTGAAAAAGCGGATTTTGTTGTAGTCTACATTACGCACGATTGGGGAGGAGCATACACAGCATATAAACACGCAAAACGAAAAGGTAAGAAAATTTTCAATCTTGCGGATTTTGAAAAACAGGATCTCTAAAAGTGTGAAACACCTCGCCATTATCCTGACATTCGCAATAATAGAGCTACAGTCAGGACCACCGCTTCAAGCGGTGGTTGATATACCCTAAAGAATTCCTACTGCCTCAAATACGGATCACTGAAATTCCGGTTATAGGCATCCGCCAGGGCGTTCCAGGTGCGGCGGTCTACCGCGCCGTTGGCGGGGAGACCGTGGATCTCCTGGAATTCCCGTACCGCTTCGGCGGTTTGTTCATCATAGGCGCCGCTCTGGGGCACATCCCCGATCCTGTCATACACGGCTGATAATTCCTGTAGCGCGTTTTGGATCACGCTCACCAAAAATTGCGCCTCGCCCACCTCTACGGTATAATTTTCCGGAATTTGCGGAAAATGCGCAATGCGGTGCGGCGGCTCTCTTTGCTCGATCGAATCACTGTACGCCTGAAAAAGCCGTTCAAAGGTTTGCTGATCGGCTCTGCCGGTCACCGGCAACCCCGCCTGCTCTTGAAAGGCGCGCAGAGCCGCCTCGGTAGCCGTATCAAAAATACCGTCAATGGGCAGAGGATCAATTTCCTCATTGAAATAGGAGAGATGCCGCAAATACCGTTGCAGATTGGCGATCGCTTCCCGTTCGTTTTCTCTTGCCATACTTACACCCCCGTTTCAAAGCCGGGATACTGTCCCTCGCCAAGGAGCTGCCCGTTGTAAAGATCGCTGTAAAGATCTGTCAGTGCCTCCCAGGTAATGGCGGATACCTGCCCGCTGACAGGTAGACCGGAGAGCTCTTGAAAGGCAATGACCGCCTCTCTTGTCCGTGGCCCGAAATAGCCGGTGACGCTGACAGGCGTGATGGTGGGGAAGGAGCGGGCGACATAGTTGAGGTATTCCTGCAAAACGCGCACGTCATCCGAGTCGGAGCCAAGCCGCAAAATCATACCGGGAAAGGGGATCACATTCCCCTCTGTATATTGCAGGGGAATGGTAGAAACAATGCCCAGATAGGCGTCATACATAGCCTCCCAGGTCAGCGGCCCCACAATACCGTCAGCCACAAGTCCAAAGGTGTTTTGCAGGTCGATCACCGCCGCCCGTGTGCCGGCGCCGAAGGAGCCATCCACCGTCACCGGCGGTATCGTGTCATAAAAGCCGGAAAGGTAGTTCAGATAGTATTGCAGATTGGCCACCGCGTTGCCGCTATCCCCCTCACGCAAGACACCGGGGTACTGCTGCGTGACCTCCTCCAGTGTTACCCCTTCCGAGTCAATTTCGTTCAGTCGCTTGACCCCGTTGTAGATGCGGCGGATATAATACCAGGTGGATCTGCCGATCACGCCGTCTGCTGTCAGGTTAAAGATTTCCTGGAAGCGTCTGACCGCCGCCTCGGTATCCTGGGTGAAAACGCCGTCGGTCAGCGCGATCTTGGGGATAGAGGGGTAGTTTTGCGAAATGCGGTTGAGCCGGATCTGCGCGGTGCGTACCTGATCGTTGGCGGAGCCAAGCCGAAGCGGAACGGCAGGGGCGCTTTCGGTGGTGTTGGCTATGGGGGCGTCTGTGACAAGATCAATATTGTTTCCGTAGTAGTAGGTCAAAATTTCATAAGGCGTCATGCCTTGCTCGGCAAGCTCGACCGTCCCCCATTGAGAAAGACCGTCGCAGGTCACGCGCCGCCCGTCGCAGTAAACGGCAAACAGCGGTTCTATCGCCCCCTGACGGCGGATATAGCTGTCAAACAGCTGGCCGGCCAGCTCCCGGATGTTTTCAAAAATATCCCGTCCCTCAACAAAGGACTGGTCAATGCTGGTGGCGTTGGTGATGTCAAAGTCATAGCCTCTCGAGCGGTAAAATTCGGTATAGATGCGGTTGAGGGCAAAAGAGATCTGCGCGTACATGTTGGCGCGGATGGCGTTTTCCGGCCAGGTGGGGTAGATCTCGCTGGAGGCCACGTTGGCAACGTAGTCCAAAAAAGGGAGGGTTACGTTGCGGGCATTCTGCTCAGGGCGACCCAGGTGGACTGTGATGTATTCGGGTATTGTCGGTGTACCGGTCGGCATTGGCTCACCCCCTCCACAGCTTTGGCTCTTCGCCCTCGAATTGCTGGCCGTCGTTCAAGGTGAAATCACCGGGCGAGCCATTCTCCGGCGTGGGGCGCAAATTGGCTTGCTGAATGGCGGTGATGCCGTCAAAAACAGGTACGTTCTGGTAAAAGGCGTTTTCATAGTCGGATAGCCGGACTTCGATATTATAAAGGGCATAGGGGCGATTTTCGGAGGGGGACATGGATAGGCTCCGTGGCGGCGCCGAAAGCCCCACCCGATCGGTGCGCCCATCCGGGCCGGAGCGCAATTCGTAAAGGACGGTGCCGCCGTCACTTTCTCGAATGGTGACAGCCGCGTTTGCGAGCGGGATGGCGTTGTTTGCCGTGGTGACCTGTACCACAAGATAACCGGTTCCGGTCTCGGGGGGAGGGGAAATATTCTCATTCATAGGGCGACCTCCTTTCATTTCAAAGGCAGTATATGAAAAAATCTGCGTTTGTGCAAAGATTTTTGCAAAAGGGGGTTGATTTTTTCTTTGCCTTGTGTTATAATAAATGCCGTTATATGCCGGAATGATGGAATTGGCAGACGTGCTGGACTCAAAATCCAGTGGTAGCGATACCGTGCGGGTTCGACCCCCGCTTCCGGCACCACGAAAAAGGGGCACCGCAAGGTGCCCCTTTTTCGTGCGCGGAGAAGCCGGGTGGGAGAAGCCGCACCGAGTTTGCGACATTGTGCGAAGGCGCAATGTGCGCGTTGGCAAGCGAACAGCTTGGCAACGGTGCAAGCAATACTCTTGGAGCAATGCTTTGCATTGCGTCTTGCGGAGAGAGACCCCCGCTTCCGGCACCACGAAAAAGGGGCACCGCAAGGTGCCCCTTTTTCGTGCGCGGAGAAGCCGCACCGAGCATAGCGCCGGCACGCGAGCGGGAGAGCCGTATTGACAAAAGAGAGAATGTGTGATAAAATAAACGCACTAAAAGAAAGCGAGATAGCGCCATGACTGATTTTAAAAATGCCATTTTTCTGGATCTGACACTGGTACACGATTCTGTATTTGAAGATATGGTCAATCCCTTACTCCCAGAAGGGGAGACTGTGCTTTTCGCTTACCATACCTTGCGCAATGGCGTGCTGTTTACCGATAGGCGGATCCTGTTTATCGGCACTGCCGGATGGATCGAAAAGCGGCGGGATGTAACGGCGATCTCTTATCGCAAGGTGCTTGCCTTTTCGTTGGAGACCGGCAAGGAGCGCCATAAGGACAGCGCCGTGGAAATTGCCTTCAAGGGTCTTGGCAAGATCCGTTTGGAATTTGCCGAGAGAGGGTCTGTCCCCGCCCTTTGCAAGCTGCTTTCGCAAAAGACGCTTTGAGCAAAAAGCCGCCGTTCGGGCGGCTTTTTGCTTGCTGAAAAGCTTTCTTTCAGGCTTCACGATTATGCGGATTATGCGGATTCTTGGCTTGCAATTTCGCCAGTGATATGCTATACTGCAAGATGTATGAGAAGCTCCATTGCCGACACATACTATGGGCGGGTGGTGATAATCATGCAATCTGTATTTACAAAAACCTATGAAATGCCGCGTTTTGCGCCCCTTGCCGATGACGCTACAGCAAGGGTGCTTGTCATTGGCGGCGGCATTGCCGGCATTTTGACCGCAAGACTTTTGGCCGATGCCGGCGTCGATGTTTTACTTTGCGAGGCGGAACGCCTTTGTAGCGGTCAGACCGGCAATACAACGGCAAAGATCACGGTGGCCCCCGGCTTTCTTTATGCAGATCTTTTGCGCCGCGGCGGGAAAGAGGCCGCCAAAATGTTTTATCAGGCGCAAACGGCCGCCTTACAGCAATACCGCCGGATGGCAGGGCGGATCGACTGTGATTTTGAAACACAGCCCTTTTTCGCTTACGCCGCGGCCGATCACCGCGCGTTGGGGCAGGAGCTGGCGGCGCTGAGCGAGATCGGCGCAAAGGCGCGCTTTGTCAGTCGGCCTGATCTGCCCTTTGAAACGGTCGGCGCTATTTGCTTGCCCGATCAGGCCCAGTTCCATCCACTGCGCTTTTTGGGCGGCTTGGTCAAGGATTTGCGCATTTGCGAAAAAACACCGATACGATCGGTGTTCAAGGGCGGTGCCGAAACCGCTTCCGGTCATTTGATCTGGGCAGATCATATCGTGATCGCGACACACTTTCCGTTTTTGCGCCTGCACGGCGCCTTTGCGGTGAAAATGCACCAGGAGCGCTCTTACGTGCTTGCCTTAGAGCAGACTGGCTTTGACGGCGGCGGTATGTGGGCCGACGGCTTGGGCAAGGGCGTGTCGATGCGTTATTTCAAGGATCAGCTGCTGCTGGGCGGTGCCGGTCACCGTACCGGTGTGCGGGGCGGTGGCTATGAGGTGCTGCGCCAGCTGGCCGAGCAATATTTCCCGGGGAGCCATGTCGCTGCCCGCTACGCCGCCCAGGACTGCATGACCCTGGACGGTGTGCCCTATATCGGCGCGTTTACCGCGCGCGACGCGCGCCTTTACGCGATCACCGGCTTTGGCAAATGGGGAATGTGCTCCTCTATGGTGGGCGCTATGCTCATACGGGATATGGTGATAGAGCGCAAAAGCCCCTGGGCAGAGGTTTTCGCGCCTTGGCGGCCGATGGCGCCGTTGCCACTGCTCAAAAACATCGGCGCGGTGCTAAAGCACTACCTGCGGCCTACGGCGCCACGCTGCAATCATTTGGGCTCCGCCCTGCGGTGGAACGCGCAGGAGCGCAGCTGGGATTGCCCTTGCCACGGCTCCCGCTTTTCCGAAAGCGGTGAGCTGATAGATGCCCCCGCTTTGCATGACCTGCGTTCCCGAAAAGTCAAATAAAGCGGGACTGTCGCGTTCAGACGCGAATGCGCTGAACGCGACAGTCCCTTGAAGGAGAGATACATATGATAAAAATTGCTGTTTTGGATGCCAGAACACTTGGCGCCGACTTGGATCTGACCCCTCTTTCGCAATGGGGAACGGTGCGGGTATTTGACGCTACCGCCCCGGCTGAGCTCAAAGCGCGCCTTGCCGATGCCGACGTGATTGTGATCAATAAAGTCAAGATCACCCGTGAAAGCCTGGAGGGCAATACCCGGCTGAAAATGATTGCCGAGTGTGCCACCGGCTTTGATAATATCGACCTTGCCGCCTGTCGTGAAAAGGGGATTGCCGTTGCCAATGTCAAG
>SVQT01000066.1 GCA_015065215.1 Oscillospiraceae bacterium | reverse complement strand
CGTCTCGCCCCGCTCGACCAGTGCGCAAGCAAAATCGATTTTACCCGGCGTGAGGATGGCAGATACGATTTTGCTTGCGCACTGGTCGAGCGGGGCGAGACGGTCTTTTCTACCACGCTTGTGGTGGATTCGCTTGACCGTGCCAAACGGTTGAAAGAGAATTTTTACGAGCGCCCTGAGGTCATTTATCGCGGATTGCACGCTTTACTTGCGGGCAATATGAATTTTCTTTTTGATGATTAATATCCTTTCGGCAAAACGTGGGCAAGCGAAAGCTTGCCCACGTTTTTGCTTTTTGGCGGATAAAATCAACAAAAGCAAAAAATTTGGTAATATACACAAAAAATGCCGCTGCTTTTCGAAAAAAATCGAAAAAAATGCAGAAATTT
The DNA here is from genome assembly GCA_015065215.1 of Oscillospiraceae bacterium. GTDB lineage: Bacteria > Bacillota > Clostridia > Oscillospirales > CAG-272 > Firm-07. The sequence continues at coordinate 7,174 of SVQT01000066.1, read as the reverse complement.
GTATTGACAAAATGTAAAACCATGCTATAATAAAATTGTGACGGTTGTGTGATTTGCCGTCCTTGAATGCGTGTGAGGTATCATGAAAACAGAAGAAAATCGCCAGGAAACAGAAAAATTGATCGCGCTTTTTCGAGAAGGGGATCAGCAGGCGTTTGTGCGGCTGGTGCAAATGTACGAGCCGCTGGTGCGTGCGGAAGTGTCACGTTACGCCAATGGCGTTGAAACGTTTGATCTGGATGATTTTCGTCAGGTTGCCATGATCGCGCTTTACCGCGCGACGCTGAATTTTGATCTGACCCAATGCGAGGTAGCGTTTGGACTGTACGCCAAGATTTGCATTTCCAATGCGCTTTCCTCTCATCTGCGCATGGTGCGCCGTCAGGCTCGCTGGCTTAACCGCTTCGACTCTTTTGAAGAGGATACCGGCAGCCGTGAGGATCTTGCCCATTGGATCATCGAAGAAGAAGAGACGCAGCTGTTGCTTGCGCGCATCCGCAATTTGCTTTCCCCGTTTGAAAACCGTGTCTGGAGTCTTTATACCGCGGGTCTATCCGCCAAGGAAATCGGGCGCATGCTGGGAAAGGATTCCCGTTCTATTGAAAATGCCGTTTATCGCATCCGTTGCAAGTTGCGCCAAAAGCTTGCGCCGGAGGGATGAATGTCATTCTATATGCCCCGGTAGCTTAATCCAGAGCGTTGAAGATTCTCAAAGGTGTCGGTCAAAATCCGTCTAAGGGCAAAAACAACCACAACAAAGTGAGGTACAAGGCAATGAATGAAGAAGTAATGATGACTGGCGCAGAAGAGGTCTTTGAGGACGAGACTCTGGTATGCAAAGAATGCGGCAATGAGTTCGTATTCACCGCAGGTGAGCAGAAGTTCTACAAAGAAAAAGGCTTTATGAACAAGCCCAAGAGCTGCAAGGCTTGCCGTGACGCAAAGAAGAACGCCGGCAGAGCTCCCAGAGAGTACTTTATCACCACCTGCGCAGAATGCGGCGGTGAGGCTAAGGTTACTTTCCAGCCCTCCAGCGACAGACCTGTTTATTGCAGCGCTTGCTTCGAGGCAAGAAAGAACGCGCAATAAGAAAATATGAAGAGGGCGTGTGGTGTAAGCCACACGCCCTCTTCATATTTTATAGTTTCGCGCAATAAGCGGCGCATTTTTTAGGTGTTCCTCAAAAGCGGCTCGACGTAGGCGCACTACGCCTTCGCCTTGCTTTTTGCGGTACACCGTCAAACTGCTTGCTTCTTCCACGAAAGGGAAAGAGGGTGCTTTGCGCAATAAGCGGCGCATTTTCAGGTGTTCCTCAAAAGCGGCTTGACGCATCTTTTTTTATTTCAATTTTTGCGGTGTATCACAAAGCCCGATCAGGTAATCCGCCGATACGTTGTAAAATCTGCAAAGCGCAATCAGATCCTCAATTTTCAGCTCTGCTCGCCCATTTTCAATGTGGCTATAGCCCTGTTGCGATTTTTGAATGATCTTACCAACATCGGCTTGCGAAAGATCCCGATCCTCACGCATGTTTCGTAGTCTCTCCCGATAGTTCATATAAGTCCCCTTTTCCATTTGATAACCATATTTTCTCATACTCGCAAATTGAGTATTGACAATTACTCAAAAATTGAGTATAATAAAATAAAAAAGATCGAGGGGAGAAGAGGAACGATATGGGCGATATTGTGGATTTAATAACGAAAAAGATTGATATAGATGATATAGTTGGATATATTGAGGAGAAGATAGCGAATTAGTGGTAGATATCACAGTGGGATTCGTGCGTGCAGCGGAGGAACGTGGCGGTAAGATGCTCATGCTAGGCATGTGCGCGATAGTGCTTTTATGGTTTATGATTTGGCAAGGACAGATACTGGTCCACCCCATTTGGAGTCTTTTGGTAGTCGCTATCAGCAGTGTCTTTATGCTAGGTGGTATTCTCTTTATGCTTACAAAAAGCATAGTGTTAGGAATTTTCGTGGTGGCGATTTGGTTGGTTGTGCTTGCAGTTGGTCTTGTTAAAATAGTTTTAGATTGTTTTTTATAATAAGTAAGCAAGCGGAGTGTGCATTGCTGCACGCTCCGCTTGCTTTTTTTATGCGTCTGTGCTAAAATAGAAGCATCTGTGTTGTATTGTTATGTTAATATGAAATGTGGGGAACGGCTTATGTGGTGGAATAAGATTTTGCGCTGTCCTGTGTGTGGCGCCGGAGTGGACAAGCAGGGGAGCTCTCTTTTTTGCGATGGGCAACGCCGCCATTGCTTTGATTTTGCCAAGGAGGGGTATGTCAACCTGGCTTCTGCCAAGGCATCGGGCGGCGGTGATGACGCCGCGTTGATCCGTGCCAGAACCGCTTTTTTGTCGGCGGGGCATTATCGGCCATTTGCCGATCGCATTTGCGCGCTGTTAAAAGAATATCTCCCGGGCGGCACCGTTGTGGACGCGGGCTGCGGAGAAGGGTATTACAGCTGCTGTATAGCGAAAAGCGGTTTTTCTGTCATTGGCTTTGATCTTTCTAAAAACGGCATTAAGCATGCCGCCAAGACGGCGCGCGGTCAGGAAAACGCCTTGTTCGCGGTTGCCGGCATTTTTGATTTGCCCATCGCCGATGCCTCGGTTGACGCGGTGGTCAGCTTGTTTGCGCCTGTGTGTGAAGCGGAGTTTTTGCGTGTGCTAAAGCCTGGCGGTATCCTGCTTTTGGCAGGGGCGGGGCCGGAGCATTTGTTCTTGCTAAAAAAAGCGATTTATGATACGCCCTATAAAAACGAGCTCCGTGCCGACACTCCGGAGCGTATGGAAAAGCTGTGCTTTGAGCGAGTTTCTTTTGATATGGCGCTGGATGCCAAGGCCCTTGGCGATCTTTTTGCCATGACCCCCTATTTTTACCGCACTTCCCAATCCGGGTTGGAGCGTCTGGCCGCGTTAGAGCAGCTGACAGTCAACGGCGAATTTGATATTGCCTTGTATCGCAAGCCAAAGGAGGCGTTGGTATGACAAAAATCAGTGTTTTGATTCCTGCTTATCAGGAAAGTGCCATTTTGCCTCATACGGTCAAGCGGTTGCTTGCGCAGATGGAAAAGCTTGGACAAAGCTTTGAAATTATTATTTGCGATGATGGCAGCAAAGACGATACCGTCTCAGTGATTGAAGCGCTTGGCTATCCACAGGTGCGATGCGTTACGGGCGCGCACTTGGGCAAGGGCGGTTCGCTTGCCAGAGGCATGATGGAGGCAACGGGGGAGCTGGTCTTTTATACCGACGCCGATCTTGCCTACGGTACCGCGGTGATCCCGCGCTTTTTATCGGTGTTGGAAAAGCGCGAAGCGGATGTGGTGGTCGGCTCCAGAGCTTTGCACAAAGCGGGCTATGCCGGCTATTCTTTTGGCAGACGGCTTTTTTCAAAGGGGTATCGGCAGGCTTTGCGCATATTGGGCGGTATTCGGGTGACCGATGCCCAATGCGGTTGTAAAGCATATACTCAAAAGGCGGCAAAGGCACTTTTTTACCGCATATCTGAGCATGGATTCGCTTTTGAGTTCGAGACATTGCTGCGTGCCGAAAAGCAGGGCCTTTGCGTGCGGGAGCTGCCGGTTAAGATTGTCAAAAACGGCACCTCTCATGTACGCCCCTTGCGTGATGGCCTTTTGATGTTGAGGGCTGCTATTCGGATCAAAAAGAAATACAAATAAAAAAGATCGCAATCTAAGCCAAATTTTGTTTTGGCGCAGATTGCGACCTTTTTTTCATTTTCGGCGTGATACAATCAGAGAAAAAAGGAAGTGAAGAAATGATCCATACCGATTACGGCTATGAAGTGCGATCCGGTAACAGGTTGTTGCGTGTGTGTCTTTATGGCGAGATTGATCACCACAGCGCGGCGGCTTTGCGACAGGATCTGGACGAGCTTTTGCTGCGTGAGCGCCCTTTGCGTTTGGTGCTTGACCTTTCTCGTATTGAATTTATGGATAGCTCGGGTTTAGGGCTGTTGATGGGGCGTTATCGTTTGATGAAAGAATTGGGCGGCGTCACCGCCATCGAGCGGGCGAATGCCGGTATTATGAAAATTTTGCGCCTGGCAGGCATGGAACGGTTTTTTGAGATCGCTCACGGTTGAAAGGAGAAGGAAGATGAAAAACAGAAGAAGTGGCGAAAAAAATCGGATGCACCTGTGCCTTCCGGCGCTATCGGTAAATGAAGGCGTGGCAAGAAGCGCGGTAGCTGTTTTTTGCGCGCAGATGGATATTGGTGTGACCCAGCTGGCGGACATTAAATGTGCCGTTTCAGAAGCGGTGACCAATTGCATTGTTCATGCCTATAAGCACAGCGCGGGCATGATTTACATAACAGTAACACTGTATGAGGGCGGCATCCGTGTCATTGTCAAGGATAAAGGGTGCGGTATTGCCGATGTGAAAAAGGCGAGAGAGCCGCTGTATACGACCGATGCGGAAAACGAGCGCAGCGGCATGGGGTTTACCGTTATGGAGAATTTTATGGATCGGCTGGCGGTGCGTTCCCGCCCAGGAAAGGGAACGGTGGTGATCATGAGCAAAAGGATCTCGGCCTTTCCGGAAAAGGAGTGAGTCGGTGGAGGAAAATGCTCGTTTAGAGCGGCACTACGAATTGATTGCACAGGCGCAGTCGGCACAAGAGGAGGTAGCGGCCAGAGCAACCGAGACGCTGCTTTGCGAAAATATGGGGCTGGTGCGCAATGCCGCTATGCGCTTTCGGGATCGAGGCACCGAGTATGAGGATCTGATGCAGATCGGCACCATCGGTATGCTACGGGCCATTCGCACCTTTGACTTGTCTCGGGGAACGGCGTTTTCTACCTTTGCGGTTCCTTTGATCGTGGGGGAAATTCGCCGCCACTTGCGGGATGACGGTATGATCCGTGTTAGCCGCAATTACAAAAGATTGGCCGCGGAATTGACCGCCAAACGCCGTGAGATTGCGGAAAGTGAAGGCAGAGACGCCACTCTGGAGGAGCTGGCGGTAGCGGTTGGCGTTGGAAAAGAGGAAGCTGCGGTAGCTCTGGCCGCGATTTCGCCGATCACCTCGCTTTCTGAATGTGCGTTTGAAGAGGAAAAAGGGGAACTGGCCGAGCGGCTGACAGATGATGAAAGCGCCAACGAACCGGCGATTTTAAGCGATCGCATTGCGTTGCGTGAGGCCATTGGTCGAATGCCGCCTCTTTGGCGCAAGATTTTGCTGTTGCGCTATTACCGTGACTGTACGCAGCAGCAGACAGCCGACGTGCTGGGGCTTTCTCAAGTCAAGGTTTCGCGTGAAGAAAAAAAGATCATAACCTTTTTGCGAAAAGAAATGATCGTATGATAAAAGCCGGCGCGTGGCGTTGCCCTCAAGGGCAACGCCACGCGCCGGCTTTTTCTGGCTGTTGACACAGCGGTCAAATGTTTTTAGGCTGTCGGTACGGGGGCTACATAATTCACAAAACAAACGTTCGCGATCACCGGCACACGCACTGGCTTGGAGGTTTCACCGCTATACGGCTGGGCGGTGACCTTTACATTCGCAATGGCATCAACAGTCTCCATGCCCGCGACAACACGACCAAACGCGGCATATTTGCCGTCAAGCCCGCTGGATGGGGTTTCGTGTACGATAAAAAACTGACAGCTGGCAGAATTGAGATTGTTGCCGCGCGCCATCGAGATCACGCCACGCTCGTGTGTCAGCGTGTTTTGCGAAAATCCGTTGGAGGCAAATTCACCCGGGATCTTAATGGGTGAAGAACCGGTGCCATCGCCCTTGGGATCGCCGCCTTGGATCATAAAGCCCTCTACAATGCGGTGAAAGGTAAGCCCGTTATAAAAGCCGGCATAAACCAACTTTTGAAAATTATCTACTGTTTGCGGGGCGTATTCAGGGTAAAGCTCCACCACAAAGGTAGCGCCGCCCTCCATGGTGAATTGAACGAAATTTGTAAATTCGTTTACCGCGGGCAGTGAGACGGTGTAAGAGATAGAAGGATCGACAACGGGTGTGGCATCTGGTTCTTTTTTGTCGTTTTTAGAGTCCGCTGTGTCAGGGCGGCAGGCGACACACAGTATTAGCAAAGAAAGGACTAACATGAAAGCAAAAAAACGCTTCATTGTTATATGCCTCCGAATTGTTCATTGAATTTATTTAAAAAGCAACCAAAGAACGGGATCAGGAGATGTTTTACCGCACGTTCAAATACAGATATAATGCTTTTTATTTATTTTAACACGTTTTCGGCGATTTGTCAAGCTTTTTTGTAAAAAAGTAGGGTAACGGGGCGTGAAAATGGCGTTTTCAGCGTTTTTTTGGAAAGAACAAAACATTAAGCTTTTTGAGGGGCTTTTTTCGACACAAAAAAACGAAAAACGCAAGCACCGTTGGCCGGTAAATGCGTTTTTCTATCTTCATATTAGTAAAGGGAATATTGCCGGCCTTTAAGAAAAGCGCGCTAAGCTTGATCAAAAAGCGGGGTGGAAAGGTAACGGTCACCGGTATCCGGCAATAGGACCACAATCACCTTGCCTTTGTTCCCGGGGCGTTTGGCCAGCTCGCTCGCGGCATATAGCGCCGCACCCGAGGAGATGCCAACCAAAAGCCCTTCGGCACGTGCCAGGTTTCGCGCCGTGGCGTACGCCTCCTCTTCTTTCACAGTGAAAACCTCGTCAATGAGCGTGCGATCCAGATTGCTTGGAACAAAGTTGGCGCCGATGCCCTGCAATCCATGGGAGCCGGCTTTGCCCATCGAGAGCAGGGGAGAGGCGGCCGGCTCGACAGCCACGGTCTGTAAGGTGGGAATGTGGCGCCGCAGGTAGGAGGCGGTACCGGTCAGGGTGCCGCCGGTGCCCACACCTGCCACAAAAACATCTACGTGGCCATTGGTGTCCTGCAAAATCTCGGGGCCGGTGGTTGCGCTGTGCGCGGCCGGGTTGGCGGGATTGTCAAACTGGGAGGGGATAAAGCTGTGCGAAATTTGTGCGGCCAGCTCCTCCGCCTTCTCGATTGCGCCCTTCATTCCCTTGGCGCCGGGGGTCAGTACGATCTCGGCACCGTAAGCGGAAAGCAGCTTGCGGCGCTCTACACTCATGGTGTCCGGCATTGTCAGAATGACCCGATAACCGCGAGGGACGCCGATCGCGGCAAGACCGATGCCGGTGTTCCCGCTGG
>SVQT01000065.1 GCA_015065215.1 Oscillospiraceae bacterium | reverse complement strand
GTGTGCTCTTCCGATCGTCGGTGCCGACTGCCAATCGGCACCGATGCCATGCTTGCCTTATTGCTTTCCACAGCAGTATCCACGGCGGCATCCGCACCTTCAATGGCGGCGGATTATGGGCGAGAACCGCATTACGCGGCGGCCATAACGCTGGGGAATACCTTGCTGTGCCTTGTGACGTTGCCGCTGATTTATTTGTTGTTCAATTTGATATTTATAACATGAGGAGGCGTATTTTATGAAAATCGGATGTGGAACAGTATTGTTCCGAAAATTTGAGCTGGAGCCAAGCCTTGCCGCGATACGTGAGATTGGCTTTGAGTATTTTGAAACCCAGGCGGTTGGGCCGTGGTGCCCCCATGTGGATGTGGACAAGGATGACCCTGAAGCCCTGGTGCGTTTGCAAAAAAAGTACGGCTTTAAGGGGATCACCGGTCTGTGGTCCAAGGATGGCAATATTATCGCCAATGCCAATGCGGTAGAATCCGGCATTCGCACCGTCGAGTTTGCCGCCGCCGCGGGTATTCCCGTGGTTCATACCGGCGACGGTAAAAAGCCCAAGGATATGAGCGATGAGGAAGCGTATAAGGTTTTGGAAGAAAAGCTGGGGCTGATTTTGGAGGCCGCTAAAAAGCATGGCGTCATCATGGCAATCGAGCCACACGGTACCTTTTCGCTCACGCTTGCGGGACTCAAAAACATTCTTTCAATCGGCACCCCCGATGTATTGGGGATCAACTATGACGCCGCCAATATTTTCCGCTCCGGTTATGTGGAAAGCGGCAACAACAAATCCGGCTGGCAAAACGGCGGTGAGGGCGAGAACGAGGTGGATGTGCTCAAGGGCGTGCTTGACCGTGTTGTACACTGCCACGCGAAGGACTTGAACCCCGAAAAGAAATGCGTACCTGTCGGTACCGGCCTTGTTCGTGTCAAGGAATGTGTAGAGGTGCTCAAGGCCGCTCACTATCAGGGCGTTGTTTCGGTAGAGACCGAGGGCGCGGATGATTTTGAGGAAGTGGTGGAGCTTGCCGCCAAGAGCTATGCGTATCTCAATGCTGTCATCAAAGGAGAAGTACAATGAAAAAGTTTCGTGTAGGTATTATCGGTTGCGGTGCCATTGCCGGCCAGTATCTGAAAAATGCGAAAGAGGTTTATGCCGACTATTTTGAAATTGTCGCGCTTGGTGACCTGAATTTGGAAAAAGCCCGCGAACGGGCCGAGAAATATGAGATTTCTGCCTATGGATCCCCCGACATTGTTTATGAGGATCCCACCATTGATCTGATCATCAATCTGACGGTCCCCATGGCACACGAGGAAGTGACTTGCAAGGCACTGGAGAGCGGCAAGCATGTTTACTCTGAAAAACCCTTGGCCTGTACCCGTGAGGGGCTGGATCGCATTATTGAAACGGCAAAGCGCTGCGGCAAGCGGGTTGGTTGCGCCCCTGACTCCTTTATGAGCGCGCCGATGCAGACCGCCAAAAAAGCGCTGGAGGAGGATTGGATCGGTGCCCCCATCGGCTTTAACTGTATGTGCGCTATGCGCGGTAATGAGTATTGGCGTCCCGACGCTGATTTCTTCTACAAAAAGGGCGCCGGCCCCATGTTTGATATGGCGGCCTACTATTTCAACGCGCTGATCAATTTCTTTGGCCCGGTGGATAGCGTCAACAGCATGCAAAAGATCACCTTCCCGGAGCGTACCATCAAGGTAGCTCCCAGACGTGGTGAGAAAATTGAGGTTGAGGTGCCCACCTACGTAACAGCGGGTCTGCGCTTTGAGAACGGTGTGCTTGGCTCCTTCATCAATGCCTTTGATATTTGGAAAACCCAGGTTCCTTATATTGAAATTCACGGCGAAAAGGGCACCATGGTTGTGCCGGACCCCAACCGCTATAAGGGCGACGTGCTGGTGCGCCGCTTCCGCGACAGCGAGTGGCGCGTGCTGCCCCAGTTCGTGGAGTATGCCGACTACGGCCGCGGCATTGGTATCGTGGATATGATCCGCTGCATGGCAGAAGATAAGCCCCATAAGGCCAGCGCCGAAATGGCGCGACACGTGACAGACACCATCCTTTGCGTGGATGAGGCCGCCGAGCAGGGGCGCGTGGTAAAGGTGCAGTCCACCGCGGTGAAGCCGGAGGGGCTGTGGCAGATGCCTGAAACCATTTTGTGGAAATAACCTCAAACGGTATGAGAAAAATAGGGATTAACTTTAGCAAGCAGGGCTTTGAGCTGACCGACGAGGCGCTGATGGCCCTCTTGCGCGACACCGGCTTTGACAGCTTCTTTTGCGGATGGAATCCGGATGATCACGCTACCGGCGCGCTTTGCGATTTGGCGGCGAAGTACGGCCTTGTGTATGAATCCGTGCACGCGCCTTTCCGTGGCATCAGCCACATTTGGGAGGAGGGTGAAAGAGGAGAGGCCTATACCGAGGAGTTAAAGCGGGTGGCGGACAGCTGTCACCGCTTTGGCATTGGGTATATGACGGTGCATGCCGCCAACGCGCCCCGCTTTAACAACAACGGCCCGCACGGCTCTAAGTTTTCACAAATCGGCGAGGAGCGCTTTGCCTTAGTAGCGGAATATGCCGCCAAACGGGGCGTGAAAATCGCCATTGAGAATGTGGAATTCCCCAATCGGGAAATGCTTTCTTTGGTGCGCGCCCTGGCGGCCAGAGGCCTGGAGGCTGGCTTTGCCACACTTTTTGATGTGGGCCATTGGTATTGCTATCCTTGCGATATGGATTTTGCCGCGCGCTTTGGCCAATACCTGATCGGCACACATGTGCACGATAATTTCGGTATCAGCGATCCCCATACGATCACTTGGGATGATGATAGCCACGTGCTGCCCTTTGACGGTACCATTGATTATCGGCAGGTGGGCGAAACGCTAAAAAAATGCCCTTATCCCGCCTCGATCACCTTGGAGGTTTCCCGGGTGCGCAGTCCGCTCCCCTGGTATGCCGACTATACCCCTGAGCGCTTTTTTGCTACCGCCGCCGAGCGGGCAAGACATCTTGCGAGGCTGACCGAATAAAAGCAAATGCCAAAACTAAAGTGGCTGAGTTATGAGCGCCGAACAAAAAACACACGAAAAAGAATAGACCAAGCCGCTTTGCCATCAAAAAAGTGATGGTGAAGCGGCTTTTCGGTAGAAATTCTATCGAATTCTATTTTTTCGTTTGTTTTTTTAGTTGCGCTCTCGGCACTCGACGTATATGATACGCCTATCATACCGAGATCACATCTTCTGCATCTCATGACGCAGCCCCGTTTAGTTTTGTTTACGGAATTCTTTTGGCGCTTTTCCGAACCGTTCACGAAAGATATGGTCAAAGGAGCGTATGCTCTGAAAGCCGCTTTCAAAGGCGATTTCGGATAAGGGGAGGTGACTGTCCCGCAAAAGCTCCAGTGCGTGATTGGTGCGATATTGATTGAGCATGGTTTTAAAGTTGATACCAAAGGTGCGGTTGAAGATGCGGGATAGGTACTGATAATTATAGCCCTTGGCATCCGCGACATCGTGCAGGGAAATATTGCTTTTGAAGTTGTCGGCAATGTAGTTGATGACGTCCATCACCACCATATCAGCACCGCCAACATCTATGGGGACGGTCTGCTCTATCACCTCCCCGCCGATGGTATAGAGCAGTCCCTTCAGCTTCATGCGCTTGGCCTGCGGAATTTGCCTGTTTGCGCCGTAGCGCTTGCCGAACAGTTGGTCCATACTATTTAAAAAATAGTTGACCACCGCTTCGGAGGGGCGGAAGAGTGGGCATTGCAGCTTCTTTTTGTCAAACTGCTTGGCAAGGGTCAGGATCAAAAGATCGGTAAAGCACAGGCAACGAACAGTGGCGCCCTCTCCCACTGTGAAATGATGCACCTGAAAGGGCAGAACGAAAATGGCGTCCCCCGTCTGCATCTCAAAGCTCTCATTTCCCACCGTGTATTGACAGTTGCCGTTGATCACGATCAGTAGCTCAAGGTTTTTGTGAAAGTGGGGGGAATTGAATTCCCAGGAATTATAATCGTAAACATATGTGGTCAGTTCAGCATGATTGGTATTTTCCACTTGATGGTAAAAGCTTTTCTTGATTTGCATTTTGCGCCCCCAAAAGTCAACTTCTTGCCAAAAATTATACAATAAAAGTATTGTTTTGTCAATAACAATATGATAGACTTTACTCAAAGAGCGCGTTTTTGCGCATTTTCAAAACAAGGAGAAAAGCTATGAAAAAGATTTTTGCGATTCTTTTGACGGTCTGTATGCTTTTGCCGCTGTTTGCGGCGCTGCCCGCCTTTGCGGCAACGCCCACCGAAGGGTATGATTTTACCGCGAATGACAGCTGGTACTACGTAGACGGAACGCTCTCGGACGCGCCCCGTACCATTGAAATGTGGATTCGTCTGTCCGATGACAAGGAGGATCTGGCAGAGCTACAAACGGAAGGCCGGTGCACGATCTTCAGCAATTACAACGGTTTTGCCTCTTATGCCTATCTCCACGTTGCGGTTCATTGTGAATCGGACGGAAACGGCGGATACATCTACTATCCCGCTATGGAATGGAACGGCTTGCTCAACGACTTGGTTACCAGCAGTAACTATAAGGAACACAGCCATTTTCGTCAGTTCAATTTTAAAACTACACCTCTGACCCCGGGTGAATGGACGCATATCACCATCGTGATCGATGCGGAAGCAAGTAACGTGAAGTGCTACAAAAACGCCACTCTCACCAACACCAACGGCGGTAATATACGCTTTGGTGATATTATGAAGAATACGGTGGAGCTGCCCTTTGTGATCGGCAACGATAACCGCTATAACACACCCGATCTGCGCGTATTCCGTGGCAGCATTGCCTCGATCTCTCTTTTCAGTGACAAGCGCACTCAAGATGAGATCCTGTCTGACTATAGAAATGGCGCTGACTATGGCGATGAAAACGCATTGGCGCATTGGGAGCTGCCCGCAGCAGGCGGCGATGTTGTGGATCGGTCTGCAAACAAGATCGGTCTGTCTTTCAGCAAATACTGGCTGACCGAAACCGATATGCAAGCCATCCGCGGTGACAATTTCACCCCCGCCTATTCCTTTGCGGTGGTGGGTGATATTCAGTATATCACCGAATACGATGCGAAAAACGGCACCACCCACGTCAAGGAGATGCACGAGTGGATCGCCAATAATGTTGGTAACAAAAACATCCAATACGTAGCCGGCATGGGCGACGTGACCAACCGCAACATTGCCGAGGAATGGGAGGTTGCGCTTGAAGCCATCAGCGTGCTCAACGGCAAGGTGCCTTATTCTGTGATCAACGGCAACCACGATCTGTATACCGGTACTACCACAAGCAGCCACGCCATTCCCGGCAAGACGCAGCTTGGTCCCACTGCCATTGACAGCTATTTCGGCAAGGATAGCGCATATATCAGTCAGTTTACCGGAGCAAACGGCGGTCTTTACGAGCCTGGCTCGGTTCGCAACACGTATTATAAATTTACTGTTGGAGAGACCGACTGGCTCTTCATCAATCTGGACTTTGCCCCGAGCGACGATGTTCTGAAATGGGCGAATCAGGTAGTGGCTTCTCATCCCGAGCACAAGGTCGTTATGACTACCCACGGTTATTTGCACATGGATGGCACCCCCATTTCCGATGAGGATTCGGGCAGCTTGAAGGGCGATGCTTTGAACAACGGCGAGGAAATGTGGACCAAGTTCGTGTCTCTGCACGAGAACATCGTAATGGTTCTCTCCGGACATATGGAGTCCAACAACATTATGATGAAGCAGGCAAAGGGTGTGAAAGGCAACACCGTCACCCAATTCCTCATCGATCAGCAGGCAGTGGATAGCCCCTATATGTCCAGCGAGGGCAAGCCTCTTGGCCTCATTGCCATGTTCTATTTTGACCAGAACGGTAAGAACGTGTCGGTGGAGTGGTATTCCCCCTTGCGCGACAAATATTTCCAGACCCGCAACCAGCTCTCCTTTGATATGACGGCTGACTGCGAGGAGCAGGAGTTCCCTTGGGACGGCATCGCCCGCGCACCGAAGGGGAGCGGCACGGAGAACGATCCTTATATCGTGGAGAGTGCAGGCAACCTTTTGTGGCTGGCAAATCAGGTTTTCGAGGCTTGCGGCGATTACGTGCGCGAAAAGCAGAGCGACGGAAGCTATAAGTATGTGTATAAGCACGCGCCCATTAATCTGACAAACGGCGGAGAGGTTCCCTTTGCGGGCAAGTATTTCAAGCAGATCTGCGATATCGATCTGGCGGGGCTTGCCTTGTACAGTATCGGCTACTATCACACAAGTGAGAGCGGCAACGAAAAGGTTGCAGCCTTTGGCGGTCATTACGACGGTGGCGGATACAGCATTAAAAACGGCCGTATCGTGCCCGGTCTGATACAAAACAGCATCGGCACCAATATCAACTGGTCCGGTGGACTCTTTGGCTGTGTGTGGGGTGCTACCATTGAAAACGTGACGATGGATAATATCACGGTCTGGAGCCGCAGCGTGACCGGTGGCATCGTAGGCAGAGCCGTTGCGCCCAGAAACACAGACGCTCCCTCGGATTTCAACGTGATCTCCAACTGTCACGTGACCGACACCTGCGTTATGAAGGCTCTTTGGAAAAGCGACGGAAAGATCAGTGCAACCGAATACGGTTACAATACCCGTTACCGTGCGGGCGTGGTGGGACCCATCTGCGGTATGGCTTACGCTACTACGATTAAGGACTGTACCTCCGCTGTGAATATCTCTGTGGACGGCGAGCATTCCATGGCAGGCGGCATTGCCGGCATGGCGGGCTATAACTCCGTCATTGAGAACTGTGTCTTTACCGGTAGCATTACGCTGACCGATATGAACACCACGGTTTCCCCCACCTTCGGCGGCATTGTGGGCCTGCTCGCTCCCAATCTGGAAACCGAAACGATGAACAGCGGCGACGATTATCGCGGTACCCTGACCATTCGCAATTGCTACAACAGCGGTGCCTTCCTCTACACCGGCACTGATCCCCTGCCCGCAGGACTGGAGCTGCACTGGGGCGGTATCCTTGGCCACGCTAAGATGCTTGAAAAGGCGGACGGCAACAGACTTTACCTCATCGAGAACTGTTACAACCTTTACGCCAAGGCCATCGAGCCCGCGCTGGCGGGCAACGCCAACTACTGGATTGGCGGCATTGTGGGCAAGGCCGATGCGGGCAACTATGATCCCTACGACAGCCTGACCGTCAAGAATTGCGCCTCCGTAACGATTGCCGCCAACGGCGGCAAGGCAGAGGCCTCCACCAACGAATACCGCACTACGGGGCTGGTTTCTATGTATAACAAGCTCCCTGTGCTTGCCACCAACGTGACCACCATGACCGCCGACGCCATCCAGGAGGAGTGGGATCGCATCCAGCTGGAGATTCTGCTTTCTAAGACAGAGCAAAGTGGCAATCGCTGGCTGACCGGCAAGGGCGCCCCCATCGAGGCGGCCAACGCAGGGGATATGTATCTGGATGCGGATAGCGGCGATGTGTATCAATACATGGGGAATAGCTGGAGCTTTGTGATCAATCTCAAGGGAG
>SVQT01000064.1 GCA_015065215.1 Oscillospiraceae bacterium | reverse complement strand
GCCGAGGAAGCTGCCGAAGAGCCCGCCGCTGAAGAAGCTGCCGCCGAGGAAGCTACCGAAGAGCCCGTCGCTGAAGAGGCTGCCGCCGAGGAAGCTGCCGAAGAGCCCGTCGCCGAAGAAGCTGCCGCCGAGGAAGTTGCCGAAGAGCCCGTCGCTGAGGAGACTGTCGCCGAGGAAGCTACCGATGAGCCCGCCGCTGAAGAAACTGCCGAGGAAGCTGCCGAAGAGCCCGTCGCTGAAGAAGCTGCCGCCGAGGAAGCTGCCGAAGAGCCCGCCGCTGAAGAAGCTGCCACCGAGGAAGCTACCGAAGAGCCCGCCGCTGAAGAGGTTGCCGCCGAGGAAGCTGCCGAAGAGCCCGTCGCTGAGGAGACTGTCGAGGAAGAAACCGTAGAAGAGCCGGCGGACGATACCGCTGCCGCTGAGGCAGAAGGCGCGGCGGACATGCCCATCGCGGCAGTTGCGCCCAAAGCAAAGCCCGACCGCGTAGTCATTGCCGAGACCGATGCCAACGGCAACGTGATCTACTCCGCTTACAAGAAATCCTTTACTGCCCGTGTCATCCAATCTCCCGAAGAAGTACAGGATCGTTATGAGATACTGAAAAACGCCCTGCTTTCCTACAAGAAGGTCAACTCCCGTGTAAGCTGGAGCTATGATTCCTTCAAATCCGGGCGCAAGCAGCTTGCCAAATTTGCCATCCGCGGCAAATCCTTGTGCCTGTTCTTGGCGCTGGATCCCAGTACACTGGAGGACTCTAAGTACAACATTGCCAACGTAGGCACTTCTAAAAAATACGAGACTGTTCCCTGCCGTCTGCGCCTCTCCTCGAAGCGTAGCATCAAATGGGGTTTGGAGCTGATCGAAAAGCTTGCCGAGCAGGAGGGCCTTGTTAAGAACCCCAAGTACAAAGAAAAATCCTGGAAGCTGGAAAACGAAACCACCGAATCCCTGATCGAAAAAGGCCTGATCAAAAAAATTGTATAATAAAGGGCCGACACATGCAAATGCGAAAGGTGCTCTTTGCGCTGTAGGCGTACTTGGTTCACAAAGAGCAAAGAACGAGACTAAAAGCACATAAAACAATCATAAAAAATGGAAATTTGTTAGAATTTCTACCGAAAAAGCCGCTTTCACTATCGTTTTTGATAGCAAAAGCGGCTTCTTTCTTTATTTTTTGCGTCTGCGCTAAATGCATCAAGTTCTGGCATTCAAAGATAGCGCTTCAACATTTCCAGATTGCTCTCCTCAAGCGCCACCATTTCACGGGCCAAACGCATTGCGCCGGGGGCACTGTCACAAAGCTCCCGATCGTTGAGTAATTTGGTCATATCGGTAATGCACATGTTCGATGCCTCAATCATCATTTCCGCCACATGGCTGGTGCCTGAATCTAACATCGTATGCAGCGCAACACCCATTTTGGCCGTCATACGGGTTACAATATTTTCCTCTTTGGCTTCCAGTCCCAAATCCGCCAGCGCCGTTGCTGCTCTGGCGGCATACTTCTCATAACTGTCCAACTGCATCGTCACCACACTGCGCAAGCCGTCCTCTTTGATATGGGGCAACAGATTGAGTACAGCATCCGCCCCCATCTTAGCGCTTTTATAGATCTCGCTATAAAAAAACGCCTCGTTTTTTTCTTTTCCGGTTATCTTTGCTTTACTTTCTGTCATATTTGAATTCCCTCTTTTCAAAAAATGCGGTACACGCTTATTTTGGGCGTGTACCGCATTTTTTATACTTATTTCTTTGTCAGCTTCTGGCGGCGCACGTCAGTGCCCGCAAAGGCAATTACCTGAAATTCGCCCAAAAGGCGGCTGGTAATACGGTCGGCGTATTTGGTTCGGATCTCCTTGCCTGTCAAATTGGTGTTGATGATGGTTGGTCTGCGCAAATTGATGCGATTGTTCAGCACCATATAAAGACAGGAAGCGGTAAATTGATTGGTTTGCTCGGTACCCAGATCGTCCAGGATCAAAAGATCGCAATCCACATAGCGAGAAAGCCCCTCGCTTGCCATCTGTCTTTCCTCGCCAGAGCCAAAACGCGCCTGCTCAAATTGGGCAAACATTTCGATACTGCCGGTATAGAACACATCATATCCCTTTTCAATGATGCGACGTGCCACGGCGGTGGAAAGATGCGTCTTGCCAAGGCCGGTATCACCGCACAAAATCAAATTGTCGGAATCGTTGGTAAACCCTTCGGCATATGCCTGTAGCATGCGGAAATTTTCGTTCATTTTCTCACGCGCGGCTCCCTGCATGCCGTAATAGCTCAGATCAAAATTTTCAAAAGACTGCCGGTGCATCAATTGCCCAAGCCCCGAACTTTCACAAGCCGCCAAAATCAGCTCACGGCGCATACACTCGCACATTTTGGTGTCTACAAAACCAGTATCCATGCACAGTGGGCATTCATAAGGTGGCAAGGTATAATCGGCCGGATAGCCCAATTTTGCAAGCAATGCGGCTCGCTGTTTTTGCAACGCCAAATTCTTTGCTTCTACCGCCGCCAATTTCTCCTTGTACGTGTCACCGGTGCCAAGTGCCGCCAAAGCAATCTCGGCCCCTGTCATTGACAGCTCCCGGTCGATTTCGGCAATCTCGGGGCACTTGCCATGAATCTCTGCTACACGGCGATCCGCCTCGGCATAGGCGCGCAGGTATTTGGTTTTATACGCTTCCCGAATACGGGCATAATTTTCTCTGTTATATCCCATTTTTATTCTCCGTAGGTTCTTTTTAGGGCCGCTTCAAAGAAATCATCCACATCAAAACTGCCTTGACCGCTACCCTTTTGACTGCGATACGCGGCAAGAGCGCTTTGCACATCCTCTGTCGTGCGGTATCCGGCGGCATGCCAGCGCTCGAGTATCGAATTGGCATAAGTGATCGACGCCTTTCCGATGGTATCCACTGTGATCTCATACGCCATTTTTAAAATCTCTTCACTATACCGCATGCCGCAGACCCAATTTTCAACCATTGTTTTTTCTTTGGTGGTCAACGCGCGGGAAGAAATGCCAAACATGCCGCGGATCTTGCCAATGGCACTTGCCATCACTTCGATGCGGTGCAACCGCTCCTCCAGTGCCTTAACTTCCAAAATACCTTCGTCATGCAGTGAAATAGCGGTTTTTTCCACATAACGAAGCGACTTTTTCTCGATGCGAACGCAGTGCGCCAGAAGCAACAGAATGTATTCTCCGTCCAAGCCCAAATAGTCCACCAGCCCCGCAATCACAGAAACCTCGTTCGCGTTAAAGATCTTGCCAAAAGTACGCTGACATTCGTTCACCAAAGTCGCCAATTCCGCACGGCGCTCCAATACGCCGGAAAGTTCCTCGGAAGAATAAACCGGCAGTCCCTTATCCGCAATAACCTTTGGGGCGGGGGCAGGTGCGCGTTCTTCGTCCAGCGCCACCGGAGCTGCCTCACTCTCATCGGTCTGCAAGATCCCGGTGCCGCGCCAAAAGGAGAGCGAAAGCTCGATTTCACGCGCGGTAAGAGACAGCGCCTTTGCAAGCTGGTCACATGCGGCTTCCAGATCAATCTTGGCCATCGGCTCTGCTGCCAACGCCAACAGGATCCGCAGATCCTTTTTAGAAGCCTTATCAATATGCTGGGCAAGGGCGGCCGGCAATACCAACGCGCCGTTGCCATATGTAAAGGTCAGTTTCATACATCCTCACTCATTTTTTCTTCCTGCGCACGCAGTTCATAGCAAAGCGTCATCAGCGAGTCGCCAATATGTACATTTTCTACCACCACGCCTTTGCCCAAATGCTCCAATTCCTTGCCGGTAAAGTTCCAAATACCTTTAATCCCCAGCCGGACAAGGCGCTCCGCCGCATCCAAAGCATTTTCCTTAGGGCAGGTCAGCACCGCCATGTCTACCTTTTGCGCGTCGCAGAATTTTTCCAGCTCATCCATCCCCCGGATCTCGATGTCGGCAACACGCTTGCCGATCACCTCAGGGGCAACGTCAAACATACCGACAATATCCACCCCACGCTTTTCAAACATGGGGTTACGAACCAGCGCCCTGCCCAGGTTGCCCGAACCAATGATAATGGCGCTATAGCCTTCTCCAACACCCAGGATCTCGCAAACCTTGGCATAAAGATAATTCACGTTATAGCCATAGCCCTGCTGACCAAAGCCACCAAAGCAGTTCAGGTCCTGTCTGATCTGTGAAGCGGTCACATTCATCATTTCAGACAGCTCGCCGGAGCTGATGCGCAGCTTACCGTTTCTGATCAATTCACGCAAATACCGAAAATAGCGGGGTAAGCGCTTGATCACCGCGGGACTGACATTATTGCCTTTTGCGCGTGCCTCAATTTCCGATTCTTCTCGCATTTCTTCTTTCTCCATTTTATACTCCTTTTTCTGCCGTCCCTTCGCTTTTAAAAAGGTGTTTTTGTGAATATGCACAATCTTTTTCGCGAGGATGAGAGAGAGATTTTTCAACGCATTTTGGGTTTTCCACACCCTAAAATGCATAAAGTTATCAACAATTTCAATAGACTTTTCCACAAGGAAATAGCAAAAATCCCCTATTTCAAGGCTTTTTGAAGGGTAATATTTCCAAAATCCGATTTTTTGTATGCATAAATTTACGCATATGCCGTGTTTTCCGCAGCCTGTGGAAAACCTCTGTGGAAAACTTTTTTCGATCTATTTTTTCAAGATTTAGCCAAACTGCTGAAATTGATCTTTTTGTCAAAAAGGGCTTGACAAACGCATTACCGTTCCCATGCCGGATGATCCTCGGCCGAGGCGTTGAGATCGGTGCCCGCGCGCTGTCCCGCAAGATAGGCGAAATACCCGGCGGCGGCCACCATAGCGCCATTGTCACCGCAAAGCGCAAGGGGTGGCACCGATAAGCGGGCGCCGTGCGCAGTGGCTACATGCTCCAGCTTGCGGCGCAAATGCGAGTTGGCGGCAACCCCCCCTGCCAGCACTACAGTACGGTATTGCCGTTCGGTCAGTGCCTGCTTCATCTTGACGGCAATGCCCTCAACAATGGCACGGGTGTAGGAAGCGGCAAGGTCCGCTCTTGGTACCTCGATACCGCTTTGCCGACAGGTATTAATATAATTGAGCGCGGCGGTTTTAAGCCCGCTGAAAGAAAAATCCAGCGTCTCCCTCCCCAAAGCGGGGGACGGCAGCTTGATCGCAAGCGGATCACCCTCGTAAGCCAGCTTATCCAAGGCGGCTCCACCGGGATAGGGCAAGCCGATCACACGGCCGATCTTGTCAAAGGCCTCTCCTGCCGCATCGTCTCTGGTCGCGCCGATCTCGGTAAAGGTGGTATCGTCGCTGACCTCAAACAGCGAAGTATGTCCGCCGGATACCACCACCGCCAAAAAGGGCGGTTTTAGCAGGGGATCGGATAGATAGGCGGCGGCAACATGCGCCTTAATATGATTGACAGGCACCAACGGAATACGGTTCGCAAAGGCCAGTGATTTGGCGAAATTCACCCCCACCAAAAGGGCGCCGATCAAACCCGGAGCGGCGGTTACTGCCACGGCGCCCAGCTCAGAAAGCATGACGCCCGCCTCACGTAGCGCCTGATGGGTGATGCCGGTAATGGCCTCGATATGGGCGCGGCTGGCAATCTCAGGCACCACGCCGCCGTATAGGCGGTGGGTTTCGATCTGCGAAGCCACAATATTGGAAAGGATCTCTTTTCTTCCTTCCTCCATGCAAAGCACTGCGGCCGAAGTCTCGTCGCAGGAGCTTTCAATTCCCAAAATATACATAAAAGTCTCCGTTTTTCTATAAATTGCATTGCATCACAAGTGCGGTCTCGACCGGCTCAGTATAAAAGCGAGGCCGGCGCCCCACCACGGCAAAGCCGAATTTTTGATACAAGGCAATGGCGGGCAGATTGCCCTCTCGCACCTCCAGCGTAACAAAGGAGATGTTCCGCCGTCTCGCTTCTTCCAGCAAGGCGGCAAGCACTGTAGCGGCAAGTCCGCGGCGACGATGATCGGGATGAGTGGCAATATTGGTAATCTGTCCTTCATCCAGTACAGTCAGCATACCGCCGTAAGCTGTCACCGTCTCCCCTTGCACGGTGGCAAAACCAAAAGCGGTCTTGCCACAAAGCAATGCCAGCGATTTTTCGCTCCACGGATGCGCGAATACCGCTTTTTCCAATGCGGCAACACCGGCAAGCATCTGCGGGGTCAAAGGCAAGGCAATCATTCCCGCCCCTCCGCACAGTAGATCTGCAAACAATAGCGCAGCTGCATCAAGCATTGCCGATAGACGGCAAGATCGCCGCCAAAGGGATCCGAAATATCCATGGGCAGGGTGCGGATCTTACCCGCGTATTGGGGAAAGCGCAGGGTCAGCTCCATTGCGTGCGAAGCGCTGATGCCAACCACCTCATCGGCCTCGGCCATCAACGCCTCGGTAACAGTACGGGCCCGGTGTAATGTATAGTCGTTTTGCGGATGCGGCGGGATGTCAGCGCCTTGTAACGCCGCTTTGGCTCCCGCCGAAATGGGGGCGCCTTCGATAGCGAACAGTCCTGCCGAGGTCGCGAGCGCCACTGTTTTTCCCAGTACCCCATCAGGGCAAGCGGAGCAGACCTCCCGCGGGTTCATCATATCATTAAAAAGGGCTGCCGCCATCGGGGAACGGCAGGTGTTGCCGGTGCAAACAAACAGCACGCGGCGGATGTCCGCATCCCCTTGGCTAAGCCGCGCCGTTTTTAAAGCGGTCTCGGTCATTGAGAATCCCCCTTTGTCAAACTTCCTTTTGGGCAAAGCTTCTCTGCCAATTCTACAGGCACAAGTACGGTACGGCGGCTGAAAGCGTCATAAAAATAAACCTGGCCGCTTTCATAAATCCGCAAATCGAAATTATAGTAGAGCATGGGGTACTCCTTGCCTGAAAGCTTGATTTGAAAGGTGTGGGCGGGGGTGCCAACAGGCAATACCGCGTTCTCGCCTTCCCCAAACCAAAGTGCCTTCACAGCGGCGATTTCGGTCGCGTCTGTATCGACCGAGAGCCGACACCGCTCTACGCTGATGGCTTCTTCCTCGCAAACCAGCACCGCCTCCAACTGCCAAAGGGCCGCGTTGGGGGCATCCTCTCCCGCGAAGTACACATTCAGATATTCGTCCGCCACAAACAAGGCGGTATCCAGTCCCGGGATCTCGTAAAACACTCTGACAACATCCCGCTCTTTATTCACATATTCAGCGACAGCTTCACCTCTGAACGCGGGTTGATAGGCCGGCTCCAATATCTCATAATAAATGCCTTTTTTTTCATCAGCATAGCCGTCTTCTGTCTTTTCCAGCTGCCGCAATCTACCGCAGCCGCAAAGCAAAAAGGAAAGCGCAAGGCACAGCAACACAATCCGCTTCATATCAATACCCAAACTGCCCAGATAACGAATCGTCGTTTTCAATCCATTCCTGTGTATCAATCACACGGTATTCGGTAGGCGTGTCCCGCACCACAACCTTGGTTATGCCGGCATTCAAAATCACACGCTTGCACATCATGCAAGAGTTCATGCCACTCACAACCTCACCGCTATCCGGAGATACACAAGCCATGTAAAGGGTGGCCCCCAGCATCTGCTCGTGGGAAGCGGCTATAATGGCGTTTTGCTCCGCATGCACCGATCGGCACATCTCATAGCGCTCACCGCGGGGAATGTTGAGCTTGTCACGAAAGCAATAGTGCAGATCGCTGCAATTTTTTCTGCCACGGGGGGCACCGTTGTAGCCGGTGGAAACGATCACATCGTTTTTCACGATAATGGCGCCAAATTTGCGACGCAAGCAGGT
>SVQT01000013.1 GCA_015065215.1 Oscillospiraceae bacterium | reverse complement strand
ATTTAAAAGAGGCCTATTGGCGCTCTGCCGCTACTGAATATGAAAAACGCCTTGGCGCATATGCCAAGGTAGAGATCCTTGAGCTAAAAGAAAGCCGCCTGCCGGAAAACCCTTCTCAAGCAGAGATTGACACAGCGCTGGAAAGAGAGGCGGACGCAGTGCTTGCCGCCTTTGCTCCCCGTAGCTATAAGATTGCCCTTTGCGTAGAAGGGAAGCAGCTTTCTTCTGAGCAATTCGCGGACAAAATCAATACCGTTATGCGGGATAGCGGTGATCTGACCCTGATCATCGGCAGTTCACATGGCCTGTCGCCGCGGGTGAAGCAAGCTGCGGATTTCCGCCTTTCGGTTTCCGCTCTCACCTTCCCGCACCAGCTCATGCGTGTGTTGCTGCTCGAAACCGTTTATCGGAGCTTGTCCATCCTACACGGTGGGAAATATCACAAATAGGCCACTCAAAAAAGGAAAGAGGGCGAGACAACCCATGTCTCGCCCTCTTTCCTTTTTTGTTCCCTCTCGTTAAACGGGAACCTCTTCACTTTCCTCGTCATGCTCCTCGAGAGCAGAAAGATCTTTTTTCGGCTTGTGCGAAAGCTTCACTTCGCTGGTTTCCAGAATGTCAAACAATGCTTTCAGCGGCAGTACGTCCAAATCCTCGCCAGCGGCGATGCGCTCAGCAAAAATGTTATAGCGGACATCCTGCTCCTCGTCGCCATAGGTATAAAGCGTGTCCGCGTCTTTGGTGCAAAGGGTATAATGCCCGCCCGCATCCACAATCATCTGCACGAGATACAGCATCTCGTTGAAATGGTAGCGCTGATAATTCAGGCTGACCGTAACGGTATGCCCGGATAAGAGCGGCGGCTTGCGGATCTTGGTACGGGGCTTGACATTTTCCAGAAATTTGATAAACAGCTCCGCATTGTGCGAGCCCTGCTCCATCCTGTTTTCGCCATGCTCCTCAGGAGTCGCTTCCTCGGCTCCCTTCTTTTTGCTCTTACCGCGGCGACGCTTTTTCTTGGTTTCGCCTTCCGGCTTTTTCCACGCGTAGTTGATGATACCGTCATGGGTTTCACCCCCGCAATCCGGAAACATTTCCAGCACACCGGGCAGGTCGGTATTGTGGAAGGCAGCAATCGCCTTCAAAATTCGCATGGTGTTATAGGCATCCTCGTCACTGCGATGCATGTTCTCCGGCTCTTCCCCATACCAGGAAAGCACCGAATCTTCCAGATTTTTTGCGGTATTGTTCACCGGCTGACGGGCATAGAGCTGCTGTACATCATAGAACTGATAGGTCAGCGGAGGTAACTTATAACGCTTACAGTCATCGTGAAGGAAATGTACATCATTGGTGACAGCATATCCAATCACAAGGGTTTCCGGATCCTCAAACATTTCCTTAAAGCGGTCATAAAAATCCGGGAACGGCGGCAAATCGGCAAAAATATTACGGGGATATGCCATCATTTTCTTGGCAACATACCAATCAAAACGATCGCGCGGATTGATCAGCACATCCTCTTTTTCGTGAAGAATATTAAATTTTTCATCGGTGATCAAATATCCCAAGCTGAAAATTTTAGCGCAATTGTTGTAGCAGTTAGCACACTCAATATCAAAAAACAGATACTTCATCGGGTGGCGCTTCTCACTTTACAAAATCCATGATATTCAGCTTCATCATGGGCATCAGGCGGGTCAACAGAATGCGGTAACGCATATAGGAGTGGTATTTGAGTGCCTTTTCCAGCAGCTCGGCCGAGACGTGTACATCCTCGGGCTCGGTAGCGGCACCTGCCGCTTTCATCATCCGCATCAGCGCCTCGTCGGTAGGCAGAATCTCCTTGATGATCTTGCGCACCTCGGGCCAGATCTTCTTGAGGCGGGCGGGATCCACCTTGTCCATAATAGAGGGCTGATTCAGCTTCATCAGCTCGGCATGCTGGGTCTCATCAAACGCGGCCCTGATGTCATCCCAATCCGGCGTTTCTACCACGGGATCAATATCAGTCACACGATCGGCAATATTATGATAAATGCGGTTGATCAGTACGGTAGCAACGCCAACCTTTTTGCCGTGGAACTCGGGCCAGATGCCACGCGCCAGCTTGTAGCACTCCAGATAGTGAGAGACCACGTGCTCGGCGCCAGAAGCGGGGCGAGAGCTCTTTGCCAGCTTCATGCCAAGGCCGGATAGGATCAGTCCCTCCATAATAGAGCCCGCGGCCTCCTCGTCCTCACCGGATACCTTGTCGGCAAGATCTACCACCTTCTGCACGCCCTGCATGGTGATGTCGGCAACAGCGGGGCAGTAATACTCGTCGATGAGCAAATTGGCAATGCGCCAGTCGGCGATGCCGATGTACTTGGCGACCATATCACCAAAGCCCGCGGCCTTCAGCTCCAAAGGCGCCTTGGCCAGGATCCTGGTGTCGGCCAAAATAATCGAAGGCTGCTCTACAAAAAAGGAGTTTTTGAAGTTGTTCTCGATGATGGGGGCGGTATCCGAAGCGAAGCCGTCCATCGAAGGAGCAGTAGCAAAAATGCAGAACTTCTTACCGGTTCTAAAGGATGCCACACGGCAAATATCATTGATCGAGCCGGTACCCACAGCGATAATACCGTCCACATCGGCGGTCAGCGCCTCAACCTCGCAGACCTGCTCAATCTTGGCGTACATCATATTGGCGTAGATCAGCTTCTTTACGTCAAAACCGGCGGCAACCAAGCTCTCCAGCACACCGTCAGCGGCTTGCATAGCGTTATCGTCAGAAACCACCAAGACCTTTTTGGGGAAGCCGGCATCGGCAAGGATCTTGCCGGTTCTTGCGGTCAAGCCACTTTCGATCTCAACCTTCTCGGTCACAAAGGTGTGCTGCTTGCCGCAGGGGCAATTTTCAAGCGTGTGTAAAATCTTTTTTAAATCCATGGAGTAAAACCTCTCATTTCATAAAATTTCAACATCTATTATTATAACGCTTGGAACGCGAATTGTCAAGATAATTGCGGAATATGCCCATCTTTTTTCAGCTTTTTTTCTTCGCTCCTTGCTTTTTGCGTGGCACGCTGATATAATAAAAGCAATGCCATGTGTCGCGCGGCAGTTTTCGAAATAACAGGACATGGCGAAAGAAGGTGAGAAGATGCTAAAAAAAGTCAGAATCGAGATCATCACCGACCGTTTTGAGGCGAAGGGCTCACTTTATGAGGTCCCCACCGGTCAGCTCCTCCCCGCACCCGAAAATGATCCGGACCAAAGCCAGGAGACAGAGCACATGGAAATGACGGTAGAGGCAAGCTATCACGATGACGGTCACCGTGTCTGCATCCGCTATAAGGAAAGTGAGCTTTCCGGCATGGAAGGCTCTACAACCTCGGTTTCTTTTCAAAAAAACGATCAAAGCCTTATCTCCATGCTTCGTGACGGCAGCGTCAAGACGGCCTTGATTTTTGAACCGACAAAACGGCACCTGTGCGTCTATCAAACCCAGATCATGCCCTTTGAGGTCTGCGTTTATACCCGTTCGGTCAATAACTGTATTGAGACCGACGGCATCCTGGAAATGGACTATACCGTCGAGCTCCGCGGCGCCCAGGCTGAGCATACCCGATTTTTGTTGCGTGTGCTACCCGCTTTTGATAAGCCCGCCACAAAATAGGGCCATTTTCACTACCGCTTTGCGCTTTCATAAAAACACCGTTGATAAATATCAACGGTGTTTTTATGTTATACTGTAAATTCCATGCGCTTGATAATGTGATTTTGATAGACGGTATCCAGCTCGGTGAAATAACCGCTCCAGCCCCAGACACGCACGATCAGATTGGGGTAATTTTCCGGATGCGCTTGCGCGTCCAAAAGCCTGTCACGGTTGATGGCATTGATCTGGATCTGATGGCCGCCGAGATCAATATAGGTCTTGACCAGCTGTGCCACCTTACGTTCCCCCTCATCGTTGCGAAATACAGTATCGTGGATCTCAATGGTAAAGGGGCCGCCATTGCAGATCTTGCGCAGATCAAACTTGGTAAAGGATTGAATGTTGGAAAGTGGCCCTCGCAATCGCGCGTCGGGTGAGGGTGAATAGCTGGAGGCAAAGGGAGCACCCGCGCGGCGTCCGTCCGCCGTGGCCCCAACAGCCGCGGCGTGTGTAATATAGACCATAGCGCTACCTGTACCGGCACGGTAAATACCGCCTCGGTTGTTGGGCTTGCCGTTCAGGTAAGAAGAATAGCGCTGCATGAGGTAGCATCCCAGGCGGTCTGCGCGATCATCGTTGTTGCCCATCTTGGGGCAATCCAGCAATTTTCTTTGCAGACTCTCATAGCCGACAAAGTCCGCCTCCAACGCCGCCAAAAGCTCCTCTTTGGTACAGTATTTTCGCTCAAAAACACATTCGCGAATGGCGGCAAGCGCATCAGCGGCGGTAGAGAGGCCCGCGCCGTGCAGACCATAGTTGTTATACTTGGCACCGCCGCCCGAAATATCTCTGCCCCGTTCAATGGTAGGGCTGACAAAGGAGGAGATCAAGACCTCTGGCACAGTGGCAGGTCTTGCGTTGCAATGCGCAATCAGCGCGTCACATTCCCGCTCAATGGCAACGCCAACAGCCTCCAGAAACGCCTCAAAGCTCTCGGCACCGGGCAAGGCCTCGCGTGTAGCCTTTTCAATCACCTTGGGATAATCAAAGGAGTTGCGATTGGGAATATCCGCACCGTTGCCGCTGACAATAAATTCCCAGCAAGCCGCCATAGCATAATCGCGCGCATCCTCCAGATCGTAGCCAAGAGAGGTCAGGAACGGGATGGCAATATCGTCATTGCTGTACTGCGGGAAGCCAAGCCCCTGCTTGGTCAGCTTGGTGCCGCGCTCATATAGAGAAAGCGGTGTGTTTTTGTTCACGCGCAGATTGATCTTGGGGTCAATAAGCGCCAATTCCTCGCTGGCCTGCAAGCAAATCTCAGAAAGTGGGCCAAAGACCTCATTCCCCTGCTTGTCACAGCCGCCAAGCACAAGGCTCTGTCCGTTATCGCCCTTCTGAATACCGATGTACAGGTCGGTATCGAAATTCATGGCAATAAAGAAAAGCTCAGTCAGCTCCAGCAGCTCCGCCTCGCTGGCACCCGCCGCCACAGAGGCATCGTAATAAGGCCTCATATAGCGATCAAAGCGCCCCAAGGGTAGATGCACACAACGGCAAAGGCGCAGGATGTAAGAAAGGAAGCGCAGCATGATCAGGGCCTCGTAATAATCACGCGCGCCCCGGCGGGGTACCCGCAAAAGCGCATCCGCAAGGCGCAAATTTCCCGCTTCACGGGCAGCTTTTTCATACATATCTACCAGCCCAAAAGTGGCGTTGTAGCAAACCGCTATGGCATCATAGTACGCCCTTGCCTTGGCATCGGCAGTAGGGCGACGGGCATCTACATCCTCCAAAATGCCGCAAAGCCCCTTGGCAAGCACGGTATCGTAGTCAATCACAATATTGCCAAAGCGTCCCTTTTCAGGCAAAGCACCGCTACAATAGCGATTAAAGCCAAACAGATCCTCACCGTGGAAGACGGCTTCCTTTTCGCAAAAGCAAGCATAGGCAAAGCGTGCCGCTTCCCCCGCCTCGGTTTGCTTATCCCATTGCAAAATCACGGTTTCAGGATCTTGCTCGGGTGCGTGACGCAGCTTTCTGTATGTACGGTCATTGAGCAGCTTTAGTTGCCGTTTCACACGTTCTGTCATAGCGTTCCCTCACATTTTCTTGGCACGTATGCCATGTTTTTCAAAAATTTCAGTATGCGGTTCCACCGCCCGTTTCTCGTCAAAGCCGGGCGCAAAGGGGCGTAGCAGCCCCACATATTTGCTTCCTGCCATACGGTTATAGGGGAGCAGTTCTACATAATCTACACCCTGCTTTTCCACAAACGAGGCAATGGCAGAAAGGTTTTCCACAGTATCGGTCACACCCGGGATCAGCGGAATACGGGTTACAAACGGCTTGCCCGATGCCGCCAACGCGCGATAGTTTTCCAAAATACCGGCGTTATCGGTGCCACAGTACTTACGGTGCTGCGCGGGATCAATCAATTTCAGATCGTATAGCATATAATCGCAAAGGGAAAGCCCCTTGGCAAATTTCTCTCTATCCGTATAGCCACAGGTCTGAATAGCGGTATGCACCTCTCCCCTTAACGCTTGCAGGCAGGAAAAGAGAAAGTCGGCTTGAGCAAAGGGCTCGCCGCCCGAAAAGGTCACGCCGCCGCCGGTAGAGCGCAATATAGCGGCATTGGCCATGATCCGCGCACAAAGCGCCGCAACGGTAAAATCCTCGCCGCAACGGCGCACCAATCGGCGAGGACAAGCCTCTGCCGATGCCGCCGTCAAGTGGAGATCGCCCTTCGCATCCCGCACGGCTGCTCGCAGGCAGCTGCCGCAGTTCAGGCACCCGTTTGGGCTGCGGGCATATTCCACCTCTGAGCGTTGGCTTTCCGGATTGTGGCACCAGGAGCAACGAAGGGGGCAGCCCTTGAAAAATACCGTCATACGGATACCGGGACCGTCAAAGGTTGCAAATTCTTCTATGGAAAAGATCCTGCCTGTCAATTTCAAGCCCCTTTCCTTCTTCGTCATTATCTTTATTGTAGCGAAAACACCCTCACTTTGCAAGTGCTTTTAATCAAACAGCACATTTTTTCATCAAACGGCGTATTTTTACCTTTACAGAGCAAAAGCAGGCGCCGCGGCGCCTGCTTTTATTCTACTATTATCCTTGTGATCTCCGCGGGGCTGCTGACGATCACCTCGGCACCGCTTTCACGCAAGCACGCCACCGAACGAAAGCCCCAGCTCACAAAAATGCCATCAATGCCGGCATTTTGCGCGGTTTGCACATCTACATCTGAGTCGCCAATGTAAACCGTCTCGGCAGGGGTTGCTCCCAGCGCCTTCATAACCTCAAAAACGCTATCGGGTGCCGGCTTTTTACGTATTCCTTCGCGATCGCCGACAGCCATGTCAAAGAGCTGGGCAAAATACGTTTTTGCTAAAGACTGCACCGCAAAATCCGGCTTGTTAGAGACCACTGCCGTGCGCACGCCCGCCGCGCGCAGGGCGGCAAGCATTTCCAAAACCCCGTCATAGGGCTTTGTCGCATCGGCACTGTGCAATTTATAATATTCCTTAAAATCCCCTAAAACGGTATCAATTTTCGCTTGCTCTGTACCATGCGGCAAGGCGTTTGCGATCAGTTTTTTGGCGCCGTTCCCCACAAATTGCCGCACCGCCTCGATGTCATGGGTGGGGTAGCCATGCTTTTTCAGCACCGCATTGGTCGAGTCAGCTAAGTCCTGTAAGGTATCCAGCACCGTGCCGTCCATATCAAACAAAGCAAATTTGTACTTCACCCTTTGATTTCCCCTCTTTCCAGCATATCTACAATATCGCCAATCAGCCCTTCACTGCAATGGCAAAGAGTATAGTCTGCGATGGCCTTAACCTCGGGCATAGCATTGGCGGGACAGATGGCAATGTCGGCCGCCCGTAGCATCTCCAAATCATTTTCATAATCGCCACAGGCGATCAGAATGCGGTCACTACCACAAATACGGCGCAGCTTGGCAAGTCCCGCCGCCTTGTTGACGGTGGGTGCCTGCACCTCCAGAAAACGGCTGTCCGAGGCGGTCAGAGACAGACGTTCGCCAAAAGCCTCAATCAGGGCAGCTCGCAGGCTCTGCATATCCCCCGGCTCACCCCGAAATACGATCTTATACCAATCATCGGTCGGCCAGGTCAGTGCGGGGCTGACCAAAACCGTACCCTCATCATAGCGGCGCAGATCCCGCGCCATATAGCGATCGGTACTTTCCACGCGAAGATCGGTGGGGGTTGATACACGGAATTGCAGATCGGGATACCGCGCCTTGATAAAGGTGATCAGCGCCTCGACATCCGCCTGTGCCATCAGTTCACCCTCCAGCGCCAGGTTTTCTTGAAAGTCATAAAGATAACCGCCGTTGCTCATAACACAAGGCGCATTGAGTAGCTTGCGAGGATCACCGATGGCCTCCCGAATGTTCAAATGCACCCGGCCGGTAGAAAAGGTAAACAATCCTCCGCCAGCCTGAAACCGCGCTACCGCTTTGATATTACGTTCCACAAATTTGCCGTCTGACCCCAAAAAGGTGCCATCCAGATCGGTGGCAATGAGATAACGAGAAAAGTCCATTTCAGCAGTATTCCTTTCTGAGAAGTGCCAACACGGTATCGAAATTTTGCGGCAATGGCGCGGTAAAGCACATCTCCCGCTCGGTACGGGGATGAATCAGCCGCAACACCGCGGCATGTAAAAATTGCCCCGCAAAATGTGCGTTGTGTAATGCTTGAAAGCGGGTGCCGTCGCCACCGTAAACCGGATCGCCCAAAAGGGGATGGCCCAGTGAGGCCATGTGCACGCGGATTTGATGGGTACGCCCTGTTTCCAATTGACATTTCAGATAGGTAAAAGCGCCAAAGCGCTCCGCCACCTCATAGTGCGTGATCGCTTCTCTCCCCTCGCCTGCCTTGGCAATCGACATTCGCTTACGGTCAACAGGATGGCGACCGATCGGTTTATGAACGGTGCCGCGATCCTCGCGCAGATTGCCAATGGCAATGGCATGATAAAGCCGGCTGACGGCATGCGTTTTCAACTGCTCTGCCAGGGCATGATGGGCAAAATCGTTCTTGGCAACCACCAAAAGGCCGCTGGTATCCTTATCAATACGGTGCACAATGCCGGGTCGCAGCACGCCGCCCACACCGGAAAGCGAACCGCCGCAATGGTAAAGAAGCGCGTTCACCAAAGTGCCGCTGGGATTACCCGCGGCGGGATGAACGACCATGCCCTGAGGTTTATTGATGACAATCACATCTTCATCTTCATACACAATATGCAAAGGAATCTCCTCGGGCTGCGCCTCGGCAGGAACCGGGTCTGCTATTTCGACCCATATTTCCTCCCCTCCGCGCAAGCGATAATTTTTCACCGCCTGCCCAAGAGAAAGCGCAACAGCCCCCTCCTCCAGCAGTCGTTCCACAGCGGAACGGGTCACAGCCAGCCGATCGGCAAGAAAGCGGTCTAACCGCTCGCCCCTGTGCTCGGCTTCAACCGAAAAGGAATACCGCTCAGCCATTCTGTTCCTCCTCACGCTCAGGGGGATCCTTTTTCTTTTTGATTTCCTGTACCAGCTCGATGATCAACTGCAAAATAAAGAGGGCGGCGCCAACACATACCGCGGCGTCCGCGATATTAAACACCCAGCTCCACACCTTTGGCCAGGCACAGAAATCAATAAAGTCCACCACAAAGCCAAGCCAGACACGGTCGATCATATTGCCAATACCGCCGCCAATGATCATCGAAAGAGCAACCCGCCCAAGCGTACTTTTCACATAACGTAGCATATAGAAAATCACCAATCCGATGCCTATCACAGACAGCACCATAAAGACCCAGCGATGCTCGGATAACATGCCGAAGGCCATTCCGCGGTTTTCCACATACGTGAAATGGAGCACGCCGGGGATCAAGCGAAACTGCCCTTCAAAAAGATGGGCGAGAACCAGCGCCTTGCTGATCTGATCCAACGCGATTACACCTGCGATAATCGCGCCAACCATTATCATCCACATATATCGTGTCTCCTTTCATAAAATTGCCGCAAACGCCGCCATCGGGCCGGCGTTTGCGGCAAAAATTGGATTATTTCTTGAAAAGGCCCAAAACCCTCTTGCAACGGGGACACAGGCATCCGCCTTCTCCGTCTTGGGTGGGTTCAGTGGTATAATTCCAGCAACGGTCACACTTTTCACCTGCGGCGGCTTCGATCACAACACCGAAGGGAGCGCCATCCTCGATCACCGTACCGGCGGGTGCGGCGCTGTTGACCAGCTCTACCTGCGAAACGATAAACAGCGTGGGGAGCGCCTCGCGGAAGGATGCCAATGTGCTGTAGGCGGGATCATCAGGTGCATAAACGATCACCTTGGCGTCCAGGGATTTGCCAATGCGCTTTTCCGCGCGGGCAAGCTCCAGCGCCTTCATGACATGTTCACGCAAACCGAACAGCTCATTGTAATGTGCCGCGATCTCAGGGAAGGTCAGACCTTGGTCAAAGGCGGGCATATCGTTGAGGAATACGCTCTCCTTTACATCACCGCTCTTATGCGGCAAGGTCTGCCAGATCTCCTCGGCGGTAAAGGAAAGCAACGGCGCGATCAGGCGGGTCATCGCATGAATGATATAGTACATGGCGGTCTGCGCGCTGCGGCGAGCCTTAGAGTCGGCCGCCTCAGCATAGACACGGTCCTTGGTAATATCAATATACAGCTTGGACAGATCAGTGGTGCAGAAATCACTCAGATCGTGATAGATGATATGGAACTCGTAACGGTCATACGCGTTACTCGCCTTTCGCACCAGCTCGTTCATACCCGCCACAATCCAAGCGTCGATGCCGGTCAGCTCGCTCATCGGCACGGCATCCTTTTCGGGATCAAAATCGTAAAGATCAGCCAGCAGGAAGCGGGCAGTATTACGGATCTTACGGTAAGCATCAGACAGCTGCTTGAAGATCGCGTCCGAAGCGCGCACATCCACATGATAGTCAGCAGAAGCCACCCATAGACGTACCAGATCGGCACCGTATTTCTTGATCATATCAAGCGGATCAATGCCGTTGCCCAGAGACTTGTGCATGGCACGCCCTTCACCGTCAACAACCCAGCCGTGCGTCAGCACCGTCTTGAAGGGTGCCTGCGCCACACCGGTGGAGCCAACGGCAGTCAGCAAAGAGGACTGGAACCAGCCGCGATACTGATCGGCGCCCTCCAAATATACATCGGCGGGCCATTCCGCATCGGTCAAAACACCAAAATGCGTAGAGCCGGAATCAAACCAACCGTCCAGCGTGTTGGTTTCCTTACTGAAATGCGCTTTGCCGCACTTGGGGCAGACATAACCCTTTGGCAGCAATGCGGCGGCATCCATGTCAAACCAGGCGTTAGAGCCCTTCTCGCCAAAGATAGCGGAAACGCTCTCGATGGTTTGATCATCGCAAATGACCTCTCCGCAATCCTCGCAGTAGAAGACCGGAATGGGCAAGCCCCATTTCCGCTGACGGGAAATACACCAGTCGGCACGCTCGCGCACCATCTGGACCATACGCTCACCGCCCCACGCAGGTAGCCACTGCACCTTGGAGCACGCCTCCACTGCCTCCTCCTTGAAGGCATCCACCGAGCAGAACCACTGCGGGGTGGCACGGAAGATGATGGGAGACTTGCAACGCCAGCAGTGGGGATATTCATGCGAGATCTCCTCACTGGCAAACAGGGCGCCGCTTTCTCTCATATCGGCCAGAATGGCAACGTTGGATTCGGCATAGTACATGCCGGCAAACTTACCCGCTTCCTGGGTTTGATAGCCACGGTCATCCACCGGCACAAAAACATCAATGTTATAGCGGCGGCAGGTCTGGTAGTCATCCGCGCCAAAGCCGGGAGCGGTATGTACGCAACCGGTACCGCTCTCCATAGTTACATAGTCGGCATTGACCAACAAAGACTCCCGATCCAAGAAAGGATGCCGCGCGGTCATATACTCAAATTCGCTACCCTTTAAAGTAGCAATCACTTCATAGTCAGCCACACCGCCTGCCTGCATCGTCTTTTCCAACAGCGCATTGGCAACAATATAGTTCTCAGCGCCCGCCTTGACCACTACATAGTCCTCCACCGGATTGAGCGCAATGGCAAGGTTGCCGGGCAGAGTCCAGGTGGTGGTTGTCCAAATGATCACATAGGTGTTGGCAAGATCACAAATGCCGGCCAGCTTGCCCTTGTCATCCTTCATACCGAATTTGACATAAATAGAGGTACACGCATCGGTTTTGTACTCGATCTCCGCCTCGGCTAGCGCCGTCTCATCCTTCGGGCACCAATAGACAGGCTTCAGCCCTTTATAAATATAGCCCTTACGGTACATCTCGCCAAACACCTTGACCTCACGCGCCTCAAAGCTGGGCGCCATGGTCGCATAAGGGTGCTCCCAATCGCCGGTGATGCCAAGGCGCTTGAATTGCTCGCGCTGAATATCAATAAATTTCTGCGCAAAGGCATGGCAGGCAGAGCGGAAATCCGACACCGACATCTTTTTGTGATCCAGCTTATTCTGCTTGATGATAGCAGACTCAATAGGCATGCCATGGTTATCCCAGCCCGGGATATAGGGCACACGGTAGCCGCTCATCAGACGGGACTTGTTGATAAAATCCTTGAGGATTTTGTTGAGCGCGTGACCCATATGAATATTGCCGTTGGAAAAGGGAGGCCCATCGTGCAAAATGAAGGCAGGCTTGTCTGCCGCGTGCCTTTGCATACTGCCGTAAAGATCCATACTGTTCCAGTATTCCAGCATTTGCGGCTCCCGCTTGGGTAGCTCGGCACGCATTGCGAATGTGGTGTTGGGAAGGTTCAATGATGCACTGTAATCTTTCGCCATTGTTTTCAAAGCTCCTGTTTATATGTGAGTAAAATTTGTTTTTAAGATGATATACCGTCAGACATATTGATCGGCCAGCAAACGGTAACGCCCCTTGCGGGTCTTGTCCGACAGTGAACGAATGATAAATTTGCCATATCCCCGAATCACGATAACAGCCCCTGCCAAAACAGTACGGTCTGTCCGTTCCTCGAGTTCGTAATCGATCTCTACTTTTCCTTCTGTAAAAAGCGATTGCGCCCGTTCCCTTGGTAGATTGGCAAGCGCGGCCACCACGGCATCGGCACGGGGAGACGCCACCGTATCACTGACCGGCACAAACCGTCTGCCGCCGTCAAAATCTGTCGGCAAGGTGATATACCGCAAGCGTACCGCATCATTTGCCACACGCTCTAAATGCTCCAAAAAGAAATCTGCCAGAATCCGATCGCAAAAGAAGATCGCGTGATCCGGCGCTGTGACGCAAACATCACCCAAACGGTCACGCTCCACACCCAAATGCAGCAACGCGCCCAAAAAATCTCTATGAGAAAGCTCCCGATAGCCGCTCCCCTGTATTTCCAGCGCCACGACGCTTTCGGCGTAAAACTCTGCCAAGCATGTCGCGCGTAGCTCCGGCTCCAATTCGGTGAGATATGGCGGCAAAAAGAAGATCCTTTGGCGCTCCGCCTGGGCATAGCCTCCCCACAAAACCGCGCCTTCCATCGCCTTTGTTAAGTGGCGGTTCAGGCGCGCTTGCTCGCCGGGGGTCAGAAAAGGCGTATAGGTGATTTCCCCTTTTTCCGCGCGGGCAAGCAGATCCTGTGCCCGCTGCAACAGCAAATCCTCCGCCCCGATCATAGCAAGACCGTCAAGAGGGTGCTAACGGTAGATAGCAGAATATAGCCGATCAAAAAAGGAATGTCGATAGGAATATCCTGAAACCACCCGAACCGGTCAAAAAGCGCGCGAACCGGCATAACAATCGGTTCGGTCACCATTACAGTAAAAAGCAGAAAGGAATTGTCCTCTTGAACGGGCAAAAACGAGAGTATCGCACGCACGAGCATACAGGTTTCGATGATAAAAAGCAATGCTTCTACCGTATGGATCAGTATGGTTGCGAACAGTTCCATTCTTACCCTCCTTTCCGCAATTTGGATATGTGATCAGTTGCGATCGTCAACGCCTTCCTCATCCTCGTCGGCAAGCTCGCCGGCACGGGGAGAGAGCACCAACGTTGTGTTGGTTACACGGCGGAAGCCGCCGCCCAACACCTGCAAGGCACCCAGCAGAAAATCAATCAGGCGGAGTGCCGCGGGGCGCTCCAGCTCCTCAATATTCAGCACAACAGTGTAACCGTCCACCAAATAATCGGCAATATTGGGGCCGTCCTGATAGCCGCGGGGCTTGACAACCTTGAACTGATTGGAGCCGCTGGGGGCGGCAGCAGCCGGCTTTTTGGGCGCCGGCGCGGCAATCTCTTCATCAAAATCGCCGACAATGCCGTCATCCTCTTCATCACCGCGGTAAAAGCCGCCGTCATAAGAATCGTTATAGGAATCGTAGCTGCTCTTGGGTTTCTTGGCAAAGGGGTTTTTCATCTGTTTTTCCTTCCTTTCGTGTGTTTTATCGGTTATCCGTTTGGCGTTCCATCGGCTGGATGAAACAACCGTCTGCCTATACGAACAAAATCAGCACCTGCCATAATTGCCGGCACAAAACTTTCTGACATGCCCATAGAGTAAAGTGGGGTCCCCTTGAGCGCAAGGGCTTCCCAGATCCTATCCCCCAACGCTTTTACCGAGGCAAAATATGCCTGGTACGCTTCCGGGCTATCAAAACGCGGTCCCATCGTCATAAAGCCGCGCAAACGCAAATGAGAAAGCCGCGAAATCTCGCGACAAAGGGGCTCGGCTTCCTCGGGCATCACGCCGCTTTTCGCTTCTTCCCTCGCTCCGTTGATCTCTAATAGCACATCCATCACCACGCCCCGACGCATGGCCTGAGCGTCAATTGTCTTTGCCAAGCGCAGCGAGTCAACTGAGTGGATCATTGCTACTTTATCTATGATGTATTTTACTTTATTTGTCTGCAACGAGCCGATGAAATGCACCTGCGCGCCGCAGGATTCAAAAATCGGCCAATGGGACAGCAATTGTTGCACACGGTTTTCCCCTACCGCGGTAGCGCCCTCATGCAGTAAAGCGCGCACTTCTTCATCACTACCGTACTTCACGGCCGCCAGCATCAAGGTCCTGCCCTCTCTGCCCGCCGCCCCTTCCGCTTCGGCAATCTCTTGTCGAACGACACTCAAATTTTCCGCAATATAAGGCAAAGCACACATCAGATCAGCTCCTTACCCTCATAAACACTGCGCGAGGTGATCAGAATTTGCTCACCAACTGACAAAAAGCCTTCCGCGACCGACAATGACACGATGCAAACACCGCCTTCCTCACAAAGGATCTCTTCAATGGGGCGTTTGACCGCCTTGCCGCCCTTGATCACATAAACAAAGTAGTCATTCGGCAAACCGGTTTGGCCAGCTTCCACCATCAACGCCGCGCGGGGAACGCGCAGACCGCGAACGCTTTTTTTCTCTAACACGATGGGTTGACGCCGTGCGTAATCCATGCCTACCGGCATTTTTTCAGCGTGCAGGATCAAAATCATTTCCTTACCGTCCGCGGAAGAGGAAATGCGCTCTAAGAGCATATCCGCCTCACCGCCCCGGGCCATGTGAACCCTGTACGTATCCCCCTCGGCATAGCCGATCGCATCCTCGGGCAGGATCGGGATCACCAAATAAAAGGTGCCGCCATCCACCACCTTGCCCACGTTCCAGGATGTGGGATTGGGCTGTGACAAACGCGCTTTCAGCGCTTCCGGTGTCAACGCGGCAATCGCATCGGTACCGAAAGACGCCTCATAACCGTCGGTCTCGGTTGTAAAAAAGCCGTCTTGCGTGGCAGATAGCTTGCGAACATCCTGCGTCACATTGCGGAGCAGGGCATCCGCTTGGGCATACAAAGTGACAATGCGATCTTCAATGACCGCCCGTTGATCATTGCTCATGACACTGCGCCGCTCTAAGGTCTCAGCCACTTTCTCGCCCGCGCAAAGAGCCACTTGCCAATCTCCGGCAGTAAGATAGCGCATCATATCGGCATAAGAGGAAAGATAGGTTGCCTGCCACGCGATCACATCACGCTCCAAAGCGCGCTCTAAGCGCGTGATCTCCTCATAAATTTCTGCCGCTTGGTCCCGTTGGGCGGTGCCCCCCAGATCTCCCAAATAAACATTGGCCAGATGGTCGCCTGCTTTGACAGCGCTCCCCTCGGTCACTTGATATTCTATCGGCCCGTTATAGCCGCCGCTTTGCAAAGCGGTCTCTTCACGAAACACGTACCCCTCAAACCGATCGGTATAGGTGTAAGTCGCGATTTTGGCGGTTTCCCACCCGATGCCAGACGCCTTATGATCGAGCTCCCAAAACAGGATGGCCGCCAACAGTGCAAGCAACAAAAGAACACAAATCACCTGCGACACGCGATACCTGGCACGTCTTGCGGCATTTCTTCTCACGCTTACACCTCCCCACGCGCACAACGCATATGCGACACGCACGTAAATATAATATATTTTATTATATCATATTCTCAGGGCTTGCAAACAATTCAAGCGACATTTTTACAATTTCTTCACTTTTTCGCATTTCTTTTCCATCATCCGCCGGTATCCAGCGAACATACGGCTTGGCGCCAAACCATGTCAACTGCCGTTTGGCATAGCGCCTGGTGGCAGTTTTCAGGTCTGCAACCGCACTCTCCAAATCGCATTCACCCCGACAATACGGAAGCAATTCTTTATAGCCAATGGCGCCTGCCGCTGTACGGGACACCGCAAACACCCCCCGTCGCATCAAGCGCTCGGTTTCCTCTATCAAACCCTCTCGGATCATCTGATCCACCCGCCGCTCAATCCGCTCGTAAAGCAGCGCCCGATTGGAAAAGGAAAGGCCGATAACGGTAGCGCAATAGCGGCTCGGCTGTAAGCGCGAACGGCGATCCCACTCGGATTTGGGTATCCCGGTAGCGCGGTAGATCTCCAACGCCCGTATCACGCGACGCAGATTGTTGGGATGCGTGGCCTTGGCACTTTCCGGGTCAACCTCTCGCAATAGCTGATGTATGTAGGCTTGCCCACGTTCGGCGGCCAATTCACGCAACTCTTCGCGCGCGGCAGGGTCCGCGCCAGGTGTTTCCGGCTCAGCGCCACGCAAAAACGTGTCTAAATAAAGACCGGTTCCGCCGCAAAGTATGGGCAATTTTCCGCGGGAAAGGATGTCAGCCACAGCCACGTCGGCAGCGGCCACAAAATCCATCACCGAAAAATCCGTCTCCGGCTCCGCAATATCAATCAAATGATGGGGCACCTCTCGCTGCTCAGCAGGGGTCGGTTTGGCGGTGCCAACATCCATCCCACGGTAAATCTGCATCGAATCGCAGGAAACAATTTCGCCGCCAAGGCGTTTTGCCAAAGCCAACGCCAAAGCACTTTTTCCGCCCGCGGTCGGGCCGACGACCGCCAATATCTTGGGCTTCTGTATAGCCGTCATGCTTGCGACTCCTTTCTGAAAAAACAAGCATCGCGCCCGCCACAAAGGCGAGCGCCCGCTCTATAAAACCATAAAATTCCGATACCGTTTTGGGGGGTTATGAAATCAATTGCCCCAACCACGCGATAAAAGTCACGCCACCGCTGAAAAGCGGCCATAGCACCAAAAGCACCACGATCACCGTCAGCACGGCAAGCGCGATCTTAAGCATCTTTCCAACCAAACGCCCTACAAAGCGAAGAATGACAACTGCAATCAAAATCGTCAGCGCCGTCGTGGCAATTCTCAAAATAATGTTCAAGATATTTCTCCTTCCTCATGGTAGAATCCCCCCCAAACGGGGTAATTTTTGCGCAATTTTCATACGGCGTAACTGCCTACGTCAAGTCGCCTTCGATGAGCAACGCAGTATCATGCCGCTCACTGAATAAGCATGTTGTCCACGATGCTTATGCTATATAAGATTTTACCGATTGGTAAGATTTCACAAACCAATCGGTAAACCTCAAAATAAGTCGCTGTGCGTACCCGTTCGAGCCAAGAACAATATCAATTGATCTCCGTCTATTTGATATACGAGCAACCAATCCGGTTGA
This sequence comes from Oscillospiraceae bacterium, assembly GCA_015065215.1. Lineage (GTDB taxonomy): Bacteria > Bacillota > Clostridia > Oscillospirales > CAG-272 > Firm-07. Next base: position 26,689 of record SVQT01000013.1, on the reverse strand, counting down.
ATATGACATTCTCGATAACCACCGTAATCACCGGTAAGCAAATGATCACGATATTTTGCTTCAAGTGTTTCGCCGTTCGCAAGAGCAGTAATAACCTCTTTTATTTTATCAAGATCATATCCGCGTTTTTGCGCTAATCTCAAATCCTTCTTGAATTGATTGGAAGGGACAATCTCATACTTCACCTAAAATGTCCTCCATCATACTGTCTACATTGTCATATTTCTTGCACTTCTCGGGAGAACGGAACATTTCCTGCGCTTCCTTCATTGCTTCAAGCGTAATCTTGTTAGGAACTTCTCTGGTAATAGAAAACGGAATTCCGCCTTCATAAAGCATTTGACGAAGAAAAATATTTACAGCAGTAGAAAGATCCATTCCAAGATCGGCAAGCATTACCTGCGCTTTTGCCTTGGTTTCAGCATCAAGGCTGATGTTTGTAGATACTTTGGACATAATATCAACTCCTTTCGATAATAGTATATCATATTATATCCAGTTTGTCAACATAATATGTTGTGATTTTTACATAAATATTAATATTATGCGCATTTTATGTTCGATCTTCAACATATAAACATCGCGTCACCGAAGCTAAAAAATCGATACTTCTGCTCCACAGCCGTTTGGTAGGCGTCGAGCATCGCGTCACGGCTGTAAAACGCGGAGACTAACATGAGCAAGGTGCTTTCCGGCAAATGGAAATTGGTAATCAGCGCATCCACTGCTTTAAAACGGTATCCCGGATAGATAAAAATGCCGGTATCCTCCGCAACGGGGTGGATAATGCCCTGTTCATCGGCCGCGCTCTCCAGCGTGCGGCAGGAAGTGGTTCCAACGGCAATAATCCGTCCGCCGGCCGCGCGGCGGCTGTTGATCAGATCAGCGCTTTCTTTAGAAACCGAGATGAATTCGGTATGCATCACATGCTCGTCCACACGGTCCGCCTTAACCGGTCGGAAGGTGCCAAGCCCCACATGAAGCATCACAGGCGCGATGGCAACGCCCTTCGCCTTGATCTTTTCCAACAGTTCAGGGGTGAAATGCAAGCCCGCGGTAGGCGCCGCGGCAGAGCCTTCTTCTCTCGCGTACACTGTTTGATAGCGGTCATTATCCTGTAATTGCGCGGTGATATAAGGGGGGAGCGGCATCATGCCGATCCGATGCAAAATTTCATATATGTTGCCATACGTATCATGATCATAGTCAAATTTGATATGGCGATTCCCCTCTTCCACAATGTCGGTCACGGTGGCTGTCAGTATGCCATCCCCGAAAATCAGACGGGATCCGACGCGAGCCCGTTTGCCTGGCTTTACCAAGGTCTCCCACAAATCCAATTCCCGCTGGCGCAGCAAAAGCAATTCGACAACCGCTTCAGGTCTGCCCTCCACATAGCCGTACAGGCGGGCGGGGATAACCTTGGAATCGTTGATCACCAGCACATCGCCCTCTTGAAGATAATCGACCACATCCCGAAAAATTTTGTGCTCAATTTCACCGCTTTTGCGGTCGATCACCATCAGTCTTGAGGTGTCTCTCGGCTCTGCCGGCTGTTGCGCAATGCGCTCTTCGGGTAAATCATAATAAAAATCAGAGGTCTGCAAATCGGTAGCAATCCTTTGATTGCGAATGGGCTCAGTCATAAGATTCCTTTCCTCGGCAAGAATTTTGCAAAACCTGTTAAAAACGGTTGACAACTGCCGTGTTATGTGTTAAGATAAGTGTGACAAAAAAGTCGGAAAAACATAATATAATGATAGAGGTGCGCGTTGTGACCTCATCAGGGCAAGGTCGCCGTGACCGCTTGAACCCTTATGGGAGCGCAAAGCGCCGAAGTGAAATCCTTTTCGGCGGGGGTCTTGCTGGTTCGCACGGTTCAAAGCTGTGGAACTGTCGTCAGTTATTGATGGAGAGCTATCTGTATGTTGCGAAGCAGCGCATTGCGTCTGTTCTTATTATAGTACAACTACGGCTGGTTTTCAACCGGTTTTTTTATTTTCTTAAGAATTTCTCTGAAAGGAAGTCCTACCATGAGCAAATTGAAAAACAGTATTTTCGAGGGTGCCGCCACCGCGCTGATTACTCCCTTTAAAAACGGCAGCATTGACTACGACAGCCTCAAAGCCCTGATCGAGGATCAAATCAAGGGGGGGATTGACGCCCTTGTCATTGCCGGTACCACCGGCGAGGCCGCTACCCTTGACCACGAGGAGCATTGCGAGCTTCTCAAAAAATCGGTAGAATACGTAGCCGGACGCGTACCTGTCATTGCCGGCACCGGCTCTAACGATACCGCCTATGGTATCGAGCTTTCGCAATACGCTTGCCAGGTGGGTTGCGATGCTTTGCTGCTGGTAACCCCTTACTATAACAAAGCCACGCCCAAAGGACTGATCGAAAGCTTTTTGGCAACCGCGGAAGCGACCGATAAGCCGATTATTCTATACAATGTCCCCGCTCGCACCGGTGTCAACATCACGCTCCCGGTTTACAAGGAGCTGGCCAAGCACGAGCGGATCGTGGCGGTAAAGGAGGCCTCCGGCAATCTTTCCTCCATTGCCGAGCTGTTTGCCGAGTGTGGGGATGCCTTTGACATCTACTCAGGCAACGACGACCAGATCGTACCGATCATGTCGCTGGGCGGCAAAGGCGTGATCTCTGTCTTCTCGGGCATTCTCCCCCGCGAGACCCATGATCTCTGCGCCGCTTGCCTTGCGGGCGATTTCAAGACCGGCGCCGAGATGCAGCTCAAATATCTCAAGCTGATGAACGCCCTGTTCTGTGAGGTCAATCCGATTCCGGTTAAAGCAGCCTCCGCACTGCTTGGCTTGTGCGGCGAGGAGATCCGTCTGCCCCTTTGCCAGATGGAGGATGCTAACCTGCAAAAGTTAAAAGCCGTGATGGCTGAGTACCGACTTTTGAAATAACCCTGCTGAAAGGAAGTATAAATATGCTGAATATCATGCTTTGCGGATGTGGCGGCAGAATGGGCGCGGCGGTCATCGCCGCCGCTCAAGAAGCCGGCGACCGCATTGTGGCGGGTGTTGACATCAATCCCGCCGCCGATAGTCCCTTTCCTATTTTTACCACCCCTGAGGAATTTCAGGGCAAGGCGGATGTCATCGTCGATTTTTCTCACCACAGTGCTTTACCGGGGCTCTTGGCCTACGCTACCGAAACAAAGACGCCCTTGGTGGTTTGCACCACCGGTCATACCGAAGAGGAAACCGCCGCCATGAAAGCGGCATCCGAAAGCGTTGCCGTGTTTTTCTCACGCAATATGTCTCTTGGCATCAACTTATTGATCTCGCTGTGCCGCCGCGCCGCCGCTACCCTTGGTGCCGATTTTGACATCGAGATCATCGAAAAGCATCACAACAAAAAATTGGATGCCCCCAGCGGTACCGCTTTGATGATCGCCGACGCCCTCTCTGAGGAGGTAGCGCATCGCTACGTATATGACCGCCACGCCGAACGCCGGCAACGCGAAAAGGGGGAAATCGGTCTGCATGCCGTACGCGGCGGCACCATTGTGGGCGAGCACGAGGTGCTGTTTTGCGGAAAGGACGAGATCGTAACCCTCGCTCACAGTGCCGCCTCACGCGAGGTGTTCGCAACCGGCGCGCTTCGCGCCGCCCGCTTTATGAAGGGCAAGGGCGCTGGTTTTTACAATATGGATGATGTGATCGGTAGCCTTTAAATTACACCGGAAAACCGCCGCGTTTCTGTGGAAACGCGGCGGTTTTTGATACCGTTTTGGGGGTTATTGATTTTTAGGTACAAATCCGTCAAAAATCGGATAGGCGCCTTTGGCGAGAAAATAGTCATAATCTTCTTGCCTTTGCATCGTAAAGACAAAAGCGGCGGCACCAAACCATTTCAGCCCCGCGCGCAAGCCAAGGCGGTTCGGGTAGTGCCCATCAAAGGCGTGAAAGGCAGGGCGGCAAAGAAAGGTCAGCAGCAGGGCAGAAAGCAGAAAATTGAGCACTTTATTTCCCTTTCGCTTTTGCCTGATCAAATCCGAGGACAACAGGCCAATCACCGCGCGGGGTGCTTGCTTTCGCACCGCGCGGAGCAACATGGGATTGAAGGATTCCATGCACCAAAGGCCCTCATAGCCCTCCAACACCTTTAAAACGGCGGGGACCAGCGCGGTATTGGTGCTTTCCCCTTTTAGCTCAATCAACAAGGGGACACGCCCGTCCACTGTCTCCAACACTTGGCGAAAGGTCGGAATACACTCATTTTCCACCCCGTTCAAGGGGATCTTGCCAAGCTCCGCGGCGGTTAGCCCCGCAACCCTGCCGCTTCTGCCACACACCCGGTCAAGGGTGTAGTCATGAAAAACCATGACCTCTCCGTCAGCGGACAGCTGCACATCCAGCTCGATGGCAAAGCCCGCCTTGCAGGCGGCATCAAATGCCGCCTGCGAGTTTTCGGGCCTTTCGCTATTCCAAAGACCCCGATGGGCATAGGGGCGCAGAAAGGGTTGCATCTCTTTTTTGCGAGCCTTGGGAGCGATCAAAAAGAGCCAAAGACCAAAAAGCGCCAAAACGGTAGCGAAAAAAGCAACAACCGCAATAAGCCAAGCTGTCATCAGTCGTCGCCTCCGCCCATACCGTCAAGCACCGTTTGCTTGGCATCCGGCTTAGCATCGCCATGCCGAACAAAGAACATGGTTACAAACGCCAGTGCCACAAAGATGGCAGCGTAGGGGAACAAAGTGCGCGTGTTGACATCCATCAGCGCCCCGGAAAATACAGGGGTAATGATCTGCGCTGACATGCTGGCGGTATAATAGAAACCGGTATACTTACCCACATTACTGCCCTTGGCAAGCTCCACGACCATGGGGTAGGAGTTCACATTGATGGTCGCCCAGCCAATGCCCGCCATAGCGAACAGAATCGGCATCAGCAAATTCTTGACAAGCGAAGGGCTGTCCGCGCTAAGGAAAGAAGCGGCAAAGAAGGAAACGCCAAGTATCACAACACCTCCAAGGATCATTTTTTTGCGACCCAGCTTAGAGGAGAGGAAGCCTACCGGCAAGTAGGCGGCGATGGCGGCCGCTTGGGCGATCAACAGTGTGGTGTTATAGTCCACGTCCAGAACGGTACTGGCATAGACCGAGTACTTACTGGTGACAGCATTGTAGCCCATAAACCAGAACACCACAGAGGCAAGGATCAAAAACAGCGAGATTTTTTCCCCACGGGAAAGCTTTCGTGTTTCAATACTTGCGGCATCGGATTTTTCTACTTCCGCAGAAACCTCCTCCAAACCAAGTCGCAGGCTTTCCTCCTGCATTTCGGCCGCCCACTTCTTCTCTCTTACCTTCCAAATAAAAACGGCCAAGCCAATCAGCATAATACCGGCAACAATTGAGAAAAACAGCGTGTAATTCATCAAAGCATTCTTTGCCTTACCTGTGCCCAGTATCGTGCCCAGCAACAACACCAGAATACCGCCGGCGGTTCCCATCAAATTGATCACCGCGTTGGCCTTGGAGCGCAGTGGCTTAACGGTCACATCAGGCATCAACGCCACCGCCGGAGAGCGGAAGCTACCCATTGCCACCAAGGCGAAGAACAACAGAACCATAAAGATAATCAGCGGCGCGGGATTGTGGCTTGTCACCTGCGCGGCATAGCTTTGGCGAGCGGGCACCACGATCTTGGTGTAATCCGGATTGGTGACTTCTTTTCCGTCTTCCTCAACGGTAAAGGGGATCGCGGTAAATGCTTCTTTGCCGATCAGCTCCTGCAAAGGATATTTTTTGGCATCCAGCTTTTCTTCTTCCCAATCGGTTACGTTGGGGTTGGCATCCCAAATAGTCTCCAGCGCCTCGGTATAGGCCTCTCCCTCGGTAGCGGTGACTGCCTCCAACCTGTTGCGTTGCAAGGCATCCGGCACGGCAAGCGTGACCAGCAGGACCGCGGCCAGCACAGCGCCGATTACAATAAAGGGAGTGCGGCGACCGTGCTTGCTGTTTACCTTATCTGAAACGGCGCCAAAAATGGGAAGCAAAAAGAGGGCAAAGATATTGTCCAGTGCCATGATGGCGCCCGACCACACCTGTGCCAAACCAAATTTATCGGTCAAAATTTTGGGCACGATGGTGTCATAGGCTTGCCAAAAGGCGGAGATCAGAAAAAAGGCAAAGCCAACAAATATGACACGCTTGTAGTTCAGTTTCATATTGTTCTTCCTTTCTGTTGTAGCATAGTATATACCTTTAAGGCGGCGGCTTGGGTCTTGCCATCCGAAATGTGGCCGGCCAGAATTTCATCGACCAAAGCCTTCAGCGGCATCGTAAAGACCTCCAAAAACTCGTCGTCATCCAATTGCTGTTCATCTCGCATCAGCCCCTCGGCAAAAAACATACGGATCCGCTCATCCAAAATAGCAGGCGAGCTGTAAAAATCGCCAATATAGGTGATGCGTGTGGGCACATATCCGGTTTCCTCCCGCAGCTCACGCAGGGCCGCCTCTTTGGGATCTTCGTCAGCGCTGTCCAGCTTACCCGCAGGAATCTCAATCAATTCTTTGTGGAAAGGATAGCGAAACTGCCGCTCTAAAATCACTTCCCCCTGATCGGTCAACGCCAATACGCAAACAGCGCCAATGTGCTTGACATATTCCCGCCGCGCGCTTTGGCCATCCGGCAAAAGAACCTCATCCTCATAAAGATGCACCACTTTGCCATCATAAATGAGCCTTGAGGATATGTTTTTTTCTTCCAGTCGCATAAATCCTCCCATTTGAATATCATTTTCTTTTAGTATAACCGAAAAGAGAAAATTTGTAAAGGAAAATTTAAACAAAAGGACTTCACATGAGCGCCGAACAAAAAACACACGAAAGAGCATAGAAGGAAGCCGCTTTGCAAAAAGCTACAAACGGTATTAGTTTTTTCTTATTTTCATGGCGGCTTTGATTTCCGCTTGAGAATAACCATAGCGAGCAAGTGCTGCCATGAACTTGCGCAAGGAGGCATCATCGGTGGGGAACGCCATGCGCCGCTTGCGGATCAAAAGCGCGCAACGGTCGGTGCCGTTCTCGGCGCGCAGTCTGGCGGCGGCATATTTCAGCGCCCCCGCAGCGTACCCCTTTGCCCGCAAATCGGCTAAAATGCGGCGATCCCCCCACAACTTGGCAAGATTTTTTTCCGCCTCGCGGAGTGCCCCCTCTTCTTCTTTGAGATAACCCTTCTCCGCCAGCTCTTCCACCGCTTCTTTGGCAATTTCATAAGCAAAGCCCCTGGCACATAGCTTTTGGGTAAGATGTCGCCGTGAAGAACCTGTAGCGCCAAGGGCACGTAGCCCCGCGCCGATGGCGGCGCAAACTTGCGATTTGTGGCGTAGATCTTCTACCGTTTCGGGGGTTACGGGGCCAATCTCGGGCAGACGTGTCATTCTGCCCGACAGAAGCGACAGGGTCTCATGGCAACATTCCCCGCACTCTTGCCACTCCAACTCAACAAGAAGGCGCGCGCCGCCCTCGACGGCACGCACCCTCACAATGCGATAAGAATTATTCATCGTCATCCATTTTCAAGGCACGCAGATCAAAGTCATCCTCGTCCTCGTCATCCACATCAAAGGTCTCTTCGGCAAGCTCCATCTTATCCGAAAGCGCACGGACCTTTGCCTCGATCTCGGCAAACAGGGCCGAATCCCCTTCCAGCATTTTGCGGATATTATCCTTACCTTGTCCAAGCCGCTCGCCGTTATAGGAGAACCAAGAGCCGCTCTTTTGAATGACATCCAGCGCAAGTCCGATGTCAACGAGCTCGCCCGCGCGGGAAATTCCCTTGCCGTACAGAATATCAAATTCCGCCACACGGAAGGGCGGCGCCACCTTGTTTTTTACGATCTTACACTTCACGTGGTTGCCGTAAATATCATTGCCGTTCTTCAGCTGTTCGGTCTTTCTCACGTCAATACGTACGGAGGCGTAGAACTTCAGCGCACGGCCACCGGTGGTGGTTTCAGGATTGCCGTACATTACGCCCACCTTTTCACGGAGCTGGTTGATAAAAATCACCACCGCGTTGCTCTTGGAAATGACAGCGGAGAGCTTGCGCATAGCCTGAGACATGAGGCGTGCCTGCACGCCTACCTGCGACTGACCCATGTCACCCTCGATTTCCTGACGGGGAACCAGCGCGGCGACCGAGTCGATCACCACCACGTCAACGGCACCGGAACGCACCAACGCCTCGGTAATGTCCAGCGCGTCCTCGCCGCAATCAGGCTGTGAAACCAACAAATTGTTGATGTCAACCCCCAAAGCCTTCGCATACACAGGATCCAACGCGTGCTCAGCATCGATAAAGGCCGCCTGACCGCCGGTTTTTTGTACCTCGGCCACAATATGCAGCGCTACAGTGGTTTTACCGGAGGATTCCGGCCCAAAAATCTCGATAATTCTGCCGCGGGGCACGCCACCGATGCCGAGGGCGCGGTCCAAAGCGATGGAACCGGTGTGAACTGCCTGTACCTCCATGCGGGTATTCTCGCCCAGCTTCATCACAGTTCCCGCGCCAAAATCGCGCTCCAGCTGTTTGATGGCCGTCTCCAATGCTTTTTTACGCTCGGCGGCATCCGCGCCGGCAAGGGACGCAACGGTCTTTTTGGGTGCACTTGCTTTTGCCATGGTGTTATCTTCCTTTCACAGTTGTTTTCATCGTTGACATCATTATACGGCAAAGCAAAGCGTTTGTCAAGTGGTTTTTGAGATATTTTTTCCAAAAGCGGAAAATATTTTTTATTCGTTTGCTTTTCTATATTGACTTTATGCTTTAATTTTTCCACATATCGAACTTTACAGCCCCAACACATGCACCAAGGCAAGAAAAAACGAAAAGCGGCGCGATTTACGCCGAAAACGCCTCCGTCATCAGCTGTATACCAAGCGTAAACCCTCGCACAAAGGCATCCTCCATTTCTAGCGAAGCGATCGCTCCGTGCGTATCCTGTAACGCCTCTAATATCTCCCAGCCCCTATCATCCAGCTGCTTCTTCAGCTCTTTTTCATGTCGGCACAGCGCCTTGACCAGCTGCATGACCTCCTTGCGGCAATGCTCCGACGCGCAATGAGCAATCCCCTCTCCGCGCCATAGATCTATCATTGTTTTTTTCATGTTTCCCCTCCTATAGTTTTAAAGAACACACCTATTATAATATCCAAACGGATATTTGTCAATACCCAATCGGATATTTCGTGTTACAATACTAAAAAACAGGATGGAGAAAAAAATGCAATATTACCAACGCTTACGAGATTTGCGCGAAGATCACAATTTACTGCAAAAGGACGTTGCCCTTCTTTTAAAAACCACGCAGCCGCAATACACCCGATATGAAACGGGAGAACGCGAGCTGCCTATGCACCACTTCATTACGCTGGCTAAATACTACAACATATCATTAGATTATCTTGCCGGTTTGACCGACACACCAAGAACGCCGGACGGAAAGCCGTATCAAATCAATAAAAAGATCTGATCAACGCGACGCGTCGATTGCGCATAGATAAAAAAAGGAAGCCGTAGGCACGATGTTCTGAATAGACATCGCGCCTGCGGCTTTCGCTATTTATTATTTTTCATCCCACAATACAATCCGGCCCCGCTCTCTTGTCTTGTCAAGATCAATCAGCCGCTGATTTTCCGACCCGCGAAAGCGCAGGCGGATGTTCTTTTTCTCCAGCTCAAAACGGCCATCCACCAGTACATTGATATAGGAAAGCATCTCATCGGTAACCTCACAGCGGCACCGGCTCACTTCTTTTCCGGAAAGCTGCTCCAACGTGTAGCCGGAATAGCACCAGATGTTTTTTTGCGGATACCGTTCCCGCACTTTTCTAAGAAAGGGGCATAACGTACGCTGATTTTGCGGCTCGAAGGGCTCTCCGCCAAGCAAGCTGAGCCCCTGAATATAATCGGGAGAAAGTGCCTCAAACAGCTCCCGCTCCACCGCCCCGTCAAAGGGGGAACCGTAGGCAAAATCCCACGCAATCTCGTTGAAGCAACCGGGGCAACGATGGGTACAGCCGGAAACGAACAGCGAGACCCGCACCCCCGGACCGTTGGCAATATCCCTTTTTTTAATGGTAGCGTAATTCATTTTGATCAAAGGTGGAGCACACGCTCTTTGATCTCTTGGGTGCGGCCTTGGTTCCAATACTGCGAGCCAATATAGCCACAGGTGCGGCGGGCAACATTCATCGTGTTTTGGTCACGGTTGTGGCAGTTGGGACACTCCCAAACCAGCTTGCCGTCATCCTCTACGATCTGGATTTCCCCGTCATAGCCGCAGACCTGGCAATAGTCGCTCTTGGTATTCAGCTCGGCGTACATGATGTTGTCGTAGATAAACTTCATCACTTCCAGCACCGCATCCAGATTATCCTGCATATTGGGCACCTCTACATAGCTGATGGCACCGCCGGGAGACAGCTCCTGGAATTTCGCCTCAAAGGCCAGCTTATCAAAGGCGTCGATCTCCTCAGTGACGTGTACGTGATAGGAGTTGGTGATATAGCTCTTATCGGTCACGCCGGGGATTTTGCCAAAACGCTTTTGCAAACATTTCGCAAATTTGTAGGTAGTAGACTCCAAGGGTGTGCCGTAAAGCGAATAATGAATGTTCTCCGCCTCTTTCCATTTCTTGCAGGCATCGTTGAGCTTTTGCATCACCGCAAGACCGAATTTTTCGCCTTCGGGATCGGTCAGCTTCTTGCCGGTCACAGCATAGACGCATTCCCACAGGCCCGCGTAGCCGAGCGAAATGGTAGAGTAGCCACCGTGGAGCAGCTTGGTGATCGGCTCACCCTTCTCCAGTCTTGCCAGAGCGCCATACTGCCAAAGAATGGGGGCGGCATCCGAAAGCGTGCCCTCCAAACGGTTGTGACGGCACTGGAGCGCACGGTGGCAGAGCTCCAGACGATCCTCCAGGATCTCCCAGAACTTAGCCTCGTCCCGTCCGTCCTTGACGGCGGTGCAAGCGGCATCCACCAGATTGATGGTCACAACACCTTGGTTAAAGCGGCCGTAGTATTTCGCTTTTCCGTTCTCATCCACCCAGGGGGTCAGGAAGGAGCGGCAGCCCATGCAGGTGTAGCACTGGCCGTCACCGTTCTGATCCACCTTGAGCTTGAGCATCATTTTCTCAGAAATATAGTCGGGCACCATGCGCTTGGCAGTGCATTTGGCCGCCAGCTTGGTCAGCTCCCAGTAGGGCGTGCCCTCGCGGACATTATCCTCTTCCAATACATAGATCAGCTTGGGGAAGGCGGGGGTTACATAAACGCCCGCTTCATTCTTAACGCCTACATAACGTTGCTCCAGCACCTCACGAATGATCAGCGCGAGATCGCGCTTGAGGGCAGGATCCTTCGCTTCACCAAGATACATAAAGACAGTCACAAAAGGCGCCTGACCGTTGGTGGTCAGCAACGTGACCACCTGATACTGGATGGTCTGTACACCGCGGCGAATTTCCTCCAGCAGCCTGTTCTCTACAATCTCAGAGATCTTTTCCTGTGTGGCATCAACCCCCAAGCTCTTCACCTCGGCAAGAACCTGACGGGTGATCTTTTCACGGGAAATTTGCACAAAGGGGGCCAGGTGGGTCAGCGAAATGCTCTGTCCACCATACTGATTGGAGGCCACCTGCGCAATGATCTGAGTGGCAATATTGCAGGCGGTGGAAAAGCTATGCGGCTTTTCGATCATGGTGCCGCTGATCACGGTGCCGTTTTGCAGCATATCCTCCAGATTCACTAGGTCACAGTTGTGCATGTGCTGAGCAAAGTAATCGGCATCATGGAAATGGATGATGCCCTCCTCATGCGCCTTTACAATATCCTCGGGTAGCAGAATACGCTTGGTAATATCCTTAGAAACCTCGCCTGCCATATAGTCACGCTGTACACTGTTGACAGTGGGGTTCTTGTTGGCGTTCTCCTGCTTGGCTTCCTCGTTGTTACATTCGATCAGCGACAGAATGTTACCGTCTGTGGTATTCGACTGACGGGCCAAGTTACGGGTAAAGCGGTAACGGATATAGCGCTTGGCAGTTTCAGGGGCATTTTGCTGGATGATCAGCGACTCGACCAGCTCCTGGATTTCCTCTACAGAAAGCGCGCGGCCGATCTCATTGCAATAATCCTCAATCACGAAAGAAATATAGTCAATTTGGCGTTGTGTCAGCTCAGGAGCGCCCTCGCCGCTCTCGTTCGCCTTTTGGATCGCACGACAGATCTTCAGCCTGTCAAAAGTGGTTTCGGAACCGTTTCTTTTAATGATCTTCACCTTTGTCTCTTTTCTCCTTACCTTTCCTATATTTTCCACATTTTGTTATAGGTAAACACAATTTACACTATATCTTGTGGCGTGCCGATGATTAGTATATCACGGATCCCCGAAAAAGTAAAGGCAAAATCGGCAAAAATATTGCACAAAAAAAGCCGCGTTTTTTTGGTGCCTTTTTTCGCTTTTTTCAGCCGTTTTTCCACAAGAACCGTCAATCGCCCATGCCATCCTGCTTTGGGGCTTTCGGCGTCCCCAAAAAGAAGAAAAAAGGCAGGGATTTCAAAAACAAAACCGTGCTTTTGCCCTTGACATCCTTTTTAAAATAGTGTATAATACAATAGTGTATACAATGGCGATAAATGGTCTTTTGTATATATAAATGAAGCAAGAAAGAATGCAAAAACACAAAAAGGAGGTTAACACAAGATGAATATGGGACTTGCAATCGGCTTGATTGCGGCTGCCCTTGTGCTTGGCGGTATGGCCGGATTTCTGATTCGCAGAATTTTAGCGGAAAAGAAGATCGGATCCGCGAAGATCGAGGCAGAACGTATTCTAAAAGATTGCGCGCAGCAAGCGGAAGCCTTAAAAAAAGCGCAGCTGCTGGAAGCGAAAGATGAAATCTTCCGTTTGCGCAATGAAACAGAAGCCGATTTAAAAGAACGCCGTGCCGAAGTTAAAAGCATGGAGCGCCGACTGACCCAGAAGGAAGAAAATCTGGATCACAAGTCGGAAACGTTGGATCGCAAGAATGAGACCCTTGACCAAAAGATCAAAGAAAATGATCTTTTGCGTGAGGAGATCAACACAACGCTTTCGGAACACAAAAAGGTTTTGGAAACACTGGCGGGGCTGACCGCCGAGGAAGCAAAAGAGGAATTGATCGAGCGTGTGGAAAGCGAGGTCAAGCACGAGCTTGCGCAACGCCTTGACGAGCTGGACGCCCAGTTCAAGGACGAAGCGGATACCAAAGCACGCAACATCCTCTCTCTTGCCATTCAGCGTTGCGCTACCGATCATGTGGCAGAATCCACCATCTCTGTGGTCCAGATCCCCAGTGAGGAGATGAAGGGCCGCATCATCGGCCGTGAGGGCCGTAACATTCAAAAGCTGGAAACACTGACCGGCGTTGAACTGATCATTGACGACACCCCTGAGGCCATTACCCTTTCCGGTTTCGATCCGGTTCGCCGTGAGGTAGCCAGACTGACTCTGGAACGGCTGATCTCGGACGGGCGCATCCATCCCGCGCGCATCGAGGAAACGGTGGAAAAATGCCGCCGTGAGGTCGAGGCTGTGGTCAAGCAAGCGGGCGAGCGCGCCACGTACGAGGTGGGCATTCCCAACCTGCACCCCGAGCTGGTCAAGCTGCTGGGCAGATTGCGCTACCGCACCAGCTACGGCCAGAATGTACTCAAACATTCGATCGAAGTCGCTTTCCTTGCCGGCATTATGGCTGAGGAACTGGGCGTAGACGCCGCCACTGCCAAGCGCGCGGGTCTCTTGCATGACATCGGCAAGGCTTTCCCCCACGATGTAGAAGGCACCCATGTGGAGCTGGGCGTAAACGTGACCCGCAAATACAAGGAAAACAAGGATGTGGTTCATGCCATTGAAGCACACCACAACGATGTAGAGCCCCAAACGGTCATTGCCATCTTGGTACAGGCTGCCGATGCCATTTCCGCATCTCGCCCCGGTGCCCGCCGCGAGGATCTGGAAAACTACATCAAGCGTCTGGAAAAGCTGGAAGAGATTGCCAAGGGCTTTGAGGGCGTAGACAAGGCGTTTGCCATTCAGGCAGGCCGCGAGCTCCGTGTCATGGTCAAGCCCGAGGATGTCACCGATGAGGGCATGAAGCTGATTGCCCGCGACATGGCCAAGAAAATCCAAGACGAGGTAAAATACCCCGGCCAGATTAAGGTTAACCTGATCCGCGAGAGCCGTGCGGTCGATTACGCAAAATAACAGATCATTTCTCGTTGCATTTACATAGAGCTTCTTTGCAAATGACACCCAAACGGTGTGAGAAATACGAAAGCCCCCGATTGCGGCACCAAACGCAGTCGGGGGCTGATTTTTGCATCCTTTGCGTAAAAAGCGGCTACCTTTTATATTCTGATGCCATGCACCGCTTTCAGAATATCCCCCGAGACAAAGTTTTCTTTTCAGCGGGCCGGGGCAATTTTCCAAAGAATGTTATGGATATTTTTATCGTCCGCTACAAACAATATCCTTGTCAACACAACCAAAAAGTGTGAAACAAGGAGTTTATCATGAAAGCAACCGGAATTGTTCGTAGAATTGACGATCTTGGCAGAGTCGTTATTCCCAAAGAAATAAGAAGAACCATGCGTATCCGAGAGGGCGACCCTCTGGAAATTTTCACTGACCGGGAAGGCGAGGTCATCTTTAAAAAATATTCCCCCATTGGCGAGCTGGCCATCTTTGCCGGCGAATATGCTGAAACACTGTATAAGACCTGCGCTCTTTCTGTGATCATTTGTGACCGTGACGCGGTCATCGCCACCGCCGGCGTTCCCCGCAAGGAATACGCCGACAAGACTCTGTCCGACGAATTGGAAAAAATTATCGAAAGCCGCACCCTTTATGTCTGGCGAGAGGGAACCGAACAGATTCCTGCCATCGCCGAGGGGGGCAGCTATACAGTGCGCTGCGCTATGCCAATCCTCTCGCAAGGAGACATTGTAGGCTGCGTGGTCTCTCTTTCCGACGGTGGAAAGGATGACAAAAAATCATTCGGCGGCGATGTGGAAAGCAAGTTGATTCAAACCGCCGCAGGCTTTCTTGGCAGACAGCTGGAAAGCTAAAAGCTGATACCGTTTCCGCCTTAATTGCGGAAACGGTATCTGTTTTTTATTCTACTGTTACCGATTTGGCAAGATTGCGCGGCTTATCTACATCCAGCCCCTTCAGCGCCGCCACATGATAGGCCAGCAATTGCAAGGCCACCACACCCGGGAAAGGGGCCAACACCTCTTGAACAGGGGGCAACAGCAGGCGTTCGTCATATGGGATCTGATATTGCTCGGCAATCTCCGCGCTCACTATCAGCAGAACAAACGCGCCCCTGGCCCGGACCTCCCGTATGGCGGAGATCATCTTTTCCGCCAGCTTTTTCTCTGTCATCATCGCTACAACCGGCGTTCCTTTTTCGATCAGTGAAATGGTGCCGTGCTTCAATTCCCCCGCTGCATAGGCCTCGCTGTGAATATAGGAAATCTCCTTTAATTTCAGCGATCCTTCGGTACAAAGGGCATAATCTACCCCTCGTCCGATATAAAAAAGATGTTCCGCGCTTTGCAGCCGCGCGGCGCAATGACAGATGCGATCGTTTTGCGCCAATATGGCCCTCACGCTTTCAGGCGCTTGCTTGCCAAGAGAGCGGCAAAGCTCCTTTGCCAAAAATGGTGTTACCGTACCGCGGCATAAGCCAAAGTACACCGCGAGCAAATAGAGCAACGCGCACTGTACACTGTAGGCTTTGGTACTGGCAACGGCGATCTCAGGCCCCGCGGGCGTATATAACACCGCATCTGCCTCTCTGGCCACCGAGGAGCCGACAACATTAACAATGGCCAGTGTGTAGATCCCCTCTTTCTTGGCGTAGCGCAAAGCGGCAAGGGTATCGGCGGTTTCGCCAGATTGCGAGAGCAAAATCACCAGATCTTTTTTGGAAAGAAGTGGATCCCGATAGCGGAATTCGCTTGCAATTTCTACAGAAGTGGGCAACCGTGCTAAGTTTTCCAGTATATGCCGCCCAATCAGTCCCGCATGCATCGCCGTACCACATCCAAGAATTTGCACTCTTTCAAAACGAGCAAAAAAGTTTCTGTCTAATAGCGGATTCTTGAAATCAGGCAATCCGTCCACACCTAAGTAATGCGAAACGGTTCGGCCAAGTGCCACAGGCTCCTCATGAATCTCCTTGAGCATGAAATGTGCCCAGCCGCCCTTTTGCGCCGCTGTCACATCAAAATCCACACGCTCGGTAGAAAGAGAAACGGGGGAACCGTCCGATCGGCAAAACACGGCATTTCCCGGCGACAACACGGCCAAAATCCCATCATCGGGGCGATAATATTCTTTTGTATAAGCGAGCAATGCCGGAATGTCCGATGCGATAAAGCTTGCGGCTTCGGTTACCGCCACAATTAAGGGGTTATCCCGTCTGATCGCATAGATCCGCTCTTTTTCGGCCGCGAAAACCACACCCAGCGCATAGGATCCCCGCAACATATCGGTGGCGGCAAAAATGGCCTTTTTCGGGTCTCCACTTTGCAAATAAAACCAGTCAATAAGCAAAGCCGCCATTTCGGTATCGGTTTCGGAGGAAAATCGGTACCCTTTTCTCTTTAAAAAATCGCCGATTTCGCTATAATTCTCAATGATCCCGTTATGTACCAACGCCAAGCGCTCGGTACCATGAGGATGCGCATTGCGATCGGCAGGTTCCCCGTGGGTTGCCCAACGGGTATGGCCAATGCCGCAACGGGCTGCTTCCAAATTTTCTTCACATTCCAGGGCCTTACAAAGCTCGGCCAGTCTCCCACGCCTTTTGATGATACGGAGTTGATCGCTTTGAAGTGCCACTCCCGCTGAATCATACCCCCTGTACTCCAACGCCGCAAGACCGCCAAGCAACAAAGGAAGTGCCGAACGGTTGCCGGTATAACCGATAATGCCGCACATATTCTTCACCTCGCAAAAAGTATTCCACCGCCATTTTATGCAAAGGGCGAGGTGAGCGTGAAAAGGCACCGGAGGGGGCCTTGCGGCATATCTCTCTCCGATGCCTTTTATATTTTACGCTCAAACAGTGTGGCTCTGCCCTCTTTGCCCACGCGGCAAAGGGCACCCAAAGCCTGAAAAACCGCAATGGCATCATACAGTGCATATCCCCGCAAACGGGTGTGCTTGGCAAAAGCTTTCGCGGTAAATCTTTCGGGCAAATCAAGTGGAAACCAGGCAAGATATTCACTCCGATCGGCAAGCTTTTCAGCGCTCCGAAGCCCTAAGGGGATCTGTTCATAGCGATGAGAGCGCAGCTTGCGGTGCTTGCCGTATCCATCCAGAAACCGGTATTCATCCAGCTCCAAAAAGGGAAACAGCACTGAAAAGCGGGGGTTCCCCAAATACGGAATGAAGGGCTTGAGCAACGAAATACCTGAGAGCACCGTATCGTGCGCAGGGGATTTACGGCGCTCCGCCAGCTTCCCGGTGGTGGGGTCCATCCAACTGATATGCTTTTCGGCAATCAACGGATGAACCAGCGTGACCTTGAAATCGGTTTCTTCCATATAAAAGGCGATTTTACGGGCAAGAGGATAGAGCTCCCCCGTCTGAATTTCAATAATCTCCCCCTCGGGGGTCAGAATGTCTGCCACGAAACGACTGCTTTTTCCATCCCGTTTGGGCACTTTTTTCTCGTGCGCGGTAAAATCGTCATACATCCAGCGCTTGAGCACACTATGCAGTCTTTTTTCCGCATAAAGGCCAATGCTCTCCCGCTCCTTTTGCCGCAGCAATTCCTCATGACAGAGCTTGGCAAAGGTGATCCTTCCGCTTTGTGTCATGTGGCAATCCCCGCAAACTGATTGCTATAAAGCTTGGCGTATTCCCCGCCCTTGGCAAGCAATTGCTCATGGCTGCCCGCCTCGGCGATCACGCCTCCACGCAGGACCACAATGGTATCCGCGTCACGAATGGTGGAAAGACGATGAGCGATGATCAACGAGGTGCGGTTCTTCATCAACGCCACCATAGCCTGCTGAATATGCATTTCGGTTCGGGTATCTACAGAGGAAGTGGCCTCGTCCAAGATCAAAATTTTGGGATCAGCCAAAACCGCTCTGGCAATCGACAAAAGCTGTCGCTGCCCCTGTGACAAATTGCCGCCTCCCTCGGTCAACATGGTGTCATAGCCATCGGGCAAGCGCTCAATAAACGTATCTGCCTTGGCGTGTCTGGCGGCACGCTTCACCTCTTCTTCGGTGGCGTTTGCCGCTCCGTATTTGATGTTATTGCGAATGGTATCCCGAAACAGCACCGTATCCTGCAATACGATAGCGATGGCATGACGCAAATCTGTCTTGGGGACCGCGGTGATGTTGATGCCGTCAATGCTGATCTCGCCTCCATCCAATTCATAAAAGCGCGTCAGCAAATTGACAACAGTGGTCTTGCCCGAACCTGTGGCACCGACAATCGCGACCTTTTTGCCCTTACCCACCTCCAGATCAAGTCCCTTCAGCACAGGCTCACCCGGCACATAGCCGAACTGGATATTTTTAAAGGAAATATTGCCCTCCACTTCGGCAGACGGCATCGGCCTCTTTCCATCGTCAACCTCGTCCCTACCATCCATAATCTCAAAGATGCGTTCGGCACCGGCCAGCGCGGTCAGAATGGTGGAGTACTGATTGGCGATCTGATTGATGGGTCTTGTAAAGTTTTTGGAATAGGAAAGCATCGATTGGATATTACCAATGCTGATACCGCCCGGCTTGCCGTACAGATAGAGCGCGCCGCCGGTGGCGGCCACCAACACATACTGCAAATTACCAAGAAAGTTCATGATCGGACCCATAATTGATCCCCACACCCGCGCTTTGATAGAGGAATCACGGTAATCCGCGCTATATCCCCCAAATTTCTCGATTGCTTCAGGCTCTTTACTGTATGCCACCACAGTGCCGTAGGAGGTCACCATTTCCTCCACTGTGCCGTTCAGCGCCCCGAGCAGCTTTTGCCGACGAATGAAATGCTTGCGCATAAACTTGGTGAGCCTGGAGGAAATCAGGATGGAAAGTGGAATGGTAATCATGGCAACAAGCGTCATAACGGGGCTTAAAATCAGCATCATTACCAAAGCACCGACAATGGTCAGAAGCCCCGAGAACAACAGGGTGATCGAGCTGGAGATGGCATTGGATACATTTTCCACATCGTTGGTGATGCGGGACATAATATCTCCGTGCTTGTGCGTATCCAGATAGCGGATGGGCAAGCGTGAAATCTTTTCAAACAGATCGTTGCGCATGGTATAAACGGTGCGCTGTGACAGCTTTGCCGCAAGGATCCCCATAAAATAATTCAGCACTGCCGAAACGGCGAACAAAACGCCCATCGCAATCAGGTTGGGCAGCATACCGTTTGTCACGGTATCCTTTTTACCAATGTACGCTTCCCGCCGCCAATGAACCACATATTTTGTCTTGATCTGCATCCCGTCATACCGTGGGTCCTTGGCACTATAGTCATACAGCGGCGTATTCTCGCCACCCTCCACATAGGTCGAAGCGTCGTAATGCACCGCTTCAATGGCGTCAATGGCATTCCCCTGTAGTAGGGGGCCCGTGAGATCAATAAGCGCAATCAGTAAGGTTAAGGCAAGCAGGGCGATGAGCACATAGCGACTGCGCCCAATATATTTGGTCAGCCGTTTTAGTGTCTGCTTGGTGTGCTTGGGCTTTTCGCCGTTCACGCGGCTCATGTTGTTTCTGCCGCCGGGACCGGGCATAGGCAATTGCTTTTGCTTATCCATTCGCCGCACCCCCTCTCTCTATCTGAGAGGCATAGATCTCTCGGTAAGTATCGCAGCTTTGCATCAGCTCATCATGCGGCGCGCAGGCTTTGATCGTGCCGTTTTCGATCACGGCGATCCGATCTGCCTCCCTGACGCTGGCAATCCGTTGCGCGATCAGGATCACCGTGGTATCCGCCATCGCTTCATTGAGCGCTTTGCGTAGCCTTGCCTCGGTGGCAAGATCCAGCGCGGAGGTAGCGTCATCTAAAATCAAAATCTCAGGCCGCCGCACCAGTGCCCTGGCAATCGAAAGGCGTTGCTTTTGCCCGCCCGACAGTGAGGCGCCCTTTTCGGCCACAAAGGTTTCATATCCTTCAGAAAAGCCTTGAATGAACTCGTCAGCTTGGGCGATTTGCGCCGCTTTGCGCACCTCGTCGTCAGTCGCGTCTTTTTTGCCCCAACGGATATTATTCGCTACGGTATCCGAGAAAAGCTCGCTTTTTTGCAATACGAAAGCAATCTTTTGGCGCAGCTTGGTCAGATCATATTCCCGTACCGAAAGGCCGTCAATCATCACCTCGCCCTCCGTGGCATCATAAAAACGCGGGAGCATGCGCACCAGTGAGGATTTGCCCGACCCGGTTGCACCCACAATGGCGAGCGTCTCGCCCTTTTTGATCTCCAAATGGATATTCCGCAACACAGGGGAGCCTACCGTACCGGGATAGCGGAAGGTCACATTGCGAAAGGCCACCGCGACAGGGGCGGGATCAGCGCTTTTCTCTCCGCTTTGGATGACGGGGTCGCAATCCACCACCTCACGCACACGTTTGGCAGAGGCCAGCGCGCGGGAGACCGATTGGAACATCATGGTGATCATCATAATAGAGGAAACCACCTGAATGGTGTAGGTCACCGCAGCCATGATGTTGCCGGTACTCATACCGCCAAGACCCTGCGCAATGGTTTTGCCGCCAAGCCAGATAATCGCGATCACGGCAAGATTCTGTACCACCACCAAAACCGGATGGATAATCGCCATCAAACGCTGCACACGGTAGTTCACATTGCGCAATTCCCCGTTCGCGTCACGAAAGCGCTCACATTCATAGTCCTCGCGCACATAGGCCTTGACCACACGGGCACCGCTGACATTTTCCTGCACCACGCAATTGACACGGTCCAGGCGCTTTTGCACAGTGCTAAAAAGCGGCACCGCGCGTGTCAGCACCAGGATCAGCGTGATGATAAGCAGGGGCAACGCCGCCAGCAGCACCACGCCGAATTTGATGTCCAATGACAGCAGGAAGAAGGTACCCCCGATCATAAAAAACGGGGCACGCACAAACATACGCAAAATCATTTCCATAAATTCCACGATCATGGCAATATCGTTTGTCATGCGGGTAACCAGCGAGCCTGTGGTAAACTGATCGGTCTGCTCGATCGACAGCGACATGACCTTTTGGTAAGCGGCCTTGCGCAAATCGTGACCAAAGCCTTGCGACGCCTTGGCGGCGGTATAAGCGCAAAAGGTGCCGAAAAATCCGCCGATCAAGGTCACCAGTAACATCATCACGCCAAAGGTTAGAATGATATGCCAAGAGCGATAATTTCCCTCTCCAAACAGGAGGTTCATCACTGTATAGGCAAATCTGTTTTCGGCAATAGTATCCCCAACGATACCGTAATTGACGATAAAGGACATCAAATAGGGCAGGCAAAGATCTGCCGTAACCTCCAGGATCATCAATAATGGGGAAATAATGGCATAATGCCAATAGGGTTTTAAGTATCGAAAGAGTTTTCTCATTTACCCTCGCCTCTCTCTGTCAAATTATCCCGCACACGGATGAGTAAATTGACAAGCAACGCTTCCTCCTCGGCGGATATGCCGCGCATTGCCAGCTGATCGTTGTTCGAAATACGGGAAAGATGCTCCTTATCAAAATCTCTCCCTTTTTCGGTCAGAAACACACGAACGGCACGGCGGTCATTGGCGTCGGTTTCCCGTTTCACATATCCTTCTGCTTCCATGCGCCGCAGCAAAACGCTGACAGTGGGGGCTTTCAAACGGGTCAGGCGTACCAGCTCCAGTTGATTGGCACAGTCGCGCACAGCCAAATGCGCCAATATCAGCCTGGCGGTATTCTGGGTCATAATCCCCTCTTCTTCGCCGCGCCTGACACGAAAGCGTAGCAGGTGAGAAATCTCCATAATCATGCGGGGCGCCTGCGGTACCTCGCGCAGCTCTGCCCGCTCAGGGGGCGGTGGCAAAAAGTGTGATTTCGACATAAGCAGTCCTTTCGATTGTTAGTTTATAAACTAATTATCATTATAACTTTTTTTCAAGGATTTGTCAATTCAAAAAAGCTCTTCTTCAAATTTTTCCAGCACGAAAAAAGATCCTTAAACATCGTTGAATACAGGTACCGATAAAATGATGGCAATAAGCGTTTTTATTGTTATTGATGAAACGGCTTTTCGCTGTGCATAGTAATATCGAGCGAAATTTTTGGGGGAAAAAATCATGCGTTCAAATAAAATCAAAAGGATCGGCAGTTTTCTGCTTATCTTCCTTTTTATCATAACGGTGCTGATCTTGCCGACCGCGGGCGCCACCAAAGAGCGGCCATGCCTTTTTGTGGGTGGAATCCCCTTTGGGGTGCGCTTTGTCACAGACGGGGTGCTTGTGGTTGGTTATTGCGATGTACCGTGCGGCGGAAAGCCGCAAAATCCGGCAAAGGCGGCGGGGCTCTGCCCCGGCGACTGCATTTATCAGGTCAATGGCAAAGAAATCAAAAACGCCGCCGAATTATCGGCAGAAATCACCAAAAACGGACAAACCGGTATCGAATTTTCCTATCGGCGAGAGGGGCAGGAGCGAAACGCGCAGTTGGTGCCTCTGCCCTGCGACAGCGACGGAAAGCTGCGCACAGGATTATTTGTTCGGGACTCGGGCGCTGGCATCGGCACTGTTACCTTTGTAACCGATCACAACACCTTCGGCGGGCTTGGGCACGGCATTTGCGATGGGGAAAGCGGCGCCTTGATCCCGCTATCCCGTGGCAGTGTGATGGGCGTAACCATCGGGGGGCTCAGTCGGGGAGCCGTTGGCTCGCCGGGCGAGTTGAAAGGACATTTTTCCGCTGATCGCATTGGCGTACTGACACAAAACACACCTTGCGGCGTTTTTGGCAGCTTTACCGATCGCCCCGCGTTGCCAGCGGGCAAGCTGCCTATTGCGTACAGGAACGAGGTCCACGACGGTGCGGTAACACTGTGGTGTACGCTGGACGACAACACGCCACGGGAATATACGGCGGAAATCTCCTGTGTCCATCATACCGCCCAGGGCAACAAATGCTTCACGATCCATGTAACCGATAAAGAGTTGCTTGCCAAAACCGGCGGTATCATCCAAGGCATGAGCGGCAGCCCCATCATTCAGGACGGGCACCTCATCGGCGCGGTCACTCACGTCCTCATCGGCGATCCCACCACGGGGTATGGGATATTCATTGAGAATATGCTCTCCAATATGGCGGTGCCGCTATCATAAAAAAAGGCAATATCCCACCAAACGGTATGGGATATTGCCTTTTTTTCAGTTTTTTAACAGTTGCCGTCGAAATTCTCCGGGGGTCACGCCTACGTTCTTTTTAAAGAATCGAACGAAATAGCTCACGTCATCAAATCCGCATTTTTCTGCGATCTCCGAAACCGTATAATACCCGCTATTCAGATATTCCTTGGCATAATCAAGCCGTATCGCGTCACGGTATTGCATCGGTGCCTCTGCATATATTTTTTTCCATTCCCGTCTGAAATTCGTCACACTCATGTTGGAAATAAACGCTAACTGCTCCAAGGTCATGGGGGCTTTGAAATTTTGCTCGATATGCTCCTTGGCGGGGAGCAGCCTTTGACAGATCGCAGAATTCTGTTCCTTCGTATACTCAAAATAAAATTGCGAGAGCAGCTCATAAAGATAACCCACCGACCGCATTTCATAGCCTGCCTTTTTCAAGCTCCATGCGCCGATCAATTCTTTTAAGATCCGCTCGATCTGCTCCGATTTCTTTCCTTGCAGCAGACAATACGCCCTCCCTAACGCATCAAGATGTGACGAATCCTCGTGAAGATCAAAATTTACGGTATAATGCTTGAATGCCCTTTCCGTAACAATGGAATAAGCGCAATTTGGCGAAAGAAACAGTACGTCGCCATCCGTGATCGTGATGCGATCACCCGTGAAAAAACGGTACTCCGCTTTTCCGCTCAACACGTAAACGAGCCCGTAATGGCCTCTCCCCGAAGGGTACTCACATTTCTGTATTCTGTCAAGGATGAATTCATGGGCAATCTGTATTTTTTCAATATCCAGGTAAAAGCTGTCCGAAAGCATCATATACGTATCTCCCCTTTAACGAATCCAGTATAGCATAGCAAAATATTTTTGTCAAGCATCATTGGACAGATCGTGCTATAAATGAGCATATTATCCGATGATATTTGAGGCTCTTTATGCTAAAATGGTACAAAAGGAGGGCGTAACCATGAAAAAAGCAAAAATTGCGATCGTTTCGCTTGGTCATTATATTTATTTTCAGCAATTTGAAGGCCTCCGTGAGGAGCTGATGGCGAAAAGCGCGCAGTTCGGGGCATATCTGAGCCCCGTATCCTGCGACGTGGTCGATATCGGATATATCGACTGTGCAGAGTCGGCTTTTGCTGCCGTAAGGGCTCTCAAAAAGGAGGATGCAGACCTTCTGTTCATCCTTCTCTCCACCTACGTCCCTTCCGCCGTTTGCGCACCGTTTGCAAGGTATCTCGATATCCCGCAGATATTAGTAGGCATTCAACCATTGGAGCATTTGGATTATTCTCATACGACGACGTATATGCAGCTTTGCAACGACGACGTTTGCGCCATGCCCGAGATCGCGGGCGTATATGAGCGGCTCGGAAGAAAGATTCCTCCTTGCATCGTGGCATCCTCCTCGCAAAGTGACTATATACAAAAGCAGGTCTCCGAATGGGTATCGGCGGCAAATGCGATGGCGGGCTTTAAGTATGAGACCTTCGGTTATCTCGGCCACACCTACGAGGGCATGTACGATATGCACACCGATCCCACGGCGTTTACCGCCGCATTCGGCTCTCACGTCAAAATGCTGGAAATGTGCGAGCTGGCAAGACTTTCGGATGCAGTTACGGTGGAAGAGATCTCTGCGCAGATCGAGGAGATCAAAAGCACGTTTGAAATATGCGACCCGTCTATCGACCCCTTGACCGACTACGTAAAAAACGAGGATCTTTCCTATTCGGCAAGGCAGGCGGTGGCACTCAAAAAGCTCGTCCGTGACAATAAGCTAACGGCACTCGCCTACTATTACAAGAGCGAGCCAAACAACCCCTATGAGCAACTGGCGGCAAATCTGATCATCGGCAACACGCTCCTGACCTCATCGGGCATTCCCTTGGCAGGAGAGGCAGACCTCAAAACAGCGGCGGCGATGCTTATTATGAAAAACATCGGCGGGGGCGGCTCCTTTGCAGAGATCCACCCCTTTGACGTTTGCGATGACGTGGTACTCATCGGGCACGACGGCCCTCACAACATCGCCATCGCCGAGGGCAAGCCGAGACTTCGCAAGCTGAAAAAATATCACGGCAAATCGGGAAGCGGTATCGGTGTTGAATTTTCACTCAAAGCAGGTCCCATCACCATGCTCAGCATCAACGTGGACCGCAACGGAAAGTTTAAAATGATCGCGGCAGAAGGAATGTCTATTGCGGGAGACATTCCCCAAACAGGAAACACCAACACACGCGTCAGCTTCGGCGGTAACGTTTGCGCATTTCTTGCCCGTTGGTGTGAGGCAGGTCCCACACATCATCTGGCGCTTGGCGTTGGACATCATATGGACATCTTACGTAAATTCGCAAAGATCAGCGGCATCGAGCTGATCGAGGTCAGATGATTTTTACAGAAGATCAAGAACAGATAAGAGGTACGCTATGTATAACATCAAATTGGAAAATTACATTCCCAAGCCCGAGCCCGCAACGTCGGATCGCATCGTGGCGGCACACTATTACGCCGCGTGGAAAAAGGGCGCTGCAGGAATTCATGAGGGCTTTGATGATCTTGCGGACAGCTATCCCGACCGTACGCCGCTTATGGGATACTACGATGAAGAAAATCCGGAGGTCTGTGATTGGGAGATCAAATGGGCGGTAGAGCACGGTATCAATTGCTTTATCCATTGCTGGTATCGCAAGCCCGAAAACTTCGGAAAGCCTGTTACTGCGGATCATTTGCGTTGCGGTCACGGACTGCATGAGGCGCTGTTTCACGCAAAGTTTCAAAAATATATGAAATTTGCCATCATGTTCGAGGCTTCTCCCCGTTGGGGTGGCACAAATGAGAGCGATATGCTCGAAAATCTGATGCCGTTCTGGATGGAAAACTATTTCAAGAGAGAAAACTATCTCGTCATCGACAACAAGCCCGTGCTGTTCGTTTACCAGCAGCAACGCCTCAGCGGGTGTTTTCAAAGCGCCGAAAGTCAAAAAGAGACCTTTGATGCCTGCCGTGAATATGCCAGGCAATTTGGCTTTGACGGCATGATCTTTGCTGCTTGCTATCATCGCCCCGAGCGTGAGGTCCACGAGGATATGATGGAGAGGGGCTATGATTTGCGCTTTGGATATACGTCAGGCTATAAATCCCCCTGTGACTTTTATGACAATGAGGACGGCATTATCGACGGTCAGTGCGATAAGCTGCGCCAGAATCTCGCAATTGATGA
>SVQT01000012.1 GCA_015065215.1 Oscillospiraceae bacterium | reverse complement strand
GACGCTCTTCCGATCTTCGGTGTCGCTGATGTATCACGCGGGTAAGCTTGGAACGCTGATGAGCTTTCCCAACTTGTTTAAAGGACAGCATCTGAAAAAAGAAAAGAGCACCGCCGTATTTGCGGGCAAAGAAATCAAGGTGGAGTTTGACCGCCCCACCGCCCTGCAAATTGATGGCGAGACCATTCTGGATGTGACTTCCTATCAGGTCCGCCTTGCGCAAACGGCCTCTCCAAAGGCGCCCGTTGCCGTTGCTACCGTGTAAACAATCGGCCTTTCCCTTTTATGGGAGAGGCCGATTTTTATCGGCTTTTTTGATACATTTTTGGGGTTTTTCCGTATTTTCGTTTAAAGCTGCGCAAAAAATGCGAAAGATTGCGATAACCGCACTCATAGCAAACCTCTGTTACAGAAAGACCGCCGTTTTGCAACAGGGCTTTGGCATTTCTCAGGCGCACATCAGCAAGATAGGCGGAAAAGGAGATTCCCAGCTGCTCGGTAAAAGAGGCGGAAAGATGGTGATAGGAAACGCTCAGTCGCTTTGCCAACGCGGTTAGCGTCAGATTGGTGTGCGCTTCCTCGTGGATGATGCCGATGGCCCGGGAGATCATTCGACTGCCTTGGGTGGCAGGGGGAGTGGAGAGAGGTTCAGCCACGTCCAACAGGCAAAGAAGCAAACCGCGCAAAAGCAGATGCAGCTCCTCATAGGGGCGGTGCTCGGTCATTTTCTCAAACAGCGCTTGTAACGTCGTATCCTCGGCGGCGGCGTAGAAGGGGCGGCCGCTTAGCCGGTTGGTCAGATAATTGCCAAGCAGCTCTGGCAGAAAGGCAATCTTGATAAAGTCGGCATCTTTCCCCTCAAGCGCAATGGCGTGAATGTCGGCAGGGGTCATCAAAACGGCAAAGGGGCGGTTGGCGGAAAGCGGCGTATCGTTGACCAGTATATTGCCCTGAAAGGGATGATAGAGAACCAGCTCAAAATAGGAATGCGAGTGGGAAGGGAAGGAGTAGACCTTGCCCGTTGATACCGAAATGCCGTTTTCGCCTGTGAGCTGTCTGCCCATACGAAGTTCCACAACCAAGCCACCTCTTTCCTAAAAAAACGCAATTATTTTGCCCTGTTTTTCGCTATAATTGTAGCATAGAGCAAAAATAAAGTCAAGGAGTGATCAAATGAAAAAGCTGTGGAAAGAGGGCACATTGCTTACCGGTATTAATTATTGGGCATCGGACAATGCCGTTCGCATGTGGGAGGATTTTCATCCCGAGGTCATTGATGAGGATTTCAGAAAGCTGGCGAGCGTTGGAGTGACAATGCTTCGCGTTTTTCCTCTTTGGCCTGTATTTCAGCCGCTGACCGCGGCATACAGCAATAACGGCATCCATGAAATTCAATGGAACGAAAAGCCGTTGCCGGATACCCCCGCGGGGCGTGCCGGTGTGAGCGAGCAGGCCTGTGAGCGCTTTCAAATTTTTTGCGATCTGGCACAAAAGCATAGCCTGAAGCTCATGGTCGGGCTGATCACGGGACACATGAGCTTTCGCTATTTTGCGCCAGCGCCCTTTCAGCATCGCAATCCCGTTACCGATCCTACATTGATCAAATGGGAGTTGCGGTTTGTGAAATATTTTGTCGGCCGCTTCAAGGATCATCCCGCCATTGCCGCTTGGGATCTGGGCAACGAGCTGGATGGCTTTGAGAGCCGCCCGGAGAGCGCCACGCCCGATGCGGGTTATCTGTGGATGACGGCCATTGCCAACGCGGCGCGGCTGGCGGATCCTGTTCATCCAATCATTTCCGGCTTTGGAGGTGGCGATAAGATTGAGGGACTGTTCCCCTGCGAGGAAATCGGGGAGGCGCTGGATCTCAATACCGTTCACCCATATCACGTTTTTCGGCCCAAAGACGGGCCAATCCATACAATGCGCCCGATATTGGATGGTATCTGCCGCTGTCAGGTCAGTAACGGCCTGTCCGGCATCCCTACCTTTATTCAGGAGGTTGGCTCGATCGGTTATTTGCTTTGCAGTGAGCGGACCGAGGCGGATTTTTACCGCGCTTTGCTGTACGCCGCTTGGTCACATGGCTGTGGCGGTGTTATGTGGTGGTGTGCCTTTGATCAGGGTATGCAGGATTACGCCCCTTACGATTGGAACAATATCGGCAGCGATTACGGCTTTTTCCGTGCGGACGGCAGCGAAAAACCGGTTGCCCGTGAGAATGTTGCCTTCCGTCAATTCATCAGCAGCTTGCCGTTTGAAAGCCTCCCGCCCCATATCAACGACGGTGTTTGTATCATCCCGCGCAGTAGCAAAAAGGGTGAGATCCGCAATATGCTCAATGCCACGTTTTGCCTTGCGAAGCAGGCAAATCTGGATCTGACTTTTGTTCATTTCGATCAAAGCGTGCCGCAAAGCCATCTGTATCTCATCCCCTCGGTGGATCATAACCACGGCATCAGTCGCCACTGCCTGATGGATATTCTGCAGCGGGTCAAGGCAGGCGCTACGCTTTATATTTCGGTGGGAAAGGCGAATTTCCGCATGATCAAAGAGCTAACGGGCGCCGCCTTTTCCTATCGCGAGCAGGGGGGCGCGGAAACGGTAAGGCTTGGCGATACGGCGTTGCCCTTGACCGCTGATTTCAGATATGGCACCGAGCATACCGACGGCGCTGAGGTCCTGGCGCGCGGCGAGGATGGCAGAGCGGTGTATCTGCGCCACGCTTACGGTAAGGGATATGTTTATTTCAGTACTGTTCCGGTAGAAAAGGCGCTTGCCGAGCGCAAGACCGCTTTCCGCGCGCAGGAGCCGGAATATGCGGCCTGGTACCGTGTTTTCGCGGAAAGGTTGCCCTCGCAAAAGGTGTTGGATACCGACAGCGCGGTGATCAGAGCCACTGAGCATGTCGCGGATGAGCATACACGGTATGCTGTGCTGATCAACTACGCCGAAAAACCGCAAAGCGCGACTGTAACCCTGCAAGCCGGGTGGCGCGTTGCCAAAATTTACGGCGGGGAATTACAAGATGGCACACTGGAGCTGAACTGCTGCGCCGCCGTTTTGCTTGAACTAAAAAAAGCATAAGGGGTCTTTTTGATATAGCGCAGAAAAACGCAAAAATAAAGAAAGAAGCCGCTTTTGCTATCAAAAAGATAGCGAGAGCGGCTTTTTGCATGTTTTTTCGTTGCGTTCTGCTTCTTAACGCGACAGGCTCCTCCGCTTTAATCCCAAAACAACAGTAGCAGCAAAAAAGGCAATATGTCATTTTCCTCTTCCTCGGTAAAAAAGAGAAAGAAAACCGCTGCGATCAGCACCCATTCGGGCAGGGCGCTATCCCGTTTTTTGCTTCGTTTCGGGGGGAGAAGCGAAGAAAGGAAGGGAAAGCGGGACAAAAAACCGCTTTCTTGTCGATCTTTCTTTTCTTCGGTTGATGTTGCTGTGGGGACGGCCTCCTCAGCCTCCGGCCTAATTTCGCCGGCATTGGACGGATCCGGCGGCAGGGGCTCCGGTATCTTGTCTGGCGGCGATTCCTTAGCCGGCGGCTGCTCCACCGCCGGTGGCGGTGGAGGCGGATCTGAGGTAGGGCGGCGAAATGCGTTTCCGCTATAGCCTCGCGGGATGGCAAGGTCGTCGCTTTCCTCCCGTGACGGTTGAATATACATAGGGCACCTCCTTATTTCAGCGCTCGGATGGCATCTCCCACACGGGCAAGGCGAACCAAATAATCTACCGCTTCAGAGCGCCCCTGGGATAGATAGGGCTTCATGGCAAGCAACAGCGCGTCACGGCGCCGATTGACCGGGTGTTGGGGGGCGTCGTTTTTTTCCTGCGGCTCACTTTTGGGCTGTAAAAATCCTTTTAGTAAAGGTGCCATTGTAGAAACAGCTTGTAGCAATTCGGCAAATTCTCCCTCAGAAAGGCCGTCGGTGTGAGTTTTTTTCTCATCGGCATCCATACTTCATCGCCCCTTTAATTGTTTGGTCAGCTCTAAAAGATCCTCATCGGTAGCGTTCGCGATGGCACGGCGAAGGGCATCCATATCTCCGGGGCGCACCTGAAAACGGGAAAGATCCAGTCCGTATCCGTTTACCAGTGTTTGCACAAGGCTTTCTAATTGCTTGTCGTTTAAACACAGTAGGCGGTTCAAGGCTTTGCGGTCTAACTGCATTTGATCACTCCTCTCTTGTAGTTTCAGTATATGCCAACAGGTAAAAATGTGCAAAATCAAATATTTTATCGGTAAATGTCTATTTACAATGCGAAATATGCGTGATATAATAAATAAGGAATCGTTTTTACCAAAAAAGACGGGTAAAGGAGAATTTGCTATGCAAATTATTGTTTGTGAAAATTATGAGGAGCTTTCTAAAAAAGGCGCTGAACTGATTGGTGCCGAGGTGATGGCCAACCCGAACGCGGTATTGGGTCTTGCCACCGGCAACACGCCCATTGGCATTTATCGCTATTTGGTAGAGAGCTATCAGAGGGGCGAGCTGGATTTTTCGAATGTAAAAACCTATAATCTTGACGAATATTTGCCGATTGATCCTGCCGATGAAAACAGCTACTGCGCCTTTATGCATATGCATCTTTGGGATAAGGTTAATTTGAAGGCGGAGAACTGCCATATCCCCGCGGGCAATGTGGGGATGGAAAATGCCGCCGCCGAGTGCGCCGCTTATGATAAGCGGATCGAGGCGGCAGGCGGCATTGATTTGCAGCTGCTGGGTATTGGCAGAAACGGTCATATCGGCTTTAACGAGCCGGGCGATCATCTGCTTTGCGGCACCCACGCGGTAGAGCTGACCGAAAGCACGATCGCCGCCAACGGCCCGCTTTTTGAAAATCCTGACGACATGCCCCGTCATGCGCTGACCATGGGAATGGGTGCCATTTTTGCCGCCAAAAAGGTGTTGTTGGTAGCCAACGGTAAAAATAAGCATCAGGCCATCCAGGGCCTGCTTGCTGACAAAATCACCACCGAGCTGCCCGCTTCGCTTCTCAAGCTCCATCAAAATCTGATCCTGCTTTGCGACAAAGAGGCCTATAATGGCTGAGCTGATCCTGAAAAACGCTACCGTTCGAGGGGAACTGACTGACATTGTGATCGACAAAGAGAGCGGCAAAATTTTATCGGTTGAAAAAAGCCCGAAGCCGGGGCGGGATCTGCAAGGTGCCACGGTGATTGCGGGCTTTGTGGATATTCATGCCCACGGCTTTATCGGGCATGATGTAATGGATGGGGATAAGCTGCCGGAAATGTCGGCGTTTCTTGCCACGCGCGGCACCACCGCTTGGTGCCCCACGACCACCACCAACGCTTTGCCTGAGCTCCGAGCCGTTTTGAGGGGGGATAAACCGCGCGCAGGCGCGCATGTGCTGGGCTTTCACTTGGAGGGGCCTTATATCTCGCATCAATATTGCGGCGCACTGAATACCGATTATGCCAAAACCCCCGAATCGGCCGATTTTGCGGGACTTGAGCGTGAGATTGCCCTGATGACACTGGCCCCCGAATTGGCTGGCGCGATGGATTATATCAAAAAAGCGCCCTTTCCTGTATCGGTGGGGCATACCGCCGCGGATTACGAGTTGGCAAAGGCGGCATTTGATGCGGGCGCAAACTGTGTGACGCATGTCTTTAATGCCATGCCGCCCATGCATCACCGGGAGCCGGCTGTAGTAGGAGCCGCCTTGATTTCCAATGCATATGTGCAGGTGATTTCTGACGGTATCCATCTTCATCCTGCCACCGTTTTGGCTCTTTATCGGATGTTCGGCAGTGAACGGATGATGTTGATCAGTGATGCCATCAGCGCCACCGGTCTTGCCGATGGCAACTATATGTTGGGTGGCAAAAAGGTTATCGTTAAGGACGGTGTGGCACGCAACGAGGCCGGTGCGCTTTCTGGCAGTACCGTGACGCTTCACGATTGCGTTTGCCGCGCGATTTCTTTTGGCATCCCCCGTGAAGAGGTGCTGAAAATGGCATCTGAGACCCCCGCTCGCTACCTTAAAATCAAAAAGGGTAGGATAGCGCCCGGATACGACGCGGACCTTCTTGTGGTGGACGCGGAGCTCAATATTCTGGAAACCATTCTTTGCGATCAGCTATCATAAACAAAGACGGCCGGTTGGCGCCATATGGCGCCAACCGGCTCTTTTTATGTTTGTTTTAGCGCGGATCAATTTTGTTTGAATGGCGCGGTGCATAGCGCCGAAAAAGGATGCTTTTAATCTGTAACGTTCAGGCGATAGACCGGATCGTTGCCGCCGTTACAGCCCACAAAGATGGTGTTGCCAATATGGAAAATATTTTCGCTTTCCGCCGTTATGTTTGGCAGAATTTTGGCAAAAAGGTAGGTGCCGTTCCAATCATGTACCACCATATAGTTGGTCCATTGATTGGTGTCGGTGTTTTTTACACCCAGTACCGCATAGATGTATTTTTCATCACAGTCAATGCCTTGTGTGACCGGATTGGTATCGGTGTAGTAGGTATAGGGGCCCACATCCACATGCGAGACCAGTACGCGGAAGTTACCATCCAAAATGGCGTAATTTCGCCCGCCCGATTTGCCGACCACATAGCGGTCGGTGGTGGGCTCGTGCGCGATACTGTAAACATTCATGGGCAGAAATTGGGTGCCGGTCACCGTTAGTGTTTCTGGATCAATAAAGGAAAGAATGTTGGATTCCATGCCGTTGTGCAACACAATCAGTTGGCCTGTCAACGCGTTATAGCACATGTCGTTGGAGTGATGGAGCTTGAGCGGCTCACTGATTCTGACCAATCTGCCGGTCGATAAATTCACCTTGACGATACGGGTATCGTGCAGATAGGTGTTGGAATAATTTCCGGCTTGATTTTCCATACAGATATAGGCGTATTTCCCATCGGTGCACCCACCCTGCATCACAGTGTTTTTGGCAGGACTGCCCCCGATGGTGTATGCGTCGAACAATTTGGCGCTGGAAAGGCCGTAGCTGTCTACCTCAGCAATCATATCCTCGGTAAACAGTTCGCCAAGGGCCGCATCGGCGGCGGTTTGCGCCCATGTTGCGGTTTGCATCATGTTATAGGGCTTTCCCTCGGATTGCTTAGGGGTAACAACGGTAGCAAAGAGGAATGCTTTTTGATAAATGCAAAGCGAAACCGGCATCTGCTCATTGGTTAGATAAAAGGGCAGGGCAAAAGATTGGTAACGGGTAGAATAGCGATCGACCAAAAAGAGCTCATTGTTGTTTTGCAGAAAATAGATGTAGCGCTCATCCGCTGTCATGCCCTTTGCCGCATTCGAGGCAAGGGCACGGGGCAGAGTGATCGGCTCTCCTTCCCGTTGAAAAGCACCGTTTAGAAGATAGCATGTGTTTTCGTTTTGCAGTTTGACAAGATAGCGATTGCTTTGGGCCAGATAGGCAATGGCAGAAACAGCAACATCCAGTTCTACCGTGCTTTGCACTTTCATTGTTTGGGGGTCCACGAGCGAAAGCCTTTGGGCATTGCTGCCGCCGTGCACGACCACCAAAAGACCGGTTAAGGCGTTGTAGCAAAGAGAGGGAGCCAATCCCAGATCCAGTGAGTTGCTGCTGCTTTCCAAAGAGCCGCTCGCGGTGAGCTGGCAGATTCTGGCCTGATCCTCGCCCGCGACTTTCACGACGGCATAGAGGTAAGTGCCGTCAGTGGTGATACTGTAAAGGCGGTCATTTTCCGACAGCTCTTCTAACACCAGGTCTTTACTGGACTGTCTGAGCGCCAATTGGGCGGTAGAGGAGATCAGCTTCACATTGCTCTCGGGGAATTTGACACTGCCGATATAGCTCAGCGTGCGAGGCAAAGAAAGATAGCCCTCCCGGTAGCTGCCACCCAGCTGCTCTTTGGTGGAGGAGAGGAAGAATTCGGCGGCGTGGAGAAGAATTTTGCCGGTAGCGGTCAGTACCACTTGTTTGTCGCTCACGGCAATGGCAAAGGTGCTTGCCTGTGTTTTGATGGTTGCCAACAAATCCTGAGAAGCCTGGCGGTTGGTATAGCCTACCAGGATTTCGGTTTCGGTTTCCTCGGCACTGTCTGATTTTACTTCCAAAAGCACACCGGTCAGCGTGTGCAGAATTTGGCTTAAAGTATCTGCGATTGCCTGGGTATCCTTTTCTCCCTCCGGGTAAATAATGCAATAATCGCTGGTTCCTTTTTTAATCAGCACCAGATCTGCCGCTTTGCCATGACAAGCACAAAGCAACGGCAGACAAAGGAGCAGAGCCAGGCAAAAGCAAAGTAAACGTTTTTTCATAGTCTGTCGTCTCCTTATGCGTTGATAGAGGCCTCGTTTTTGGTTTCCTCGGCTGCCAAGGCGCGGTTGGCACCTGCCAGCATCAGTTTCAAGCGGTTTTCCTGATTGATGCGGGAAGCGCTGGAATCGTAATCAATGGCAACCAGATTGACCCCCGGATGATGCTCTCGGATGATTTTCATCATACCCTTGCCTACGATATGATTGGGCAGACAGCCAAAGGGCTGGGTACAGACCACATTCTTCACATCGCTTTCAATCAGCTCTAACATTTCGGCGGTTAATAGCCATCCCTCGCCCATCTGTACGCCCTCGCTGATATAGCCTTGAATGGCGGCGCGGGTTTTTTCAAAATCGGTGGGAGGCGTGAAGCTACTGTTTTCTTGATAAAGGCGGATGAAGTCCAGCTGCTTTTTGTGTAGGAAGCGATAGGCGAACCGCATGATGGCAGCTTTCGCTTTTTTCATCCCGTAAAGGCGGTAATCCACCACAGCGGTGTTGACGGTATACATCAGGAAATCCAGCAAGCCGGCCATGACGGTTTCAGCGCCTTCGCCGACCAAAAAATCTTCCAGATGGTTGTTACCGATGGGGGCAAATTTGACAAAGATCTCGCCCACAATGCCAACCCGGACCTTTCGTGTAGCGGTACGGGGCAGGTTGCGGTCAAAATCCCGCAGGATGGCTGCGTAATTCTCTCGCACCGACTTGTAGGTAACAGCTTTTTTGCTACCGACCTGCGCTGCCAGTTTTTCTACCCATTTGTCAGCAAGAGCCTGGGTCGAGCCGGGGGTGACCTCATAAGGGCGGCATTGATTGACCAAGTTCATTAACAGATCCCCATAGTAAACACCGTAAAGAATGCGTTTGCCAAATCCAAGCGAGATCTTGAAGCCGGGGTTTTTCTCCAATCCCGCCACATTCAGCGAGATGACCGGAACTTGGGGGAAGCCTGCCTTTTTCAGCGCTTTTCGGATCAAAGCGATATAGTTTGACGCACGGCATCCGCCACCGGTTTGGGTCATCATAACAGCGGTTTTGTTCAGATCATACTTTCCGCTTTGCAGGGCGTCAATAAATTGACCGATGACCAGCAATGCCGGATAGCAGGTATCGTTATGTACGTATTTTAGGCCGCATTCGATCACGTCATGTCCGTCGTTTTCCAGTAGCACCGCCTTATAGCCATAAATGCGGAAAGCGGCTGACATGATTTTGAAATGCATGGGGAGCATGTTGGGGAGTAGAATGGTGTAGTCTTTTTTCATCTCTTTGGTAAAGAGAATGCGATCTTCCATATTATTATACCCCCTCCTTTTTCTGTTGCTCCAACGCGCCCAGTAAGCTGCGCAGACGGATGGTGACGGCACCCAAATTGGTGATCTCGTCGATTTTGATCTGGGTGTAGAGCTTGCCGCCCTCCTCCAGGATTTCTCTGACCTCGTCGGTGGTGATGGCGTCAATGCCGCAGCCGAAAGAGACCAGCTGCACCAGCTCGGCGTTCGCGGCTTCGGTCACAAAGCGGGCGGCGTTATAAAGCCGTGCGTGGTAGGTCCATTGATTGAGCACCTTGGGGCGTACCGGCGCGGAGGCCAAATGCGCTACCGCGTCCTCGGTGACGACCGCGAAGCCAAGCGTGGTTGCCAGCTTATCAATGCCGTGGCCAATCTCCGGATCAATGTGGTAGGGCCTGCCGCAAAGCACCATCAGCCGCTTGCCGTTTTCCTTGGCAAAGCGGATGGCACGCTGCCCCTCGGCGCGAATATCTGCCATATAGCGGGCATAGGCCTTGCCGGCGCTTTTTACGGCGTGCGCTACCTGGCTTTTTTGCATATTACCAAAGGTTTGTTGCAAAAAGTCAAACAGCTCTTTGGCCAGCTCCTTTTCATTGTTGACGGTGACATAAGGATAAAGAAAGCGAACGCCCTCCAGGCTATCCATATTGTGCTCTAATACCTCGGGGTAATAGGCCACCACCGGGCAGTTGTAGTGATTATCCGCTACCTTTTCGTCTACATTACGTGTCAGGCACGGGTAGAAGATGGCATCTACACCCTCTTCGATCAGGGTTTCCATGTGGCCGTGCATGATTTTAGCGGGGTAGCAGGCGGTATCCGACGGAATGCTGTATTGCCCCTTGGCGTAGATTTTGCGACTGGAAAAACCGGAAAAACGCACCCCAAAGTCCAGTTCCTTGAACAGGGTGTACCAGAAGATGCCAAGCTCATACATGCCCAGCGCCAAGGGCAGTCCCACCGTGATACCGCGCTTGCCCTGCGTGGGGGTCAGCTCGGCAAACCGCTCCCGTTTAAAGGCATGGAGATTGGGAAGGGGATTGTCGGAGGGCTTTTGCCCGGCGCCTTTTTCACATTTATTGCCGGAAATGAATTTGCCACCGTCGGCAAAGGTATTGATGGTGACATTGCAACGGTTGGTACAGCCTTTGCAAA
Organism: Oscillospiraceae bacterium; assembly: GCA_015065215.1. Classification (GTDB taxonomy): domain Bacteria; phylum Bacillota; class Clostridia; order Oscillospirales; family CAG-272; genus Firm-07. The sequence continues at coordinate 33,848 of SVQT01000012.1, read as the reverse complement.
CGGTTGCTTTAGAGGTGTGAACAAATGTATCCAATTCCTCGGGCGTGAGGATTGAGGAGAAGGCGGCATGATTTTGCTGTGCGTAGATAGCGGCGCCAAGAGCGCCCATCAGACCCGCGATGGTGGGGCGGATGACCGGCCTGCCAAGCTCCCGCTCAAAGCTGCGGAGCACCGCGTCATTGAGGAAGGTGCCGCCCTGTACCACGATGTTTTTGCCCAGCTCGTCTGCCGAACCGGCACGGATGACCTTATAAATGGCGTTTTTTACAACAGAGGCTGAAAGGCCTGCCGAAATATCGCCAACGGTAGCGCCGTCTTTTTGCGCTTGCTTTACCGAGGAGTTCATAAAAACAGTGCAGCGGGATCCCAAATCCACCGGTGCTTTGGCAAAAAGCCCCAGCTTGGCAAATTCAGAGGCTTCGTAGCCAAGGCCCCGCGCGAATGTTTCGATAAAGGAGCCGCAACCGGAAGAGCAGGCCTCATTGAGCATGATGCTGTCGATGGCACCGTTCCGGATCTGGAAGCATTTGATGTCCTGACCGCCAATATCCAAAATGAAGTCTACCTCAGGGTTGAAATGCTTGGCGGCGGTAAAGTGTGCCATTGTCTCAACAAGGCCATGATCCAGATGGAAAGCGTGGCGGATCAGCTCTTCGCCGTAGCCGGTGACCGCCGAACCGCAAATGCGGATCCGATCGCCGCAAAGGGCGTAAATCGCCTCCAGCTGCTCTTTGACAATATGAACGGGATTGCCTTTATTGGAGCTGTAATAAGTATAAAGGATTTCCTTTTCCTCACTCATCAGCAGTAATTTGGTGGTGGTAGAGCCGCAGTCGATACCAAGATAGGCGTTGCCGACATAGTCTTTGGGATCACGCTCGGCCAAGGTGGCTTTGGCGTGCCGCTCAACAAAAGCGGCATATTCCGCTTCATGATAGAAAAGCGGCTCCATGGTTACGGTATTGGTGCCGGCGGCGGTGGCCGATGCCACACGGTCGACCAGCTCGGCATAGGAATAGGCTTCGGTCAAAGAGGAAGCGTAAAATGCCGCGCCCAACGCCACCGAAACGCGGGCGTAATCAGGGAAAATAGCATTTTCCGGTTCCAGCTTCAATACATGAAGGAATTGCTTGCGCAGTCCCATATTAAAGGAGAGGGGGCCGCCCAGAAAGACGACCTTCCCGGCGATCTTGCGGCCCTGTGCCAACCCCGCAATCGTCTGATTCACCACTGCGCGAAAAATGCTGGCGGCAATATCCGCTTTGGCGGCGCCTTGGTTGAGCAGCGGCTGCACGTCGGTTTTGGCAAAGACGCCGCAACGGGAAGCGATGGGATAGATCCGCTCGGCAGAAAGCGAAAGCTGATCCATTTCCTCAACAGAAAGGTCAAGCAGGGTTGCCATTTGGTCAATAAAGGCGCCGGTTCCACCGGCGCAGGAGCCGTTCATCCGCTCATCAGTGCCCCCATCAAAAAAGATGACTTTGGCATCCTCGCCGCCCAGCTCAATCACCACATTGGTATCCGGTTGCAGTCGGCGAATGGTTTCACCGGTGGCGAAAACCTCTTGCACAAAAGGCAGCTCTGCCGCTCTTGCCAGGCCCAGACCCGCGGAGCCGGAGATGGCTACCTTTAAAGGGGTATCGCCGATTTGTTCCTTGAGCCGGGAGAGAATTTCTAAGGTTTTGGTACGCACCTGCGAAAAATGGCGCTCGTAGCATTGATATGTAATTACACCGTTTTGCTCCAGTACCACCTTTGCGGTGGTAGAACCAATATCGATGCCCAGTAAAGCGAATGTCGTCTTTTCCATTGTTTGCTCCTTTTTATTGATGGGGCCATTTCTGCGCTCTGGATCGCCGCCGACCGTTTCGGTAGCAATGCGGCGCGCAGAAGGGGAGCTTTCCCCTGCCATATGGCAGGGGAAAGCAAAGGATCTTATTCCTGATCAGGATCCTTCTTTTCTTCCTCGGCGATTTCCTGTTCTTCGGCCGCGGGGGTATCGTCATCCTTCACGGCTTCGTTTGTGCTGTTGCCATCCTCAGAAAAATCAGCGGAGCCGAACAGATCCGCTTCGGCATGCTTTTCTTCTTCAATGCGGCGGCGCTCGCGCTCTTCGTTTTCACGGCGGGAGCGTGCCTTCTTCTCGGCGGCAATGGTTTCCAGCTCCTCCATCGAGGCGTTTTGATCCATAGCGGCGGCAAACTGATCGCCATCCATAATCTCGTGCTTGAGCAGGAAGTCGGCGATAAAGTCCAAACGCTCGCGGTTGCCTTCCAGAATCTCTTTGGCCTTGGCGTAGCCTTCATCAAGCAATGCCTTGATCTCGGCATCGATCTTGGCGGCTACCTCCTCAGAGTAATCTTTGTTGTTCGAGAAGTCACGTCCAAGGAATACCTCGCCTTGTCCGGAACCGTACATAACCGGACCAAGCACATCCGACATGCCCAATTGGGTGACCATCTGACGAGCGGTTTTGGTAGCGCGCTCAATATCGTTGGAGGCGCCGCCCGAAATGTCGCCGAACACAATGGCCTCTGCCACACGGCCGGCGAGCAGCTCGGCGATCTTTTCCTTCATTTCTTGCTTGTAAACGCTGTATTTGTCCTCAGAGGGCAGGCTCATGGTATAGCCCAGCGCCCGACCGGAGGGGATGATCGAAATCTGATGCACCCCGTCAAGATGGGGTAGCACATGCGCTACAATGGCGTGACCCGCCTCATGGTAAGCGGTGTTGCGGCGTTCACGGTCGCTCATGACGCGGGAGGTCTTTTTGGGACCGGCCACTACGCGGATGAAGGCATCGTCAATATCCTCCATGCCGATCAGCGATTTACCGCGACGCGCGGCAAGCAATGCGGCCTCGTTGAGCAGGTTGGCCAGATCCGCGCCGGTAAAGCCGGCGGTCTTTTTGGCTACCGTTTCCAAATCCACGCCTTCTTCCAACGGCTTGTTGCGGGCGTGCACGGCCAGAATGGCGGCGCGGCCCTTGATGTCCGGCGCGCCCACTGTAATCTCGCGGTCAAAGCGGCCGGGACGGAGTAGCGCGGGGTCCAAAATATCAGGGCGGTTGGTGGCGGCCATAACGATAATCCCGTCGTGCGAGCCAAAGCCGTCCATTTCTACCAGCAATTGGTTCAAGGTCTGCTCCCGTTCATCGTGACCGCCGCCAAGGCCGGCACCGCGGTGACGGCCCACCGCATCAATCTCGTCAATAAAAACAATGCTGGCGGGGGATTTGCGGGCAGTCTCAAACAGGTCACGGACACGGGAGGCGCCTACGCCCACATACATTTCCACAAAATCCGAGCCTGAAATCGAGTAGAAGGGGACCCCCGCCTCACCGGCCACCGCTTTGGCCAGCAGGGTTTTACCGGTACCGGGAGGGCCCACGAGCAGGACGCCGTGGGGGATCTTGGCACCCAGTCGGGTGAATTTGGAGGGATCCTTGAGGAATTCTACGATTTCTTCCAGCTCCTGTTTTTCCTCATCGGCGCCTGCCACATCGGCAAAGGTCACCTTATCCTTGCTTTCCTGCGCGGTTTTGACACGCGCGCGGCCAAAGCTGTTCAGCTTGCCTCCGCCGCCCTTGGCGGATCCCATCACAAAGAAGAAGAGAACGACCAAAACGATCAGGATAAAGGCATAGGGCAACAGTGTGAGCCACCAAGGATAAGTGGTCTCGGGTTCAATATCGTATTTATCCAGGCGAGAAGTGATCTCCTTGTTTCGCACCAGATCGCCGCAATACTGCTCAAACAGCGCCAGTGATTGGAGGCGGTAGGATTTTTCCTCGGTATTCCAGCTGCCGTCTTCTTTGGTCAGCAGCTCGCCGTTCTCACCGGTTTTGATCACCTGCATGATCAAGTTGTAATCCTCGTCAATAACGAATTGCGTGACACGGTTTTCCTCAAAGAGGTCCACCACGTCGCCCAGTACCAGCTTTTCGCTTTGGGTACCGCGGAAGATCGACGACACCACCAAAATGACGACGGCGATCAGCAGTAGGTAGAGCAGTATGGTTTTCAAATGTTTTTTCATGAATTTCTTGGTTCCTCCGTAAAACTATGATATATACTTCCGGGTTGGCCCGGTATCAGTCAAAAAGCAGATAAACAATGAGATCCTGTCCTTCTTTTTGATAGACATCATCCCGAATATTATGATTGGCGCCAAACGGGGTGGCAACCACGCCGGCATCGTCTGTTAACAGCGGCATTTGTGCTCGTGTGAGCGCCGACACCGAAGAGCCGCACAGGCGGCGCACCGCACGGTTCACGCCACCGGAGTAGAGCTTGTCGCCGGGGCGTAGATTGCGGGCTCGCAAATGCCCTTTTATTTTATCAGAGCAAAGTGCGATCGGTACGATGAATGTGTGGCGGGAGTCGGTAGGCGGTGTGTGCTCTTTGGGGTACAGTAAGACAGATCCGCCGCCTGGCAAGAGATTTTCCCCCGGCTTTAAAAGGATCTCGTAGGTTGTGGCTATGGGCGGGTCTTTTAAAAAGCAAAGCTTCCCGTTTTCCGCTACCACAGTCGCGCGCGGCAACGATAGGGTCGCATGCGGGACGGCCTTTTGACAAAAGTCGGCCAGCGCGTCAATATGCACCCGCTCGGGGGGAACAGGTAAAAATTGCCGCAAGACCCGTGAAAAGATCGGGCGTGGGAGCGCGGACAGTGCCGAAAGAGAGGGCTCAGAGCCTTCCTTTTTGAGAAAATCCGAGGCAAGCGCTTCCAGATACCGCTCATCCTCCCGTAAGGTTTCGGCGCAACGCGCGGCAGTGGTGGCGGCGGCGGGATAGAGCTCTTCTAAGATCGGCGCCACTTCCAGCCGCAAGCGGTTACGGGTGCAGCATCCCTGCGCGTTGGTGCTGTCTGTTACATAGTTTTGCCCAAGCGATGCCAGATAGGCAAGCAGATTTTTTTTGGTCAACAGCAACAGGGGGCGTACCACAAGAATTTCTTTTCCCAGCGGCCGGCAGGCAGGAATTCCCCCCAGCCCTTTTAGACCGCTGCCCCGCAAAAGATGCTGTAAAATGGTTTCCAGCTGATCGTCTGCGTGATGGGCGGTGGCAAGCAAGGGGATGTGATTTTTTTGCAGATGGGCACAAATGGCCTCATAGCGGCCCTCTCTCGCGGCGGTCTCCAGACTGATCCCCCGGCGCTTGGCAATGGCGGGGGCGTCAATTGGCAAAACCGTAAGGGGGACACCGTATTTTTTGGCAAGATCACGGCAAAAGTCCGCGTCCCGATCCGCTTCGGCGCCGCGGATGCCGTGGTGCACATGTACGGCACAAAGATGGGGATCGCCCGCCAGCATTGCCAGCAACGCTACCGAATCGGCACCTCCCGAAAGCGCGACGCAAAGAGGTGTGTCGGGGGCAACTCCCGCAAGCGTGCGGGGATCCCGAAAATCAGCAGGCTTACTCATTCGGTCAAATTTTCGTCGGCAAGGGTACGGAACTTGGTATAAGCGCCGATCCACCCCATTTTGACAGTACCCTGTGAGCCGTGGCGGTTCTTTTGAATGATGACTTCCGCCACATTGCCTTCCTGTTGATCCGGCGAGGTGTTGTCGGCGGTTTTATAGTATTCGTCACGGTACAGGAACATGACGACGTCGGCATCCTGCTCGATAGAGCCGGATTCACGCAGGTCGGAAAGTTGAGGGCGCTTATCGGTGCGTCCCTCGGTGCCACGGGAAAGCTGGGCACAGCAAAGGATCGGTACACGTAACTCCTTGGCCATGAGCTTCAGGCCACGGGAGATCATGCCTACCTCTACCGCACGGTTATCTGAGTGGCGCTCGCTTTCCATCAATCCCAGATAGTCGATAACCACAAAACCCAGATTTTCCACACGGCGCAGCTTCGCTTTCATGGCGGTGACGGTGACGCCGGAGGTGTCGTCAATATAAAGGTTAGTGGCGGAAAGACGCACAGAGGCATCGGCCAGCTTTTTCCAATCCTCGGGGGTAAGCTGACCCGAACGCAGGGCGTAGCTGCCGACCATTGCCTCACTGGAGAGCAGGCGGGAAACCAGCTGCTCGGCGGACATTTCCAAAGAAAAGACACAGACGGCTTTGCCTGAGGAAATGGCTACATTGGTGGCAATATTCAGGGCAAAGCTTGTTTTGCCCATACCGGGGCGGGCGCCCAGAATGATCAGGTCAGAATCGCCCATGCCCACAAGGACGCGGTCCACACCGGAAAAGCCGGTGGGGGTGCCGTGGGCGGCCTCTGGGTCTTCCGCCAGCTCATGGAGATTGCCCAGCACGTCACGGAGTACATCCCGGATATGACGGAAATTTCTGGAATCCCGTCCTGCCGAGATCTCGGTGAACTGGCTTTGCGCGTAGTCTAAAATGTGCCCGACCTCTTCTTGCTCGGTAAAGGTCATATTCGAAACATCGGCGCAGGTGTCAATAATGCGGCGCAAGGTGCTCTTTTCCTTGACGATCCTTGCGTAGTCCTTGACGTTCATGGCGCTGGGGGTTGCTTCCAGGAGCGAACGGATATATTCCTCGCCGCCGGATTTTTCGTATACCCCCTTGTGCACCAACATATCAATCAGGGTAACCGGATCAATTTCGCTGCTGGCGTCAAAGAGCTCCCGCATGGCAAGAAAAATCTCTTTGTGTTCGGTTAGATAGAAATCCTCGGCGGTGATCACCGTCAATACATCGGTGATGCAGGCGGGGTCGATGAGAATAGAGCCGAGCAGAGCGCGCTCGGAGGTCAGAGCCGCGGGCTTTTGACGAACAACGTCGGTCAGGTCGCTCGCGTAATCATTCATACGTTCGGCCATAGCTTTACTTCTCGGTAACCGTTACGTGGATTTTGCCGGAAACGTCAGTGTAGAGCTTGACATCCAGATCATAGGAGCCAAAGGATTTGATCGGCTCCATGGTGATCTTGCGTTTGTCAACCGTGATTTTGTGATCGGCCGCAAGCTTTTCCGCCACGTCCTTCGCCGTGATCGAGCCGTAAAGTCTGCCGTCGGTGCTGGCGCCCACCCGAAAAATCACTTTCAGTGTTTCCAGCTTTGCGGCGGTTTCCTTGGCGTTGGCGCGGTCAACGTCGATTTTGTGCTGTGCCGATGCCTGCTTGTTCTTGAGCTCGGTCACGGCTTGATTGTCAGCCGGTTTTGCCAGCTTTTTGGGAAAAAGGAAGTTCCGTGCGTAACCGTCGGAGACCTCTACCATTTGATCTTTTTTGCCTTGTCCTTTGACGTCGGCGGTAAGAATGACTTTCATACGTTGGTTCCTTTCTTCTATGTGAAAACTTTGTTTTAGCAAAAACAGTGCCCTATGCGTTCTTTTCTTCCAGCTCCTTAAAATAGCCGGTTACAGCTTCGTGTAAGCTGTTTCTGGCGGCCTCCAGCGAAGCGCCCGAGAGTGCGGCACCTGCCGAGTCAAAGCGCCCGCCGCCCCCAAGGCGCTCCAGAATAAGCTGCACATTGATCGAACCGTCGGAACGGCCTGAGATGTGTACGGCGTCTCCGACCACGATCAGGGCAAAAGAAGCGCGAACGCCTTTGACGTTCAGCAGCTTATCCGCCTCTTTGGCGGCGGCAATACGGTCGTCTGCGCCTCTGCCGGTGCCGTGGCTCCAGGTCATACCAACGGTGTTGTTTTGTAGCAGTGCGCAACCCGAAAAGCTGCGTTCGCATACATAGTCCGCGTAATCCTCGTTGAAAAAGCTGTGTACGTATTCGGCGTTAGCACCCTTGCCGAAAAGATAGCGGGCAGCGTCAAGGGTACGGCTACCGGTGTTGCGGGTGAAATTGCCGGTATCCAGTACAATGCCGGAAAGGATCACGCTGGCGATTTCGTCGCTGACAAGCTTGCTGTTTTCCGCATCGGCGCCTGTGTCGGTTTGCTCCAACATTTCGGTTACCAGCTCTGCGGCCGAAGACGCGGAGGGGTCAATATAATTCATAACAGGCTCAAAATCATATTCGCCGGTCTGACGGTGGTGATCGATAATGGCAATCTTGCCCGACACCTGCTTGACATTGGCGGCAACATCCGGCTCTTCGATGATGGCGAAGTTGTTGGCATCCGATATAATCAGCAGGGTACCGGGGCGGATCAGATCCAGGCCCTTGTGCCCCGAAATGAACATATCGCTATAGATGCGGGAATGGCTCAGCCGTTCGGTGGCAATCTTAAAGTTGGCGTTATTCATATCTATAATGATTTTAGTGGGTACGCCGGCGAACAGACCCATCTGAGCAATACCGATACAAGAGCCGATCGAGTCAAAGTCAGGGTTTTTGTGACCCATGATCAGCAGGTTGTCCGACTCTGAAATTTTAGAAAGCAAATAGTTGGCAACCACACGGGATTGCACTTTGGTGCGGCGCTGGAAAGGGCGGGTTTGGCCACCGTAGTAGCGGATGCCGTCTTTGCGGCGTACTGCCACCTGGTCGCCGCCTCTCTGCAAGGCCATATCCAGCGCGGTGGCCGCATCCACGGCGCGCTCTGACATGCTGCTGTCCTTGAGCGATACCCCCACAGAAACAGTAACCGGAATGCTATATTCGCCAAGACGGATACCGCGGATGCCGTCAAGCAGCTCGCTGAATTTATCCTCCTCACATTCCCGCAGCTTTTCCTGAGAAAAGAGCAGCAGATAGCGGTCGCGCTCATATTCTCGCAAGAGACCGTTCATATTTGCCGCAAAGCGAATGAGAACATCGTCTACTTTTCGGGAAGCGTCGCGGTAGTTCACGCGCGTATACTGGGTCAGCTCCTCTAAGTTGTCTACGTCGATATAGGCAATGGCGGGCATATCCCGTTCGGTTTTTTCTTTCAGATCCGAAAGCTCGGTGATGTCGGTAAAGGTCACCAGATAATTGAGCTTTTCATTGAGCGTGACAGGATAGAGACGCGCAATATAGCGGCCGCCGCTTTTGAGCGAGACCAATGTCCCCTCCTGCAATTCCGCCAAAGTGTTTTCGGGGGGCAATTCGGCGTTTTCGTCTGCCTTGGCATTGCTGATCGCTTCCGCGGTCAGCTTGCTGACAGTTTTGCGCTGTTCTTCGCGCTTGGTGGCGGCACTGAGCATATCCTGCAACGAAACACCGTTGCAAAGGTCGGTTAAGGTGCCCCGGTAAAAAGGGTTCTTGGCACCAATCAAGATCTGCAAGGCAGTGTTGGTGGCGCGTACGCGTCCTTGCTCGTCGGTGATGGCATAAGGGAAATTCACGTGATACTTGAACATATTGTGCATTTTGGTGTTCAAGGTGTCAAAGGTGCTTTGCTCGTTGCGTTCTTTGCGGTCCTTTAAACGAAAGAAGAGATAGACAAGGGCGGCGGTGAGAATATAAGCGCTCAAGAATCCCAAAGCAATACCGCGGGAGGGCAACGCCGTCGGGGTCAGTCGCTCTACCGCCAGATAGGAGCCAAAAAACAGCAAGCCGATGATGATCAGGGCAAGCAAAGGCAGACCCACATCTGAGCGGTGTTGATGGTCTGAATGTTTTTGCATTAATTTTCTCCTTTGTCGTGATTGTCAGGGTCATCGGGGGAGGGGACAAAACGGATGAAAAGAATCTGAAAAGCGCCGAGAAAGGCGGCGACCATCAGACCGCTGATCGGGTTGCGGAAGACCAGGAATAACAATCCGATGGCAAGCAAGAGTGAGAGGCAGGACCGCCCGCGGGTAAACAGAGAGGTAAAGCCGATTAGCGCAAGACCGGGGGCTGTTACGATGGCAAGATTCAAGCAGATGGCGGAAAACGCGGTCAGCTCGCTTGCGAAGATCGCCACCAGACCGCAAAAAACAAAGAGGAGAGCGCCGACACGACTGACCGTAAAGGCGACCAGCTGAAACGGTAAGCGATTTGTGGATTGGAAAGCGACCAGCTGCTGTACAAGCAGTCGCCAAACGAAAAAGCCGGTAACAGCGCACAGAGCAAGAAAGATGCCGGGAAAAATATTGACCAGCATATCGGCAACAGCTTGATAGTCGATCTCAGGTAGGGCAAGATCAACGCCCATTTCGGCGTAAAGCGGCTGCAACTCCTCATACATGGCCTGTATTTGCCAAAACCGATCGAGGATACCGGAGCGCAGATGATCACCCATGGCAACGACGGGGTTGCCATGCAAAGCGCCAATGGCGGCAAGGGTGATCAGACCGGCAATGGCCAGCGTTGCGGCCAGCGTTCCCGCGATCAGCGCGGTGGCGGTTGGGCGCTCGATCAGACGAAGCAGACAGATCGCCGTCACAATGGCAACCGCCAACGGGATCAGGGTCAGAAGGCCTCGCAACGGATCGCCGGTGACCCAGGTGGCAATGCCGTAGGCTGACGGTGGCAGCAGGAGTATAAAGGGATACTTGCGCGGGCTGTGATAGTGGGTCAAGAAAAATCCGCCGCAACTGCCACCGACCAAAATGGTCAGAAAAGCGGCGGTCAGCGTAATGGGGGACTGGATGCTGGGGACGATACCGCTGAGCATATAAAGTACAAACGCGGGGAGGGCATAGAGGAGTAAGCCGCGAAAGCTCCGTAGCAATAGATAGCAGAAGACGGCACATAGCACCGTGTAAAGCTGGGCGACCACGGCATGATCGGTGATAGGCAGTATGAGGCAGGAAAGAAAGAACAGCGCGGCAACCAGCACTGCCTGACCAACGGTAGGCGCATGTAGCATGGCCTTCCATTCGCTATGTGCAGGCAATTGTTTTTTTATTTGTTCCATGTAAAACTCCTTTGGCACGGGATCTTATCACATATACGCGGATATTTTGTCTATTATACTAATTTAATATTATAACATACAATTTGATGATTGTAAACACATTTATTGAAGGATTTGTGAAATTTGCACGCAAAATAATGGCAAAATTCAAAAAAAATCAGTTTTTTCAAAAAAAATGTATTTTCCTATTGCAAAAGGGCAAAAGTTGTGGTATAATACGCCCAGTATAGTGAAAAGTGTGGAGCAGGCGAAACAAAGCCTGCTCCTCTTTCTTGCCACGAAACAAACGGCGAAAAGCTGTGTTGCTCCACGCTGACAACCTCGACGAACAACAAGTTCGCCATCGCCTGTCAGCTTCCGGTGCGCCTTGCTTTTCTTGTTTCTTTCGCGGCAATTCCCGGCAACCAGAAATAGCGAAAAGCTGTATTGCTCCACACTGACAACCTCGACGAACACCAAGTTCGCCATCGCCTGTCAGCTTCCGGTGCGCCTTGCTTTTCTTGTTTCTTTCGCGGCAATTCCCGGCAACCAGAAATAGCGAAAAGCTGTATTGCTCCACACTGACAACCTCGACGAACAACAAGTTCGCCATCGCCTGTCAGCATTCGACGCGCTTTGCTTTTCTTGTTTCTCTCACAGCAATTCCGGGCAGCGAAGTACACTTTTCCATTACACCGAAAGGAGAAAAAGATGGCAGGCGCGAAGAATATAGCCGAGACCGTGTGGCAGGGGATCCAACCCGTGGCTGACGAGCTGGGACTTTCCATCTGGGATGTGGAATTTGTTAAGGAGGGCGCCCGCAGGATCCTGCGCGTGACCATCGATCACGAAGACGGCATTACCATTGAGGATTGTGAGCGGATGCACCGTGCGATCGATCCTGTGCTGGATGAAATCGACCCCATTGATACCGCTTACGATTTAGAGGTCAGTTCCCCCGGTATTGAACGGGAACTCCGTACCGATGCGCATATTGACGCTTGCGTTGGGGAATTGGTAGAGGTGCGTTTTTTCGCCCCGTTTGAGGGGAAAAAGAGCTTAGAGGGTATTCTTGCCGGCAGAAATGGCAACGAGGAGCTCTTGCTGGAGCTGGGTGGCGAGGTGCGTGCTCTGCCCCGCTGTGCAATCGCAAAAATGCGCACCGTTTTCACGTTTTGAATAAAAATAAGAACACATAAAGGTTTGTATGAAAGGATTTAGCCATGGCAACCAAAAGCAGTAAGGAATCGTTTGTAAACGCTCTGGAGCTTCTTGAGAAAGAGAAGGGGATTCCGAAAGAGTACATGATCGAGCGGATCGAAAACGCGCTGGTCTCCGCGTACCACAAAGAGTACGGCGCGGGGGCAAATGTGCGCATCGAGTTCAATCTGGAAAAAGACGATATTCGTGTATATCAACAAATGACGGTGGTGGAAACCGTGGTTGACCCCGAGCAGGAAATCACCTTAGAGGAGGCCAGATCCCACAACAAGCGCTTCAAATTGGGGCAGCTGGTGGAGATCAAGGTCAAGCCGGAAAACTTCCGCCGTTTGTCCGCGGCCGCTGCCAAATCGGTGATCATTCAAAGCATCCGTGAGGGCGAGCGTAAGGTGATGCAAGATAAATATGAAAGCCAGCGTGATGAGATCATTACCGCTACCGTTAGCAAGATCGATCCTGTGAACGGTAACGTTGTGCTGGAAACCGAGACTGGCCGTGCCGTATTGCTCAAGGACGAGCAGATTCCCGGCGAATCGTTTGTGGTTGGCGACCGTGTCAAGGTGTTTGTCATGGAAGTGAACAAGGAGGCAAGGGGCCCCCTGGTTACCTTGTCCCGTACCCATGCGGGTCTGGTGCGCAGACTGTTTGAATTGGAGGTTCCTGAGATCGCTGACGGTATTGTCATGATCAAGGGCGTTTCCCGTGAGGCGGGTGTGCGTAGCAAGGTCGCTGTCTTTTCTCGCGATACCGATGTGGATCCGGTTGGCGCTTGTATCGGTAATCGCGGCATGCGTATTGCCGGCATTGTGAACGAGCTTCGTGGAGAGAAAATTGATATTATCAACTATAGCGAGGAACCCGAACAGTTCATTGCGGCCGCTCTTTCCCCTGCGCGCGTCATTTCGGTAGAGATGACAGGCGACCGCTCCTGCCGTGTGCTGGTTGATCCCGATCAGCTCTCTCTTGCCATTGGCCGCGAGGGCCTGAACGCCCGTCTTGCTGCCCGTTTGACCGGTTGCAAGATTGACATCAAAGCGGAATAACCCTGAAAACGGGTAGGAAAAATAACATGGAACAGAAAAAAAAGAAGATCCCCGAACGCCAATGTCTCGGCTGTGGCGAACACCGCCCCAAGATCGAGCTGTTGCGTGTGGTGAGGGACCCGGAAGGGCAGGTCTCGCTGGACTTTACCGGAAAGAAATCCGGTAGGGGCGCATATATTTGTAAGAAGCTGGCGTGCCTGAAGCTGGCACGGCGCAAGCGCAGTCTTTCACGGAATTTGGCATGTGAGATCCCGGATGACGTGTATACGGCTTTGGAGGAGCAGTTCCATGCAGGTGAATGATCGGGAAGAAAAGGCATTGCGGATGCTGGGTCTTGCCGCGAAGGCGGGCAGAGCAACCGTGGGCGTTCCCCTCATTTGCGCCGCCCTGCAAAAGGGTATTGCCGGAAAAACACCGCTTTTGGTGTTGCTTGCGGCAGATGCTTCTGAAAATACCAAAAAACGGATCACTGACCGCACCGCATATTATCAAGTGCCCCTATATCGCATTACGGCAAATTGTGCCAGACTGGCGTTGACCGTCGGTAAGCGGGATGGCGCCGTGGCGGCGGTCGGGGTCAGCGAGCCCGATTTAGCCCGGGCGATGATCACCTTATTAAAGTAAAGAAAATCACATTCGTTGCGAAATGAGAAAGTAAACTTACACTTTGAAAGCCTTCGGTACGGACAACCGAAGCAAAACAGGAGGAAACATGGCGTTTAAGATTACACAACTGGCAAAGGATCTCGGCATCAAAAGTAAGGATATTACCGAGCTGATGACAGCCCGTGGCATGGAGTGCAAGACCACGCAAAAAACTCTGACTCCCACAGAATTCAATGTCATTTTTGAGGTTTTGACCAGGGGGAAGCAGGTCAAGAATATTGACGACTATCTCTTTGGCGACACCTATATTCCCACAAAGGCGCCCGCTAAGAAAGAGCAGGCAGCTGTCGCCCCCGTTGAAGCGGTTGCGGCGGAAAAGAAAGAAGAGGGCAAGGCAGTTGCTGAAACGGCACCTGTCAAGGAGACTGCACCCAAAATGCCTGAGGTCAAGGCAGAGCCTGAAAAGAAGGCGCCCAAAGCCGAGAATAAAAAGGCAAGTGCTGAGGCTGTGCCCGCCAAACACAAAGAAGAAAAGATAGCAGAACCCGAGGTGAAGTCCGCACCGAAGACGGAAACTGCTCAAAAGACTGCTTCTACAGAGACCGCCTCCGTCCCTGTGGTAGAAAAGGTTGCTCCGGCAGCGGTACCGCCTGCCAAGCCCAACCCCCGCACCTATAACATTCCGCAAAATCTGCGTGCTACCATGAACCAGCGTCCCGCGGCGCCTGCCGGCAACAGCCAGCGCACAGCAGAGAAAACTGCCGGGGATAGCCGTTTCGCACCCCGTCCCGGCACCAATGCCCCTGCGCAGGGGGGGAAATCTGCTGATAACCGTTTTCATAACGACCGTTTTGCCAACCCCGGCTTTGGCGCAAGCAAGCCCGGCTTTGGCGGTCGTGATCAGCAGCCCCGTCCCACTCAAAATGACCGTAACCGCGGTGCGAATGGCGGCTTTAAAGACAAGGATGAGGGCGGACGCGCGCCCCGTGAGCATTTTCAGGTGCAAGCGATTGTGCGTGGGCAGACCCCCAAGGGTACCGACAACAGCCAGAAGGCGCGCGGCACCCGTGTGGTGGATATGCGCGGCTCTAGCGTGGACCTTTCCAAATATGATGAGCGTTTGGATACCTTTGTGCCTGACGCGGTTCGTGATGCCCGTGGTGGCAATCAACGCTTTAAAAAGCAGCAGGTTGGCACCCACGCCATGACCGCGGGCAAAAAGGGAAGCAAAAAGTCCTCCGCGCCGGTCACCAAGCAAGCGAATTCTGTGGTGCTGCCCGAGGAGATTACGGTTAGCGAATTTGCTTCTCGCATGAAAATTGCCCCCGCTCAGGTGGTGAAGCAATTGATGATGATGGGGATGATGGTTACCCTCAACCAAACCATTGATTTTGATACCGCGTTCCTGATTGCGACCGAGCTGGGCGTAGAGGCCACCAAAGAGGTGGTGGTCAGTATTGAGGAAAAACTCTTTGACGAGACCGAGGATGCGGAAGAAAATTTGGTCGAGCGCGCGCCTGTGGTTTGTGTCATGGGTCACGTTGACCACGGTAAGACCTCTTTGCTGGATGCCATTCGTCATACCCATGTGACGGCGGGCGAGGCCGGCGGTATCACACAGCACATCGGCGCTTACCGTGTCAAGGCCGGTGGCAGAGACATTACCTTCCTGGACACCCCCGGTCACGAGGCCTTTACCTCGATGCGCGCCCGCGGCGCGCAATCCACCGATATTGCTATCCTGGTGGTTGCTGCGGATGATGGCATCATGCCCCAGACGGTGGAGGCGATCAACCATGCCAAGGCTGCCGGTATCGACATTATCGTTGCCATCAACAAAATGGATAAGCCTACTGCCAATCCCGATGCCGTAAAGCAGGCGTTGACCAACTACAGTTTGGTACCCGAGGAGTGGGGCGGCGATGTGATCTGTGTGCCGGTTTCCGCACTGACCGGTATGGGTATTGATGACCTGTTGGAGAATGTCATTCTCGTGGCAGATATGAAAGAGCTGAAAGCCAACCCCGATCGCCGTGCCAAGGGTATCGTCATCGAATCTCGTTTGGATAAAGGCTGCGGCCCTGTTGCTACCGTGCTGGTGCAAAATGGCACACTTCATACCGGCGACATCATCATTGCTGGCACAGCTGTTGGCCGCGTCCGTAGCATGAAGGATCACACCGGGCGTACCGTTAAGGTGGCAGGTCCCTCTGTTCCTGTTGAGATCATCGGTCTTGCCGAGGTACCCGAGGCAGGTGACGACTTTGCCGCCGTTGAGGATGAGCGTATGGCCAGAACTCTGGCCGATCAGCGCCGTGACAAGGCAAAGGAGGAGGGCTTCAAGGCCAACGCCCGTGCCAACCTCAACGATTTGTTTGCGCAGATTTCTGACGGCGTCAAGGAGCTGAACATCATCGTCAAGGCTGACGTGGTCGGCTCTGCCGAGGCCGTGAAGCAGTCACTGGAAAAGATTTCGAATGAAGAGGTTAAGGTGCGCGTCATTCACGCCGCTGCCGGCGGTATCATCGAGGGTGACGTTATGCTGGCTGCCGCCTCCAATGCCATCATCGTGGGCTTTAATGTGCGCCCTGATAAGGCCGCTATTGACTCCGCTGACCGTCAGGGTGTGGATATCCGCACCTACCGCGTCATTTATGAATGCATCGAGGAAGTCACCGCCGCTATGAAGGGTATGCTGGCACCCAAGTTTACCGAGGTTCTCATGGGCCACGCCGAGGTGCGCCAGACCATTCATGTGCCCAATGTTGGCTTTATCGCCGGTTCCTATGTGCAGGACGGTAAGATCACGCGCGCCTCGCAGATCCGTGTGGTTCGTGATGGCGTTGTGATCTTTGAGGATAAGATCGGTTCTCTGCGTCGCTTCAAGGATGACGTGAAGGAGGTGGCCGAGGGCTACGAGTGCGGTATCGCTTTGGATCGCTTTAACGACATTAAGGTGGGCGACATTCTGGAAGCCTTCGTGATGGAGGAGATCAAGCAATAATCCGTTTGGATTTGCCTGATTTCTGTTCCAAGCAAAGGAGGTTTCCCCATGGTTTATGAAAAATCCTGCGGCGCACTGGTGGTGCGCCGCGAAGGTGAAAAATATTTTGTTTTAATGATCCGGCATAAGGCAAAGGGCAATCGCTCCTTCCCCAAAGGACACATGGAGGAGGGGGAGAGTGAATATATTACCGCTTTGCGAGAGGTGATGGAGGAGACCTCCTCACGTATCGCCATCGTATCCGATTTCCGTGCCACGGTCAATTACAGCCCGTCGCCGGGGGTCATGAAAGAGGTGGTCTATTTTCTGGCCTTTACCACCAATCCCGACATCAAGCCCCGTGAGGGAGAGATCGCGGAGGTGGAGTGGATCCCGCTTGAAGAAGCGGAACAATGCCTGGCCCACGAAAACGACAAAACGGTGTTCCGTGCCGCTATGGAGCGGATGCAGAATATGACGGTATCTATTAAGTGACAGATAACCAAAGAGAAGGGAGCCCCCCTTTTAAAAATGGGGGCTCCCTTCTCTTTGTTTGGCTTTGGCAAACAAATTCACTTTCGTCTACCGAAAACCTTTAAACAATAAAAATCGTGATACGTGTGCGGTTTTTGCGCACCTTGTGTATGTTATATTGCTATGCAAAACCGCCAAGCTTACTGTCTATGTGTCATCCTGAGTGGAGCGAAGCGGAACCGAAGTTTTGCGAAGCGGAGTGAGCGGAGAAAAACCGAGGAGTGAAACGACGAAGGGATCTACTATGGATGGCCAATAGCTTTTGAAACAGGTGTTACATTTATTGTGCTGTGCAAAGAAAGTAACACTTGCATTAAAAAGCCAACATAAGCTCCATACGAGATCCCAAAATCGCGCTGCGATTTTGCTCGTCAAAACGCGCAATTTGTTGCACGTTTTTCCTCGTTCGGCTGCGAAACGTCGCGCTGTGACGTTTCTCCGCTCAGGATGACACGTGAACTCCAAGCTTGGCGGTTTGTGTGTTATCAAAACGAGGCGCACGATCCCGTTGTAGGGGATGGGTTCCCCTCCCGCATCGGCGACCAACATTCCGGCTGTGTGTCATCCTCATACGGCTACCTTGTAGGGGCGACCATTGGTCGTCCGCATCCGCAACCGCAAGCTAACTCAAGGATGACACGCTTGGCGGCAACGAGCACGTTTTGATAGATCCAAAAGCTTTTGGGTGTAGATGGTGAATTTGTTTTCGCGCAGGCGAAAACAAAGAGGAAGAAGCCCGCTTTCGCAAAAGGGGGCTTCTTCCTCTTTCTATTCAATTTCTCTTAATCAAAATAGCCTTCTCTGTGCAAAAGCTCCGCGATGAGGACGGCACCGCCGGCGGCGCCGCGCAGGGTGTTGTGGGAAAGGCCCACAAACTTCCAATCGTAAACGCTATCCTCGCGCAGACGGCCTGCGGTTACGCCCATGCCGCCGTAAATGTCGCGGTCAAGGCGAGCCTGGGGACGGTTATCCTCCTCGAAGTAGGTGATGAACTGCTCAGGGGCGTTGGGGAGCTTCAGTGCCTGAGGCTTGCCGGAAAACTCTTTCCAGGCCTTGAGAATCTGCTCCTTGGTGGGGTTCTTGCGGAATTTGACGAATACAGCGGCGGTGTGGCCGTTGGTGACGGGTACACGAATGCATTGGGTCGTGATCACAGGGCCATCGGCCTTGGCGATCTGGCCGTCAACCACCTTGCCCCAAACACGCAGGGGCTCCTGCTCACTCTTTTCCTCTTCGCCACCGATGTAGGGGATGACGTTGTCAATCATTTCGGGCCATTCCTTAAAGGTCTTGCCGGCACCGGAGATGGCCTGATAGGTGGTAGCGACCACTTCATAAGGCTCAAACTCCAAGAGCGCTGTGAGCATAGGCACATAGGACTGGATCGAGCAGTTGGGCTTAACGGCAATAAAGCCGCGCTTGGTGCCAAGGCGCTTGCGCTGAGCGGCAATGACCTCGAGATGGGCATCGTTAATCTCCGGGATCACCATCGGCACGTCGGGGGTCCAACGATGAGCCGAGTTGTTGGAAACAACAGGGATCTCGGCCTTGGCATAGGCCTCTTCCATGGCGCGGATGTCTTCCTTTTTCATATCCACGGCGCAGAAGACCATGCTGCAAAGCTGTTTCATCTCGTCGATGTTGGCAGCGTCGATGACTTTCATATCGGCGAATTTTTCGGGCATCGGAATATCCAGCTTCCAGCGGTCGCCAACAGCCTCTTTATAGGTTTTACCGGCAGAGCGGGCGGAGGCCGCCAATGCCTTTACTTCAAAATAAGGATGCTCAGCAAGCAGCGTGAGAAAACGCTGACCGACCATACCGGTCGCGCCGATGACACCTACGGGTCTCTTTTCCATAGCAATTCTCCTTCACGGATTAAAATAATATGATTTGATATTATATCACAGTTTGAACGCTTTGTCAATCCGACAGATGGGGGAATAGGAGGTTAAATTTGACAAAAAAGAGTAAAAATATCAAAAAACTTTTGGCGTTTGCGAGAGGAAGATTATTTCTGCAAGTTAAGCTGCCGATACAGCTCGTTTTTGGGGATGCCCCGCTCCTTGGCGGCGGCCTTGATGGCATCCATGCGACCAAGCCCGGTGCTTTCATAATATGCGACATGTTCCTTTGGGGACAGGGTCATTCGTTCGGTGCGCTCCGCGGATGTTGGGGCACTTTGGCTTCCCCCCGCCACAATCAGCACATACTCCCCCCGGGGTGCTTCTGTTTTGTAACGCTCGATGGCGCCGCCAAGCGTTGTGCGAAAAATTTCCTCATTGCGTTTGGTCAGCTCCCGACAAAGGGCGGCGGGGCGGTCCACGCCAAGGGTGCTTGCCAAATCATCCAATGTGGCGCGGAGCTTGTGAGGCGCTTCATATAAAATCATAGTAGCGGTGTTGTAGGTCAGCTGCTCCAGTCGCTCCCGCCGTTTGGATTTCTCTACCGGTAAAAAACCCTCGAAGCAAAAGCGGGCGGTGGATAGTCCTGAAAGAGTCAGGGCGGTGATGGCGGCGCAACAGCCGGGTACCGATGTGACAGGGATCCCTCTTTGGGCGCAAAGGGAGACTAGATCCTCGCCGGGGTCGCTGATGGCAGGGGTGCCCGCATCGCTACAAAGCGCGCAGGAGTCGCCCGCAAGCAGTCTCTGTATAATCTGAGGGCCACGCTCCCGTTTGTTGTGCTCGTAATAGGAGAGCATAGGGCGGGAGATACCAAGACAGGCAAGAAGCTTGCCTGTGTTACGGGTATCCTCGGCGGCAACAAAATCCACCTCCGAGAGCACTTTGATCGCACGCTCGGAAAGATCGGCAAGGTTGCCGATTGGGGTGGAGACCAGATAGAGGGTGCCCCCAACAATGGCGTTCTTTTCCTCAGGAGAGGTGGTTGTATGGCTCATGAAAGATCCTTTCCGCACCACCGATAGGGGTGGCGCATAAGATGGTGATAGCAAAGAGAAGGGGGACATTACGGTGGCAATTAAGATCTATTTGGATCAGGGACATAATCCGGTCAATCCGAACGCGGGGGCAGAAGGCAATGGCCTGCGGGAGCAGGATATTGTTTTTCGCATCGGGGTGGAAACCGCCGCGTTGCTAAACAGTGATCCGGATTTTGAGGCACGGCTTTCCAGACCTACGGCCAATACCCAGCTGGGTAGCTCAAACGCCTCCAGCTTAGCGGCACGGGTGCAGGACGCGAATGCCTGGGGGGCAGATTATTTCATCAGCTTGCATACCAATGCCTACGATTCGCCTTCCGCCACCGGAAGTGAAGCTTTTGTATTTCGGCAACCAAGCGCGGCGGCATCTCTTGCCGCCGACATTTTGGCCGCTTTGCAGGAGGAAACAGGGCTTTTTAACCGTGGCGTGTTTACAAGACCGTCGCTTTATGTGCTTCGCCGCACTGCCATGCCAGCGCTCCTGTTGGAATTGGGATTTATCAGCAATCCCAGAGATGCCCGCTTGATGAATGAACAGCCGGGGTTGTTTGCCAGAGGAATTTACGAGGGGATACGGAGCTACACAGGTGCGTGAGCTTTGACGTTAAAAGACACCGTTGTCATAGATCTCTTGCGCACGCTTGGACAGGGCTTTTTCAATCCCGTTGGGGGACTTATCGTGCAAAAGCAGGGTGGGTAGCAGAGTGAGCCCCTCGGCGGCACCAAGTACCGCTTCAGTCAGCACCATCGAGGGGGACTTGTCCGCGTGATCCTGCACAAAAACCATGCGCTTAGGGGCAAATTTGCAGGCGCGCAGGGCGGCAAGCAGGCTTTCTAATCGATCGGGGCGGTAAACGGTATAAAACCGGCCGCCGAATTTGAGGCACCTTGCGGCGGCGGCGGTAAAATCCGCTATGCTCCCCAAAACCTCGTGCCTTGCAATCTGCTTTTCGTCATAGGGAGAAGCAAAGCCGCAATCTGCCCGCATGTAAGGGGGATTGGCAATGATCGCATCCAATTCGCCCCCAAAATCGGCAGAGGAGAGATGGCGGACATCTTTTCTAAGTACCGAAACGGTATCCGAAAAACCGTTTAATGTCACATTGCGAAGGGCAAGATCGGCAAAGACACTCTGGGCCTCTACCGCGGTGATATGAGTAAAGGTGTGCCTGGCCGCCAATAAAAGCGCGAGAATGCCGGTACCACAACCAAAATCCGCTGCTTTGCCTTGTTTGGCAGGGCGGCAAAAAGCGGAAAGTAAAAAGGCGTCACTGCCAAAGGTCAGTCCGTTTTTTCGTTGGATCAGCTGAATATGCTCATTGACCTCGGTTAAGCGCTCCTCGGGTGAGAGCAGGGGGGCTTGCATGGGCCGTTTACCTCCTTTTGCGTGGTTGCCTACTATTTTATCATATTTTTGCCAAGATTACAATTGTTTGTAAAAAGAAACGCGAAATGGCCTGCCATTCCGCGTTTCTTTTTTGTGTAGCCAGAGTTTGGCTATGTTTGCCGTGCGTTCGATTACTCGGCCTGGGGAGCGCCAACAGGGCACTCGCCGGCGCAAGCGCCGCACTCAATGCAGGTGTCGGCGTTGATAACGAACTTGCCGTCACCCTCGGTGATAGCCTCTACGGGGCATGCAGCAACGCAAGCGCCGCAAGCAACGCAATCATCGGTAATCTTGTAAGCCATGGTTCAAACCTCCAGTATGATTTTTTGCTAAACGGAGTGTGAGCGCGGGAAAATGCGCTTTCTCCCGCATCCATTGTAGCACATTTTCAGCAAAAAGAAAAGTCTTTTTGCAAAAAAAGTCGAAATTTAATTTTGGGTGTCGCTACAAATTATTCCTCAGCCGGTGTTTTCGTCTTGCCAGCTCCTTCTTGCGCTAAAGCGGTTTCTGCTGTTTTTCCTATACCGTTTGCGCACTTTTTACAGTTCCCGCAGGAGCTTTGGGGGTGAATTACAGTCACAGCATCTCGATGGTAGAGTTTGGCCGCCTCATCTGGGGCGGCATTCAATTTTACCTTTACAGTGCCGGCAAGCGGGGTGGATTCTATCACAACGCCCTCACCGTCGGGGGTCATGACGGGGGTATCTTTCTTTGGGGTCAGTTTGCTTTCCTCGGCGTAGGTCTCGTGCTCATAGCGCAGACAGCACATAAGTCTGCCACAACAGCCGGAGATCTTCGAGGTGTTAATCGAAAGGCCCTGCTCCTTGGCCATTTTGATCGAGACCTGGCCAAAATCTGAGAGGAATGTGGCGCAACAAAACGGCCTGCCACACATGCCCAGACCGCCAATCAGACGGGATTCGTCTCGAATGCCGATTTGCCGTAGCTCAATGCGGGTGTGAAAAACGCTTGCCAGATCACGGACCAGCTCGCGGAAGTCAACACGCCCCTCTGAGGTGAAATAAAAGAGGAGCTTAGAATTGTCAAAGGTATATTGGGCGTCTACCAGCTTCATATCCAGCTTGTGGTAGGCAATCTTATCAGCGCAAATTTTCAACGCTTCTTTTTCTTTGACGCGGTTCTCACGCTCGTGGGCTTTGTCCTCTTTGGTCGCGAGGCGCAGCACTGAGCGCAGAGGCTGGATCACATCTTTTTCGGCGATGCGGCGCTTGAGCATGACGATCTCGCCGATCTCGGCGCCTCTGGCAGTGTCAACCAGCACTTCGTCACCGATGCGGTAGGGGTCGTTGCCGGGGGCGAAAAAGTAGATCTTTCCCGCGTGGCGAAAACGAACGCCCACGACCTCAACAGCCTTGCCGTCAGGAATCGGGAAGCCGGAGGGAATATCGTCAAGCAGGTAGTCGGCGGTGGCGATGTCTACGGCAAACTCCTCGCTGTCAGCCGCCGTCTCCTCCCGCTTTTTGGTAGCGGAAAAAGGTGAAAAGGTGTCAGACAGGCGCGGGGTGCCAAATTCCTCATCCAGTGTGCTTTGCAGATCGGCGCTAATCTCCGGTTCTTTAACAGAAGGAGGGGTACTCGTCAACTCGTTTCTGGTTTGACGGTCACGGCGATCGTTTTTATGATGGCGCTCCGCGCGGTTTGGCCGCCTGTCAGAAGCGGTATTTTTTATACTGTTCTCGGGCTTTCCCTCTGCCGGCTGTGTCGCGGCGGATTTGTTTTCCTGGGGTTGCTGTGTCGGTGTGTTTTTTGGGGGGCGGTTACGGTTGCGGTTGTGCCGGCCGTGGTTGTGGCGGTTGTTCTGTGATCCGCGGTTTTGGTTGTGGTCGCTACCCGGTTGTTGGGTCTTGGCTTCGGTCACCACCGGCGCGGTCGCTTCCCCATCCTTACGGGGTGGGGGATTAAAGTTGCCGGGACGCACCGAAATGCGTTGCCCGCCCTCCGCTTGCCGTTCAGCATTCTGGCGGTTTTGGTTGTTGCGGAAGGGTTTGTGCTTATGCCCGCCGTGACGGGGCTCTTGATTTTTGTTTTCTTCCATGATTACTCCGTTTCTTGTGCTTTGTCAGACTATTCTGTGGATAAGCGCCCCAACAGCTCAAAGAGCAGTAGGCGCACATTGCCGTTTGCCGCCAGTGAGGCCACAGTCCCCCCAACGGCTTGGATGGCGGAAAGCAGTCGGCGGGCGCTGAAGCGTGTGCAGAGCTCACTTGCCGCTGCCGCGTCTGTAAAAAAGAGCAATGCTACCGTATCGCTGTAGCAAAGCGCCAAAAGGTCACGCAAAGCGACCTCTAAAAGCAGTAGTTTTTCGGTGACTTCATCCCGCTTTTTCCCCAGGCCGAGTAAGGCGGTGAGTAAAGCGTCAGGGTGGGTGCCGTCTGCCAATATGTGACAAATTTCAAGCACGCTTGCCCGATTTTCTATCAGCGGCGCCCTTTTTTCTTCGTTCAAAAGGTCGATGGCGTTGCCGATGGCGCCGTTTGCCATGCGTAAAATGGCGGCAAAGTCATCCGGCGCGCTTTGTCGTAGCTCCGCGGCGGCACGGCGCAATTGTGTATCGCGTTCGGGCGAGAGCAGATAGCGCTCGATCTCCGGATCCGGTACCGGTTGCATCCGGAAAACCGGGGCCCTGGAACGAATGGTCTCTAACATAGCCGCGGCATCTTCCACAAGCAGGAAAAAGAGAACGAAGGGGGGCGGCTCTTCTAAGGTCAGTAGAAAGGCGTTTTGCGCTTGCACTGACATGGTATGCGCGTCGTGGATCAGATAGACCTTAAAAGATAGATCGTTGGGGACGGTGATCACATCGGTTCGCAATGCCCGTACTGCATCTACGCCCATACCGGTTTTGTCCGTGTCTTTTCGAATGTGGATGACATCGGGTGAATTGCCGGCAAGGATCTTGCGGCAGTTGTGACAGGTGCGGCAAGGGAGAGGATGACTTGGGTTTTCGCGATTCTCGCAGGCAAGCGCCATGGCAAGCTCCAGTGCCAGCGTGCTCTTGCCGCTGCCGTCGGGTCCCTCCAGGATGTAGGCGTGAGAGAGCTGACCGGTCGCCAGGTCGGCGCCAAGGCGCTGCCGCAGGGCGACGTTGCCTGCCACCGCTGAAAGGTATTCGCGCATCGCTCTCACCTCACCATTCTGAATTACATACTACTTCACTTTACTATTATATCAAAAGGCGTGAAAAAAGTCAACGGATTTTCGATTTGCGGCAGTGGGAAAGTTTTTCTTTTTTGCACAAATCGCGGCAATGTGTTATAATGCAAGCAAAAGAAAGCGAGGTGCTTTGAGATGGATCGTCTGACGTGGTTCAAACGGGTGGGCTACGGTTTGTTCGTGCATTTTGGGCTTTATTCAATCCTTGGCGGCGTTTATAAGGGAACACCCTCGCCGCGTAACGCTGAGTGGATCATGCGGCATTTGCGGATCCCTGTGGCAGAGTATAAAAAGCTGGCAGAGGTGTTTGACCCCACGGCGCTGGATCCCGATGCCATCGTGCGCCGCGCCAAGGCGTGGGGCATGCAGTACGTGGTGGTCACTGCCAAGCACCACGACGGATTTGCGCTGTATGACAGTAAGGTGTCGGATTACAACGTGATGAACACCCCCTACGGCAGAGATGTCATCAAAGCCTTTGCCGACGCCTGTGCCAAAGAAGGGATGCCCTTT
Source organism: Oscillospiraceae bacterium (assembly GCA_015065215.1). Lineage (GTDB taxonomy): Bacteria > Bacillota > Clostridia > Oscillospirales > CAG-272 > Firm-07. The sequence continues at coordinate 8,759 of SVQT01000012.1, read as the reverse complement.
GGCATCTACTATTCGCAAATGCAGGATTGGGAGCACCCAGACGGCAACGGCAACACCTGGGACTACGATCCCGCAAACCAGGATTTCAGCCGTTACTTTTACGGCAAGGCACTGCCGCAAGTCAAGGAATTGCTGACCAACTATGGCGATTTGTGTCTTTTGTGGTTTGATACCCCTTATGATATGCCCAAAGCGCTTTGCCGCGAGCTTGCCGATACGGTGAAGGCGATCCAACCCGATTGCCTGATCAACGGGCGGATCGGCTACGGTCTCGGTGATTACCGCCAAATGGCGAATAATTCCATCCCACGCAACGTCTATCACGGTGCCTTTGAGGTGCCAATGACGCTTAACCGTTCTTGGGGATACAGTGCCCTCGATACCGAGTGGGCCACCCCCGGTGATGTGATCCGGAATCTGGTGCAAATCCGGGGTCGCGGCGGCAACCTGCTACTCAATATCGGTCCGGACGGGTGTGGAAACGTGCCGAAGGCCTCGACAAATGTGCTGGATGCCGTGGGCGCGTGGCTGGAGAGGAACGGAGAGAGCATTTTTGATACAGATCCCTTTCCGGATTTACCCTATATCAATCGCTGGGGGGACGTGACCTACCGTAAGGAGAGCAACACCCTTTATTTGCATATTCTAAAATATCCAGGCCTGCACCCTCGTATCTCGTTGTTGGCGTTGGCCAGCCGTGTGGCAGAAGCAAAATTGCTTAAAGACGGCATCCCCTTGAATTTCACGCAGGCGTACGACCTAGCCCGGGAGGAGCACCGCCTGTCGATCACGGTGCCCGCCGCGGCACCCGATCCCGTGGACACGGTGATTGCCGTCACGCTTGCGGATACCCCCCGCGTGCAGGAATTGTAAGCGTTTTTTGATACCGTTTCCCCATTTTTGAAGGATTTAGAGAGAAAGAGGACCCCTTCCGCGAAAGGGGTCCTCTTTCTCTTTGCCTAAAACAGATATTATCTCTGCACGCGGCCGGAGCCGTCGCCGCCGGCAAGGGCCTTGACCTCAGCCACGGTGACCTCGTTCATATCACCCTCGATTGAGTGCTTGAGGGCAGAGGCCGCTACGGCAAATTCGATGGCGTTTTGGTTGTCATAGCCATTTGCGACAGCGTAGATCAGACCGGCGCCAAAGCTGTCACCGCCGCCGACACGATCTACAATATGTACAGCATAATTCTTGGAGAAGTAGTAATCCCCATCCTTGTAGAGCATAGCCGCCCAGTTGTTGTCATTGGCCGAGATGGAGCCGCGCAGGGTGATGGCCACGGTGGGGATATGGAAACGGTCGGAGAGCTGCTTTGCCACATCCTTATAGCCCTCGTGCGAGAGCTTGCCGCCGGTAATATCGGTATTGGCGGCCTTGATGCCAAAGACCTTTTCGCAGTCCTCCTCGTTGGCGATGGCTACGTCCACATAGGGCATCAGCTCGCCCATGACCTTGCCGGCCTTTTCGGTGGTCCAGAGGTTCTTGCGGAAGTTCAGATCGCAGGATACGGTCAGGCCCATTTCCTTTGCGGCCTTCACGGCGGCAAGCGAGATCTCGGCACAGGCATCCGACAGGGCGGGGGTGATACCGGTAAAGTGGAACCAGGTGGCGCCCTCAAAGATCTTTTTCCAGTCAAAATCCGCTACCGTTGCGGCGGAAATGGAGGAATACTTGCGGTCATAGATCACCTTGCTGGGGCGCTGTGAGGCACCCTTTTCGCAGTAGTATAGGCCGAGACGCTCGCCGCCCCAGACGATGTCGGCAGTATCAACGCCGTGGGCGCGCAGGGTGCGCAGGGCGCTTTTGCCGATGTCGTTATCCGGCAGTTTGGTGACATAAGAGGCGTTCAAGCCAAAATTGGCAAGAGAAGCCGCGACGTTGGCCTCGCCACCGCCATAAATGACCTCAAAGCAATCGGCCTGTACAAAGCGTTTATAGCCAATGGGGGAAAGGCGACCCATGATCTCGCCAAAGCATACAAATTTCATAACTGTTTCTCCTTTTTGCCTGAGAAGGCGTATTTTGATTTCATTATAACAAAAGGAAAGTGAGTTTGCAAGCTTTTATCATTGAAAAAGTAGGATTTGCAAAAGGATGTGAACTTTTTGCCAAAATCTTCGCTTGAAATATTGCAAATGGAAGCATGCTTTTGAGAAATGGGAGGAGAAAGGTAGAAAAATGCGGTTGTATGCTAAAAAAATCGAAAATTGTTTATTTTTAACAGAAAAAACATAAGAAAACCAGTTGAAAAAATCAATGGAATAAGTTATAATAAAATATAATGATGTATTATATTTAAAAAGTAAGCGGTAAAAAAGAAAGGAGATGCCTTATGTCAAGTCGGGAAACGCTTGCCCCGTATCTGTTTCACCAAGGGACCAACTATCACAGCTATGACTATCTTGGGGTGCACCGCGAAGGTGATGCTTACGCTTTTCGTGTTTGGGCTCCGCACGCCAATGCCGTTTTTGTTGTGGGAGAGTTTAACGGATGGGCCGACCGAGATCAGCTGACACGGGTGAGTGACGCGGGCATCTTTGAGGGGTATATCTCCACCGATCGATTTGGAGAGGGCGCTGTTTACAAATATAAGCTCATCACTCCCAATGGGGAGCGCTATAAAGCGGATCCTTATGCCTTTCATGCGCAGCTGCCGCCTGAAACAGCCTCGGTCTATGCTGATATTGACGGCTATGAATGGCGGGACGCGGGCTGGATGGCAAACCGGGCCAAAAGGATGCGGCCGCAGGATTTTTACCATCAACCGATCAACGTGTATGAGCTGCATCTCGGATCCTTTAAACGGCACCGGGATGGCAGCTATTACACCTATGAGGAGATGGCAAGAGAGCTGCCCTCTTATGTAAAGGCCATGGGGTATACGCATGTAGAGCTCATGCCTGTCATGGAGCATCCCTTTGACGGCTCCTGGGGCTATCAGGTTACCGGATACTATGCGCCCACCTCGCGCTATGGTAAGCCAAAGGAATTTATGGCGTTGGTAGATGCCTTTCACGAGGCGGGCATCGGTGTGATTTTGGACTGGGTGCCGGCGCATTTCCCCAAGGATGCCCATGGGCTTTATGAGTTTGACGGGCAGCCGCTGTACGAATATCAGGGCAGAGACCGTATCGAGCACAGGGGCTGGGGAACCCGTTGCTTTGATGTGGGCCGGGAGGAGGTACAATCCTTTCTTGTTTCCAATGCCACTTACTGGATAGAGAAATACCACGCCGACGGCTTGCGTGTGGATGCGGTGGCCTCAATGCTCTATCTGGATTACGATCGGGAGCCGGGCGAGTGGGTGCCTAATGTGCACGGCGATAATCGGAATCTGGAAGCGATCGCTTTCTTTCAAAAGCTGAACAGTCATATACGGGGCGCTCACCCGGATGTGCTGATGATTGCCGAGGAGTCCACAGCCTATGGCAATCTGACCACCTTTGAAAACGGCGGCCTCGGCTTTTCGATGAAGTGGAATATGGGTTGGATGAATGATACTCTGGATTATAAAAAAGAAGAGTATTATTTCCGCCGCTTTCATCATACGCAAACTACTTTCTCGCTCACCTATTCCTTTAACGAGAAATATGTGTTGCCGATCTCTCACGACGAGGTGGTTCACGGTAAGCTATCTTTGCTGGATCGCTCCCCTGGCGATTATTGGCGCAAGTTTGCCGATACCAGGGCAATGATGGCGTATATGATGACCCATCCGGGCAAAAAGCTACTCTTTATGGGCTGTGAATACGGTCCCTTTCGGGAGTGGGCCTTTGAGGAGGAGCTGGAATGGTTTATGCTGGACTATCCCGCCCACGGGGAGATGCAGCACTATACCGCCGCCCTCAACCATTTCTATCTCAAGCACCCGCCGCTGTATGATCTGGATGACGGTTGGGCGGGTTTTCAGTGGATCGATGCCGACAATAGCGAGCAGAGTATTCTCTCCTATCGCCGCATTGACCGGCGGGGCAGAGAGTTGGTGGTGCTGATCAATTTCACTCCCGCCACCTATGAGGATTTTTGCCAAGGCTTACCCTATCACGGTGTCTGGGAGGAGGTTTTTAACTCGGACGATACCGCTTACGGTGGCTCTGGCGTGATCAACAAAGGATCGATCAAGACCCTGCCTCAACCGCTTCACGGTCAGGTTGCGTCAGCGCGATTGCGGATCCCCCCGCTTGGCGCCGTGATCCTGAAATGCCGGCGAAAATATCAGACCAAAAAATAGCGTAACCCCTCGCAATATCCATAGCAACCCCTTTTGACCAATGATTTCAACAATAACATGACCGAATGGGAGGATATATACTATGTTTAAGAAGAAAGAGTGCGTGGCGATGCTACTAGCGGGCGGCCAGGGAAGCCGACTGACTGTGTTGACTGCCAAGACCGCGAAGCCCGCTGTTACTTTTGGCGGGAAGTACCGCATTATAGATTTCCCGCTTTCCAACTGTGCCAACTCCGGCATTGATACAGTGGGTGTGCTGACCCAGTACCAACCCCTTGTACTCAACGAGTACATCGGTACGGGGCTCCCCTGGGATCTGGACCGCAACTACGGCGGTGTCAAGATTCTGCCCCCCTATCAGGGAAAGAAGGGCGCGGACTGGTACAAGGGTACTGCCAACGCCATCTATCAAAATCTACAATTTATTGATCGGTACGATCCTGACTATGTACTGATCCTGTCGGGCGATCATATCTACCGTATGAATTATGCGGAAATGCTTAGTGCCCATAAGGCAAGCGGTGCCGCTTGCACCATTGCCGTTATTGATGTGCCGATCGAGGAGGCGAGCCGCTTCGGTATTCTGACCACCAACGAGGCAGGGCAGATCATTCGCTTTACTGAAAAGCCCAAAAAGCCGGAAAGCACCAAGGCCTCTATGGGCATCTACATCTTCAGCCGGCACGAGTTGGCCAAATACTTGATCGCTGACGCGGAGGATCCCAAATCGGCCAACGATTTCGGTAAGAATATCATTCCCGCCATGCTTGCCGCGGGCGAGAAGATGATGGCCTACACCTTCAAGGGTTACTGGAAGGATGTGGGCACCATTGACTCTCTCTGGGAGGCGAATATGGATCTGCTGGGTGAGCATCCTGTTCTCCAGCTGGGTGATCGGGATTGGCGCATCCTTTCCCGTCATGAGAACGCGCCGCCTCAGATCATCGGCGAGCATGGTGTGGTAGAAAACGCCTCGATTACCGAGGGCTGCGCCATCTATGGCACGGTTAAGAACAGCGTTCTCGGTGAGAATGTGCAGGTGTTGGAGGGCGCTACTGTTGTGGATTCTGTGCTGATGGGCGATTGCGTCATCGGCGAGGGTGCTGTGGTGGAGTACGCCATTCTGGACCGTGACGTAGAGATCGGCGCCGATGCCCGCGTGGGCAAGAGCAAGGGCGAGGCAAAGGGTATCACTGTCATTGGCGAAGGTACCCGCATAGCAGACGGAGCGGTGGTTGCCGACGGCGCCACACTGCCGGAATAAGGAGGGAAGAACATGAGAGCAGCTGGAATTATTTTTTCTAACATTCACGATGCATCCATCCCTGAATTGACCACGCGCCGCACCATGGGCAGTATCCCTTTTGCCGGCCGTTACCGCTTGATTGACTTTGCGCTTTCCAATATGGTGAATTCGGGCATCACCAAGGTGGGGCTTATCACCCACGATAATTATCAATCCTTGCTGGACCATGTCGGCAACGGTAAAGACTGGGATCTGGCCCGTCGCAACGGCGGTATCAAAATCCTGCCTCCCTTTATCACCGCTTATGACAATGCTGTGGCGAACAAGGTCTATACCACCCGTTTGGAGGCCCTGATGGGTGTGATGAATTTTGTGGACCGTTGCACCGAGGAAGCATTGGTGCTGTCTGATTGCGATGTGATTTGCAACGTGGATCTGGCAGTGGCGATGGAGCAGCATAGAAAGAACAATGCTGATGTGACGTTGATCACCGCTACTGTCGATACCGATGAGCAGGATCTGGATCGCAAGGTGCAGGTCCCGACCTTTGATGAGAACAATCGCCTGATCGACATCGGCGCTTATGAAGGTCAGCAGGGCAGGGTTGAGATCTGCTCGGATATTATGATCGTGCGCCGCACCTATCTTCAGCGTGTGGTTGCCGATGCCATTTCTCGCGGCTATACCAGCTTCCATCGCGATGTAATATATCGCAATTTGGGCCGCGATCGCTTCTTTGTCGCCCGTTATGACGGATTTTTTGCTCGTGTCAACTCGATCGAGAGCTACTTCCGTTGTTCGATGCGTTTGCTTGATCGCAAATCCCGCGTCAACCTCTTCTACCGTCGCAATCAGCCCATTTTCACCAAGGTGCGCAATTCGGCCCCCACGCGCTATCTGCCCGATGCCAAGGTCAAAAACTCCTTGATTGCTGACGGTTGCGTGATCGAGGGAACGGTAGAGAATTCTATCCTTTTCCGTGGCGTACATGTGGGCAAGGGCACTGTGATCAGGAATTCGATCCTGATGCAGGATACCTATACCGGTGAGAATGTGAAGCTTGGTTGCGTGATCACCGACAAGAATGTTGTTATCAAGGACGACCGTGAGCTGTGCGGGCATGAGACGCTGCCGTTCTACATCGGCAAAGGCATGACTGTTTGATCCGTCGAAAAATCGCGTCATGTGTCGTTGCTCCTCGAAAGCGGCTCGACGTAGGTTTACTATGCCTTCGCCTTGCTTTCTTGCGGTGAGATTTGCATGCAAATCTCATGAGAAGCGCTTGCGCTTGGTGGGCGCCATTAACCTGACACGATTTTTCATAGGATCAGCGATAAGCCGGCGAAGAAACCGTTTGCGCAAATATTTCGCAGAGCTTACCGTTGAACGGTGAACGTGTGATCCTCAAAGGAATGAAAAGAAAGATCCATTTCCGCAAGGGAATGTGAAAGGAGACTATATGAAAAAAATCCTCTTTGTAGGTGCTGAGGCAATGCCCTTTGCCGCCACCGGCGGACTGGGTGACGTGATGGGCTCGCTGCCCGCCGCGCTTGCCGCTACCGGCGAGGCCGACGTGCGCGTGATCCTGCCCCTTTACGGTCAGGTATCGCCCGAATGGCGCGCGCGGATGAAGACCGAGGCGGTCTTTACCGTGCATCTGGCATGGCGCAAGCTTTATTGTGGCGTGAAGTCGTTGCAAAAGGACGGCGTGACTTACTACTTTATTGATAACGAATATTACTTCAAGCGTGGCAGTTTATACGGTGAGTATGATGACGGTGAGCGCTATGCGTATTTTTGCATGGCGGCTGTGGAAGCCATCGGCCAGCTCGGCTTCTATCCCGATGTGCTACACGCGCATGATTGGCAGGCGGCCCTGTGCCCGGTATATTTGGACTGTGTTTATCGCAATCGCCCGGGTTATGAGAATATCAAGACCGTCTTTACCATTCACAATATTGAATACCAGGGTAAGTATTCCTTTGCCATTCTGGGCGATGTGTTCTCGCTGGGTGAGGGGGAGCGCAACCGTATGGACTTTGGTGGCTGTATCAATTTGATGAAGGGCGCCATTGTAACCGCCAATGCGGTCAGCACGGTCAGCCCTCGCTACGCTGAGGAGATCTGCACCGCCGAGTACGCCCACGGCTTAGACCCCGTTCTTTGTGAGAACCGTCACAAGCTTTGCGGTATTCTCAACGGTATCGACTATGTTTATTACAATCCCGCCAAGGATGTGGGGCTTGCCGCCAATTATAGCTACCGCAGCAAAGACAAGAAGGCGAAAAATAAGCTAGCATTGCAGCACGAGGTCGCTCTGCCCGAGCGTGATGACGTGCCAATGCTTTCCATTATTTCCCGTCTGGTCGCGCACAAGGGGCTGGATATTATCACCGGCATGATCGAGCGGTTGCTTTGCGAGCGTGATGTGCAACTGGTGATCCTGGGCAAGGGAGATGCTCGCTTTGAGCAATTCTTTGCCACGCTGGAAAAGCAGTATCCTGAAAAGGTGCGTGCCTTGCTCAAATATGACCGCGATCTGGCCAAGCGCATTTATGCGGCTACCGACATTTTCCTGATGCCCTCCAAGAGTGAGCCCTGCGGTCTTTCTCAGATGATTGCTGCCCGCTATGGCGCCATCCCGGTGGTGCGTGAAACCGGCGGTCTTTATGACTCGATCAAGCCTTATTGGGAAAAGAACGGCAAAATGATGGGCATCGGCTTTACCTTTGCGGGTTATAACGCGGAGGAGCTATTTGAGCGTTCTGCGGCTGCGGTAGATCTGTGGAATGACGCGGAGCGCCGTGACAAACTGATTTCGAAAATCATGCGTACCGATTTCTCTTGGGGACAGTCGGCGCAAGGATATATGCAGATGTATTATGATCTTTGATCTGCTTTAAAAATAAAGATTAGCAATTACTATACCACATCGGAGGAAAACCAATGAATTACAATCCCAGCGCACAAGAGGTGCGCGCAGGCATCGAAGAAAAGCTTTCCCGCCATTTTGGCTGTACCCCTGCCGAGGCTTCTCGTGACCAGATGTACAAAGCGGCAGCCATGACTGTCAAGGAAATCCTGACCGAAAAACGCGGCCAGTTCAAGAAAAAGGTCAACCGTACCGAATCCAAGCGCATTTACTATATGTGCATGGAGTTTTTGCTTGGTCGTTCACTCAAGACCAATTTGTGCAATCTGGGCTTGCAGGACGCCTATCGCAAGGCATTGTCCGGCATGGGCTTTGATCTGGATGATCTTTATGAGTGCGAGCCCGAC
>SVQT01000063.1 GCA_015065215.1 Oscillospiraceae bacterium | reverse complement strand
CCTGGGTCAGTCCTTGCTTTTTGCGCAGACGGGCAATGCTGGCGCCCATTTGCAGCTCGGAAGCCTTTTTGTTCATAAGAGTCCTCCTTTTCGGTGATTCCTACCTTGATTATACCCCCATTTCGGCGACCTGTCAAGCGACTTTTGGTAGAACGATGCAGAGAAAACGCATTTTTGAAATCTACGTTTCGTAGACAACGTTTTGCCAAAGTACCCGTTGCATTCTCCCTTGTTTTGAGTTATAATGAAGGTGTACTTCAAGAGAGGAGCGGAGAAGCATAATGAAAAAACGTGTTCTTTGCATGCTGCTGGCGACCATTTTGTTGATGCTTGTGGGCTGCAAGCCGAGCGATCCCTCCGAAGAGCCGGAGAGCGTGACGCTCCCGCCCTCCCATCTCCCACAATTTGATGCCGGCGAGGGCATCTATAACTATTGTCCCACCGTGATGCAAACCGACGAAAATACGGCGTATATCTACTATTGCACCAACCGTGCAGAGCGGGCGGTGGTTGATCACATCGGCTGCCGCAAGGGCACGCGAAGCGAGAATGGCACGTGGAGCTGGGGGGCGGAGCGGATCGTTCTTTCACCCACGGCGGGGAAGTGGGATGCGCACCATACCTGCGATCCCTCGGTCGTGGCAGGGAAGTTTTGCTATGAAGGGGAGACGTATACCTATCTGATGGCGTATCTGGGCTGTACCTCCTGTGACAATCAGGATAATAAGATCGGCATCGCCGTGGCCAAAAGCCCCGAGGGACCCTTTATCAAGGTGGGGGATGCGCCGCTGGTGGATTTTGAATTTGAGGGCAGCGCGGACGTGTGGGAATGGGGCGTGGGTCAGCCCAGCCTTGTCAGCCTGGATAAAAAGGGCAGCGTGATGCTGTTTTATACGCGCGGTGACCGCAACGGCACCCGTACCGTGGTAGAGCAATGGGCGCTTTCCGACCTTTCCGCGCCTGTGCGAAGCAGCTCGGAGACGTTGCCCGCAACGGGGCTGGAAAATCTGGAGGGGCAGCAGGATTTTATCAATAACGCGGATTTTGTGTACGATGCCGCAGGCGAGCGCTTTTTTGCCGTGTCGGATTGCCATCCCAACCCCACAGAGGAGCCGGATTACATTTCCTCCCATTTCCGCATCACCTGCTTTGACTATTCTGCTGACCTTCGGAGCATTTCATGGCAAAACGTGTGTACTGTGGGAGAAAGCGAGAGCGGCTTCGCCCGTAACCATAACGCAGGCCTCCTGCGAGATGCCTACGGCCACCTGCCCGACCCGTATCTCACGGCCTTTTACACCGTTTCGGTCACGGGCCCTCAAAGTCTGTGGTCTTATCGGATCTATAGCTACCACACCCTCCTGCCTTGAGGAGAGCAAAACCCCCGCGCCATTCGCTTTTGCGGATGGCGCGGGGGTTTTGTGATAGGGCAACCGCACCGCACGGCAGCGGGGAGGGGAGTCTCCCTTGTCCGTGACCTACTATGCTGCTACGTGTCATCCTGTCACCATCAGCGTGTCATCCTGAGCGGAGCAAAACTTCGACTCCGCTCAGGATGACACAAAACATATCGTTTTCGGTAAATTTCCATTTAACCCTTTACAATTCCACCCATTTGTGCTAAAATGATGTTGCGGCACAACTGCATAAAAACGTACAGAGGTGTGTATTTTTACCTATGGTAAAAATGCATGCTCATTTTTAGCATACCTTTGTGCGTGTTGTTAAAAAGTTGTGTCGCAGCAATCGGAGCTATGCGTTTTTCGGTGCGTAGCTCACGCTGCGCACTTTTTTATTGTTTGAGGGAATAGCATGGCGGATATGGACTTTTGGCGGGAATTATACAGCACGCTTCTGACCAAGGAAAAGGCGGAGGCACTGCAACAGCGTTTTGAGGAAGCCTTGTTAAAGCAGATTGAAGCTTGGTCGCAGAAGATCTTTAACGGTATTAAAAAGGAAATTTTGCAAAAGGCGCAAACAGGGGAATTCACGTTTGTCGGCAGAACGCGCTATCTCGAGGGAGAGTATGGTGAACTGTGCGGGGATTTTACGTTCGATTCCGCCTTTTACGCGGTTCTTTTGGAAATGGAAAAAACAGCCTTGCTAAAAAAGTACTGTGAGCTGCGGTGTACGGTATTGCCCGATGGGAATAAGCGCCTGCATTTTGATGGCTTGCGCCGAAATGACGGCCGCATCTACCGTTTGGGACAATTTGGCACGGTGTTTTCCAAAAGAATAGAAGAATTGTGCTCGAATGAGTGGATCAATGTTGGAATTATGCCGATACGCGTTGCGCGGCGGAATGCAAAGAATCACGAATGCACGGAAATGCGCGTATATTACACGGTTTCTATCTGATGCTTGAATTTTTCGGGAAGGAAGACTATATCGCATCGTGTAACGATATATCCAGATACTGCAAGGGATCTATATCGCTCCCAACACAAAAGGACGATTCCAAACGGAATCGTCCTTTTGTGTTGGGAATATTAATACATTCCGCCGCCCATACCGCCGGCACCGGCCATAGCGGCGTTTGCGGCAGCCTCGGCTGCGGGGTCCTTCTTGTCGGCAACCACGCTCTCGGTGGTCAGCACCACAGAGGCGATGGAGGCGGCGTTCTGGAGCGCGGAACGGGTCACCTTGGTGGGGTCAACGATGCCGGCCTGCATCATATCGCAGTAGACCTCGTTGTAAGCGTCAAAGCCGTAGCCCATCTTCTTGCTGTTCATGATCTTGTCAACCACAACGGCACCGTCAAAGCCGGCGTTCTGCGCGATCTGGCGGACGGGCTCCTCCAGAGCCTTGACCACAATCTGCACACCGGTTTTCTCGTCGCCGTCAACCTTGCTGATCAGCTTCTTGACCTCGTTGATGACATTGAGGTAAGCGGTACCGCCGCCGGCCACAATGCCTTCCTCAACGGCTGCCTTGGTAGCGTTGAGTGCATCCTCGATGCGGAGCTTCTTCTCCTTCATCTCGGCCTCGGTGGCAGCACCGACCTTGATCACGGCAACACCGCCGGCAAGCTTGGCAAGGCGCTCTTGCAGCTTCTCGCGGTCAAAGTCAGAGGTGGTGGTTTCAATGGCGTTGCGGATCTGGGCAACGCGGGACTTGATGGCATCGCTCTCGCCGGCACCGCCGACGATGATGGTGTTCTCTTTGTTGATCTTGACCTGACGGGCACGACCCAGCTGATGGATCTGGGTGTCCTTGAGCTCCAGGCCGAGATCGGCGGAAATGACCTCGCCACCGGTGAGGATGGCAATATCCTGCAACATCTCCTTGCGGCGGTCGCCAAAGCCGGGGGCCTTGACGGCAACGCAGGTAAAGGTGCCGCGCAGCTTGTTCAGCACGAGAGTGGTCAGAGCCTCGCCCTCTACGTCCTCAGCGATGATCAGCAGCTTGCGGCCTGCCTGTACGATCTGCTCCAGAAGGGGCAGAATCTCTTGAATGTTAGAAATCTTCTTATCGGTGATCAGAAGCAGAGCGTCATCAATGACAGCCTCCATCTTATCCATGTCGGTTGCCATGTAGGGGGAGAGATAGCCGCGGTCAAACTGCATGCCCTCAACCACCTCAGAGTAGGTGTCGGCGGATTTGGACTCTTCAACGGTGATCACGCCGTCAGCGGAGACCTTTTCCATCGCGTCAGCGATCAGACGGCCGATCGACTCATCGCCTGCGGAAATGGTGCCGACGCGGGCAATATCCTCGGTGCCGTTCACCTTCTTGGAGTTGGCAACCAGGCACTCAACAGCCTTGTCAACAGCCTTCTTCATGCCCTTGCGGAGTACCATGGGGTTGGCACCCGCGGTCACGTTCTTCATGCCCTCACGGATGAAGGCCTGGGCGAGTAGGGTTGCGGTGGTGGTGCCGTCACCGGCAATGTCGTTGGTCTTGGTAGCGACCTCGCGGACAAGACGTGCGCCCATATCCTCGGCGGCGTCCTCCAGCTCGATCTCTTTGGCGATGGTCACGCCGTCGTTGGTAATCAGGGGCGCGCCGTATTTTTTGTCAAGCACCACATTGCGGCCCTTGGGACCCATGGTGATCTTGACAGTGTTTGCCAGCTTATCAATGCCGCGGCAGAGTGCGTCGCGGGCTTCAATTCCGTAAAGAATGGTTTTTGCCATGGTTTAATACCTCGCTTATTCTACAATTGCCAGAATGTCGCTCTGGCGAACGATGTTGTACTCGGTGCCGTCGCACTTGACTTCTGTACCGGAATACTTGCTGGTGATGACTTTATCACCAACCTTAACGGTCATAACAACTTCCTTGCCGTCAACCAGTCCGCCGGGGCCTACAGCCACGACCTCCGCGATTTGAGGCTTCTCCTGCGAAGCGGCAGTGAGAATGATGCCGGTTTTGGTTTTTTCTTCTGCTTCCACGAGTTTGACAACAACGCGGTCAGCTAAGGGTTTAATGGTCATACTTTTCCTCCTTTTGGGCACTTGCCCGGATAAACGGTGAAGACCCCGAAATAGGGGGCATCCTCTCGAAATTTGGCACTCATAATATTGGAGTGCTAAATCATAAGATTATTGTACTACAAATACTGGAAAAATCAAGAGAATTTTCCATTGTTCACGCAATGTTAACATTTTTTGGAGGGCAGAAAGGATGGCACTGTTGTCAGGAGTGATCCTGCCGATTTTTCTGATGGGGGCTGGGCTCTGGTTTTTTATTCGATGCGGTTTTCTGATTTTTTTGCATCCACGTCGCCTGTATGCAACCCTTTTTGGCGAACCCGGAGAGCGAAAAAGCGCCCTGGGCGCCCTGACAGTGGCGCTAGCAGGTACACTTGGAGTGGGGAATATCGCGGGTGTGGCCACCGCTATTTTATTAGGTGGTCCGGGAGCGGTATTCTGGATGTGGGTGTCGGCAAGTCTGGCTATGCTTTTAAAATATGCCGAGATTTTGCTGGCAATGCGTACCAAAGCTTATGATGCCGCGGGATCTCCCCACGGTGGCGCGATGTATTATATAAAGGAAAGCATTCGTGGCAAGGCGGGAGGGGGGCTTGCCGCCTTATTTGCGGTGCTTTGCCTTTTTTGCGCCTTTACCTTGGGCGGCGTCATTCAAAGCAGTGCCGCCGCCGAGGCAATGGCGGGGGTTTTTCGTCTGCCGCCGTTGGCTGTAGGTCTTGGAATGGGGTTTGCTGCCGCGCTGATTGTGGGAAAGGGGGGCGGACAGGTAGAGCGTGCCTGCAATTTGCTGGTGCCGTTTGTCTGCTTACTCTTTACGGTGGCGGCACTGGCGGTGCTGATCTTACGCCGAGAATTGCTTCCCGCCGCCTTTTCCGCTATCTTCAAGGGCGCTTTTCAGCCGCTTTCCGCGGGGGCGGGAGTGCTGGGATTTCTGACCTCTAAAGCGCTTCGCTATGGGGTGGCCAGGGGGCTTGTTTCCAATGAGGCGGGATGCGGCACCGCCCCGATCGCGCATGCGGCCGCCAAGACCGAAAGCCCGGCGGCACAGGGCGTGTGGGGGATTTTAGAGGTTTTTGTGGATACGATTTTGCTTTGTACGCTGACTGCTTTGGTCATTTTGGTATCAGGGGTGCCCCTTGCAGGCGAGGGGGGCGTGATGCTGGCAGTAGATGCCTTCGCGGCGGTGCTGGGCGGTATCGCGCCACCGGTGCTGGCTCTGTCGGTACTGCTTTTTGCCTTTGCCACGGTGCTTTGCTGGTCTCACTATGGTGTCGAGTGCCTTTATTATCTGACGGGTAAGCCGCGGGCGGGGAAATGGATGATGCCCTTGGTGCTGGCCGCTTCTGTGGTGGGCGCGGTGACAGCCCCCGCCCTTTTGTGGGAGCTCACCGACCTTGTGGTTGCCTTAATGGCGGTTTTGAATATCACCGCGCTGCTCATACAGCGCCGCGCGGTGGTGGCGGAAACAAAGCGGTATTTCGGCGGTACGGGGGCTGCTACTGCGCCCCAAAAACAACATATCTGTCAATAAAAAAGACCAAAGGCGCAACCGCTCAGTTGAGCGGTTGCGCCTTTGGTTTTGGAGAAATGGTTTTATTGCGCCGCGGAAAGGGTCAGCTCCCAAACGTGGTCGGTGGGATTCTTGCCGCCGTTGTCTTTATAATAGGATGCACCGGATTCGTAAAGAACCAACAGCTTGCCGTCATACGCCGTGATTCCTTCAGACATCGGCAGAGCCGTATAGGTGTGCGCGGGGTCGCCCAATACCCATGTGGGCACGGCGGTGCCATTGATCATTACCGTTTGGGTCGCCGACGTATCCAGCACGTTCTCATACAACTCGATGTGGGAATCGTTTGTTCTGCCATAGGAACGGCTCAAAGCAATGTAATCGCCCACGATGGTAAAGCCTTGCACCTGTCCCGCAATGGCAATCACATAGTCGGGGGTGGCCGGAGCTTTTGCGGTCTGGTTCCATACATCCTCATTGCCGAACTCCTGCTCGGTATCCGCTAAAACGTAGCCTACGGCCCAGCCTTCGCGGCCTTCCACGCCAACAGTCGTGTGGCTGATGTTATAACCGTTGCTCGGATCATAGAAGTCGCCTACCCAGAGAACGCCGTCGGAATAGTTACAGAAGGAGGCGTTTACCGGTACGCCGATTCGCTTGGATTCCAGGGTCAGGGTATCGATCTCCTCTGCGTTGGCAATGGCGGAGAGGGGAATGCGGTACAGGAAATCACCGCTGTTATCGTGATTTGCCAAAAACAGATTTTTCTCGGTCACAGCGATGCCGCCGGCATGTCCCTTGTAATAAGAGCCGTTATAATACTTCAAATAAAATTGCTTGACCAGCTTGCCCGTGGTCATATCCACGGCAACAAGCATAGAGGAGGGAATGGCACGGTTAGACTTGAAATAACCGGCGATCAGCAGCAGATTTTCTTCCTCCCATACGTCCATGCCCTGGGGAACAAAGCCCTGCTTCAGACCCGGCACCAGCAGGGTCGCGTCGGCGGCTGCGTTGTATTCATCATAACCGGTATAGTAATTGCGCGCTTCCACGGTTTCTTGGGTGAGATAGGGGGTCGGTGCCTCATAGGAAACAGTCGTATTGGTGGGCACGTCACCGTGACCGGTATAGACCATAATGTTATCCATATAGCCGTTGATGGGTCCACCCACCTTGAGGCACAGCGCGCCGCCGAGGAATGCGTTGCTTGCATTGAGATAAGCGCTGTTGGTGGCGTTGGCCTTGAAACGGGACACCTGCACAAAGTCATCGCTCAACCTGTTGCTACCTTGGCAAGTTTCGGAATTGGCGCGCACAAAGATCGCGGCACTGCCGTCGGTGTCGATTTGAATACGGACGGTAAGAGAGGTGTTCAGCATACGATTGGTGTCTTCGACACCGCCCATATCGATGCCGTAGAGCTTATTGATGATGGAGGTGCCGTCCTCGGTGTCTGTCTTATCCACGGAGCCGGCGTACAGATCATTTACGTCATAGCTCTCCATTTCCAGCCAAGCATTGGCACCGCGGCGCATCTGATAATTGCCGGAGCCGTTGACACGTACGAAGAAGGAGGAGTAGTGGCTACCGCAATACTCCCACATCAAGGCAATATAGCGTTTGGCATTGTATGCGTAGTCGGAATATTCAATATCGTATTGAATGGTGTACTGCGTGTTTTGTAGCTCCCAAAGCGTCGTTTCGTCGGCAATGACAAGATAAGCGTCATTCGAGGCACCCTTGCCAACGATATTTAACTGTCCGTTTTCGATGGTATATTTATTGTTGGTATTGGTTGTGTAAGCGGATTCGTAATAGGGGCTTCCCGTGCTGTCCAGAGTCCAGACACCGCCATTCCCGTTTTTCAATGCCGTAAAGGTATCGGTGTTGGTAGTGGTCGTGCTGTAGCCCTCGAAATCCTCGTGGAAGATCATCGTACCCGCATCCAGACGTCCTTGCGTTTGATACGTGAAAAGGGCCTTGCTCAGCGCGTCGTTATTGGCACCGAGCCGGATCTGCCACCACTGGGTCTGACTGCCGGTATAGGTGACCTTGATAGGCGAAGCACAGTCGGCAAATGCACCGTCTCCAATGGAAGTGATGCTGTTCGGGATGGTGATTTTGGTAAGATTGGGGCAGTTTGCAAACCCGTCTGCGGCGATGGCTGTAACCGGCTTACCGCCGTATTCGGAAAGGATCGCGATCTCGCTTTGGTATTTCGCTTTACCGGCAGCTACCGCCCATGTGCCGTCGGGTAGAGGATAGAAATCAAGCCCCTGCGGATTGACAAAGCCCGCGAAAATGCCGCTGTCCACGCCGTCAATGAACCAGTTGCCGTTCTCACCGATCGTGATGATCGTGCCGTCTTCGCCGTCAATGCCGTTGTCACCGTCGCTGCCGCTCACATTGCCAAGCGCTTGCCAGCTGTCACGGTTGTCGTAGGAAACGTAGAGAACGCCTTCCTCGACTTTGAACAAGGGGGTGATGCCGTTCTCGCCGTTGTCACCGTCGCTGCCGCTCACATTGCCAAGCGCTTGCCAGCTGTCACGGTTATCGTAGGAGACGTAGAGCACGCCCTCCTCGACCTTGAACAAGGGGGT
>SVQT01000062.1 GCA_015065215.1 Oscillospiraceae bacterium | reverse complement strand
ATCTAGCTGTCGCTGGAGGGGTATGTACAGCGCTATTATTTCCGTGAGGTTGTGGCCGCCGCCAATCACCGCTTGCTTGTTTTGACCGAGGGCAACTTCCGCCTGCGCTGTCGGGAAACGGCTAAGGATCTGCGCAGTAAAGCGGACCTGGATCTGGAGGTTTTGGATGTCGGCACCGGCGTTTGGCGTGATGTCAGCACGCTCTCGGGCGGCGAATCCTTTATGGCCGCCCTCGCGCTGGCTGTGGGGCTTTCTGATGTGGTGCAAAACCGCAGTAGCCATGTGCGCTTGGATATGCTGTTCATTGATGAGGGCTTTGGCTCCTTGGATGAGGGGACCCTGCAACGCGCTATGGAGCTGTTACGCCGACTCTCGGATGGCAGTCGCACCATTGGTATCATCTCTCATGTGGCGGAGCTGCGGGAAAGCATTGAGAAAAAGCTGATCGTGACCCATACGCCAAACGGCAGTGAAATACGCGTTGAGGCCTGAATAAAAATCATGCCCCCCCTTCAAGCGGTGTTTTATGTACCCTGAAGGCTACAATCAAAAACGGGCACTGTGCCGCAACGCTTCGCGAAGCGTTGCGGCACAGTGCCTCGTTTTTTAGTTTTGAGCGAAAATGTTAGTAAACAAGTGGTGAATGATGCGATTTTCTATTGCAAATGGTTCTTTTTTCTGTTAAAATGAATTTGCGTTACCGCGATAGCGCAAGGGCGTTTGTCCGGTTGCGCGCTTGAAAAACGCGTGAAAATAATAGGCTGAGGAAAACCCGCATTTCGCGGCGATCTCGCCAACCGTCAGTGCGGTCGTGCTCAGCAGGTGCGCGGCCTTGGAAAGGCGCAGGTCCATCACCGCGCTGTGGAGCGAATTGCCCACCGAGGCGCGAAAATCACGGTTGAGCTTGGCGCGGCTGATATGAAACAGCGCGGCGATCTCGTCGGCTTGCAGATCGCCGCTTGCGTGATCGTAAAGATATTGCAGAACCTGCGGAATATAAGCGTTGATCTGCCCAAAATGGCGGCGGCTTTCGGGCGGTACGATCCGTTCTAAGCGTGTGAGCAGCAGGGCAAGTGAAAGCATCCGTTCCCGCTCGGGTAGCGTGCTGTCAAATAAAACCGGGAGCTCCCTTGCGATCAGCGCGGCGTCAGCGGCAGAGAGCGGGAAGAGACAATTGGTGTTTTGCGCGAAAAAATGCGGCGGCAACAACCCCTCCAGCAGTTCCTCGCTAAAATAGATGATGTGCCGCTCATACCGTTTGCAATCCTGATCGGCGGGCGACATGGCGTGGATCTGAAAGGGTGCCGTCAGCACCAAGGCGGGCGTGTCGATATACTGCGTTTCGCCGTTGAGGGTGATTTGCTGCGCAAGCGGCTTTTCGCGAAAATAGATCTCATAATGAGGATGATAGTCGTGATGGTCCGGGTGCGTATCGCTGCTGTCCTTGAAAAATGTGGATAGCGCCTGGCTGTTTGCCAACCGGTCCCGAAAAAGATATTTCATACGCGTCCCCCCTTTTTTTACATTTTAACATATTTTTGTTCGACTTGCAAGTAGCCTTTGCGTGGTCGGAAAGGAGTTTATATGATCAATAGACAGGAAATCATCAGCGCCATTGAAAAGCATCGTATTATCGTGATCGCAAGGGGCCTGAGCCGTGAGGAGCTGCTCCAAACCGCCGAGGCGATGTACCGTGGCGGCATTCGGTTGATGGAGGTCACCTTCAACGCCTGCGCAACCCCCTCGGATGAGGAAACTGCCGCCAATATCGCCCTTTTAAGTGAGCGTTTTCAGGGCAAGATGTACGTCGGCGCCGGTACCGTTCTGCGCCCCGAGCAGGTAGAGCTTGCCGCCAAAGCGGGGGCCGCCTATATCATCTCGCCGGATAGCCGCCGTGAGGTTATCGAGCGTACCCGTGAGCTGGGGCTGGTCTCCTTACCCGGCGCGTTTACCCCCACCGAATGCACCACCGCTTGGGATTTTGGCGCGGATTTTATCAAAATTTTCCCCAATTCCGAGCTAAAGCCTTCCTATATCAAGGCCCTCAAGGCACCCCTTTCGCATATGCGTTTTCTGGCCGTGGGCGGCGTGGATCTTGATAATTTGCATGAGTTTATGCAGGCCGGCGCCTGTGGTATTGGTATCGCTACCGGCATTATTGATAAAAAATTGGTGAAGGCCGGTGACTATGACGGTATTACTGAGTTGGCGCGGCGCTTTACCGAAAAAATGGCACAGTGCTAAAGGGAGGATATAAAGAGAAATGGCGACAAAATCTCGTGTTGTAGAAAGCTCCTTTCGCTTTGGCTGCGGAAGATATGTGCAAGAAGCCGGTGCCGCGGCCATGCTGCCGGAGGAAATCAAGCGCCTCCATGGCACCAACGCCTTTATCATGGGCGGCAAAACCGCCTTTTCGCTTGCCTTGCCGGTGATTGAGCCCGCCCTTCGCGGCGCCGGGATGCCGTATACGGTTCACGAATATCCCGGCTTTTGCTGTGTGCAGACCTGTGAGGAGCAAATGGAGACCGAGGCCTTTGCCAACGCTGATGTTGTGGTTGGCATTGGCGGCGGTAATGTTTGCGACGCCGCTAAATATATGGCGGTGCGCGGTGATCGTCCGGTGATTTTGATCCCCACCTCTTCCGCTACCTGCGCTTGCTTTACGCCGTTGAGCGTGACCTACACCAAGGATTTCCGCCGCGCGGGCAGCTTTCATCATGACCGTGAGGTGAACGGGGTGCTGGTGGATATGGATTTCATGTGCCGTCAGCCCGAGCGGCTTTTGGCCTCCGGCGTCTATGACGCGGCGGCAAAAATGATCGAGATCGAGCAGCGTGTGCGCGATCTTTCGGCAAATGAGGTGGATGTGGGGCTGTATGCTTCCTATGCCCTGAGTAAGCACACCTATGAGCGGATGTTTGCGCTCTTCCCGGAGGCGGTCAAGGCGTTGCGTGCGGGTGAGAGCAACAAGGCGCTGTTTGATCTGGTCTACCTCAGCGTTGCCGCTACCGGTGTCATCAGCGGTATGGCCCGCGGCTCTAATCAATGCGCGATCGCGCACAAGATTTATGACCTTTCCCGCGCGCTGTTCCCGCAGGAGATCAAAGCCTCTTTGCACGGTGAGATCGTCGGTATCGGACTGCTTGCCCAGCTCTACTATAACGGCAGAGAGAGCGAGGTGGCAACGTTTGCCGCCGATATGCGCTCTCACGGCTTGCCGACCTCGCTTCCCCAGATCGGTATTGCCCAAAGCGACGCGAACAAGCGATTGCTTTATGATCAGCTGATCGCCTCTACCGCCATGGCGGGGACCGACGCCGAGGAACAGGAAAGATTACAGCGAGCGCTTACCATCATCTGGTAAGAACACGAAAAAGAGGGCCTCATGCCAAAATGAGGCCTTTTTTGACGCAATTTGATAAAAAACAGAAAAAAGCAAATTAAAATCTGAAATAACCAAAATCAAAATTGGAAAATTGAGAAAAATAATTGGAAATACGGCTTTCTGTCAGCCTTGCTTTGCGCCTGAACCGTTTTCGCTTGACATTTGTGTTGATTTGTATTACACTTTAACTATATACATCACATATCTAAGAACGCCGCGTGCGAAATGTTACTTTTTGGTGATCTTCTATCGCCTTTTGGCTTGCTTGGCCAGGGTGAGAGCTTGTATAATAAGCAGGAAAAGATAAAAAGGGATAGCCCCCTTTTTGTATGGCTGCCCTTGCTGTTCCCGGTCAAGCCGTTGCCTATTTGTCTAAAATCAAGTTGCTTAAAAAGGAGCGAAATTATGAAAATCACAAAGCTGGAGCTGATCAAAGTTAGGCCGCGATGGATGTTTTTAAAGGTCTATACCGATACCGATATTGTTGGCCTTGGCGAGCCTGTATTGGAGGGGCACTGCACCGCGGTCGAGGCGGTGATCAGGGAGTATGAGGAGTATCTCATCGGCAAGGATCCTATGATGATCGAGCATCATTTGCAAGCGCTATACCGTGGCGGCTTTTACCGCGGCGGCCCCTTGATGCTCTCTGCCATGAGCGGAATCGAGCAGGCGCTGTGGGACATCAAGGGTAAATATTACAACTGCCCGGTTTATGAGATGCTGGGTGGAAAATGCCGTGATAAAATCCGCATGTACACCCATGTTAAGCGCGCCGGCGTACCCGGCGAATTTCCGATCTCGGAAATGCTGGAGATTGCCGATCAGCGCTTGCGGGAGGGCTACACGGCACTGAAATATTCGATCATTCCCCCCATTCGGCCGATCGACAACCCAGAAAATACCAAAAAGCACGTTGAGCGCTTTGCCGCCGTGCGTGAAAAAATCGGTATGGGTGTGGATCTTGCCATTGATTTTCACGGGCGCGTCAGCCCTGCCATGGCCGTGCGGCTCGCGGAGGAGCTAAAGCCCTACATGCCCTTTTTTATCGAGGAGCCTTGTCTGCCCGAAAACGTAGATTGCATGGTAAATATTGCCCGCTCCACCTCCATTCCGATTGCCGCGGGCGAGCGCCTGTTTGGTAAATGGGAATACCGTCAGCTGCTGGAAAAGCAGGCGGTCAGCGTGGTACAGCCGGATATTTGCCATTGCGGCGGTATCTTTGAGGGCAGAAAGATCGCCACCATGTCCGAGCTCTATTTTGGCACCGTCGCGCCGCACAATCCCTTAGGTCCCATTTCGCTGGCGGCTTGCCTCCAGCTGGATGCCTGCACGCCCAACTTCCTGGTGCAGGAGCACCCCGGCAATCCGGATAAATCCGACCTTGGCGTGGGCTATATCAAAAAGCCCTTTGAGATCAAAAACGGCTATATCGACATTCCCACAAAGCCGGGCCTTGGCGTGGAGCTGGATGAGGAAGCACTGAGGGATAAAATCTATGACGGCAAATGGAGCACCCCCCGTCTTTATCACGAGGACGGCAGTGTCGCGGATTGGTAAGGTGGCAAACGGTATGAGAAAATCAGTGTTTGTAACAGGCGCTACCAACGGCACGGGCTATGCCATTGCCGAGCGGTTCGCCAAAGAGGGATACGATGTCTTTATCGGCAGCAGACGGGGCGAGGATGCCGCCGCGGCCGCCGAAAAACTCGCCACGTCCTATGGGATATTCGCGAAAGGCTATGAAACAAAGGTCTTTGACGAGCAAAATGTCAAGGCGATTTTTGCCGATATTCGCGCCAACGGCTATTTGCTGGATGCCTTGGTGCTCAATGCCGCCAATCTTGGCATCGGTCAAATCAGCCTTGATGTAGATATAAAGGATTTTATGGCGGTGTATGAAACCAATATCGGCTGGAATTTTCTGATGTCCCGCGAGGCGGCGCGGCAGATGAAGGAAAAGGGGAAGGGGGCCATCGTTTTTATCACCTCCAACTCTGCCTTGCGCGTCACCGAAAACCGCTGTGCCTACTGCTCCTCCAAAAGCGCCATTTTGGCCATGTCCAAGTCCTTTGCGGTAGACTGGGGCAAGTACGGCATCCGCTCCAACTGTGTACTGCCCGGCATGATTAAAACCGAGCGCTGGCAGAATAACATCAATAACACCAAGTACTGCTTGCCAAACTATACGCCTATTTGCGATATTGCGGAATTTGAGGATATTGCCAATGCCGCCTGGTATCTCGGCAGCGATCAGTCCCGCAATACCACCGGTGCTGAGCTGGTGGTGGACGGTGGCATGCTGGCACAGCTCACGCCTAATATCAATCGCAAACTATGGGAGGAATAACAATGTCTGTATTTTTAACAATTGACGGCGGCACCACCAATACCCGCATCGGGCTGGTGCGTGATCTGCAAGCGGCAGACAGCGTTAAGATTGCCTGTGGCGCCGGCGCGGCCCGTAAGGATCAAAATGCGTTAAAAGGCGCCATACGTGATGGGATTTCCGCTATTTTGGCACGAAACAGCGTTGGCGAAAACGAGGTGGAATGCATCCTTGCCTCGGGTATGATCACCTCAGAGTTCGGCCTTTGCCATTTGCCGCATCTGGTGGCACCTGTTGGAAAAAAAGAACTGCACGAGCATATGGAAAAAAGGTCGCTGCCTGAGATCACAAGCATCCCCTTTGTATTCATTCGCGGGGTGAAATGCGCCGGTGACTTTGCCCAGACCGACATGATGCGCGGCGAGGAGACTGAGCTCATGGGGCTGATCGACCCTGCCTACGGCGCTTGCGTGTATGTGCTGCCCGGCTCGCATTCCAAGGTGATAAAAACCGATGCCAATGGATGTATCGAAGCCTTCTCCACCTTGCTTTCCGGCGAGATGTTTTTCGCCCTTTCCCAGCACACCATCCTGGGTGACGCGGTGGATATGACGGCAGAGGGCTTTGATGAGGCGTATCTGCTCAAGGGCTATCGCTATTGCCTTGAAAACGGCATCAATAAGGCGATCTTCAAAACGCGCGTTTTAAAAAATATGTTTGGCTGTACACCCTTGCAGACCACCAGCTATTTCCGTGGGGTGATCCTTTGTGACGAGATCCGTGAGATTTTGCGCTATGACGCGCAAACGGTGGTTTTGGGCGGCAAAAAGCAAATGCGCGAGGCCACCAGGGCCATACTGGAGCAGATCTGCGACAAGCGCGTTGTCTGCCTGGATGACGCAACCGTTGCGCATTCGGTAACCAATGGGCAATTGCGTATTTATCTTTGTGAAATGTAATCAGCCAACAAAAAAAGGGGCATCGTGCCCCTTTTTTTGTTGGCGTTTTAATCGTCGCGCGGCTTTGGCGCAAGCCCTTATTCCTCCCCCAGCGCAAGGTAGCGCACAGCTTTGCGGTAGCCCTCAAAGCCAAGGCCCATATAGGTCTTTTTGGCCACCAGTGAAACAAAGGAGTGATGGCGGAACGCCTCCCGCTCCATCACATTGGAAATATGCACCTCCACGGTGGGGATATGCACGGCACTGAGCGCGTCGAGAATGGCCACGCTGGTGTGGGTATAGGCCCCCGGATTGATGACAATGCCGTCAAATTTGCCGTAGGCCTCTTGAATTTTATCCACAAGGCAGCCTTCGTGATTGGATTGATACAGCTCGCACGTTGCGCCCACCTCGGCCACTGCCGCCTTGATGAAATCGCAAAGGGCGGCAAAGCTTTGGTCGCCGTAAATACCCGGCTCGCGGATGCCCAGCATGTTCAGATTGGGGCCGTTGATCACAAGTATTTTCATTTTGAGAGCACCTCCATGAGCTTTTGCGTATTTTCCTCAATATCCCTGGAAATGGGTATGATCTCATCCGCCATTGCCCGGTAGAGGGGCAAGCGCTCCCGGTAAAGCAGGGCGGGGGATTTTTTTTGTGAAAGAGGGCGGCCGTCGGTTGGCAAATCGTTTGGCGCGATGTCCAAAAACAGCAGCTTGCCGTTTTGGCGCATCAAGGGGTAGTTGCGCGCCTGTGTGACCACCCCGCCGCCGGTGGCGATCACCAGCGCGCTTTGTTTGCAGATCTCGCCCAGCACCTCGGTTTCGATCCGGCGGAAGCCCTCCTCCCCCTCGGTCTCGAAAATATGCGGGATGGGACAGCCCGCCGCCTTGACGATCTCAGCGTCGCAGTCGACAAATTCACGCCCCAAGCGGGCGGCAATTTCTTTGCCCAGTGTGGATTTTCCGCACCCCGGCATGCCGATCAGAATGATGTTTTCGGTGTCTTTGGCAATCTCTTTCGTGATTGCCCGGACCGCACTATCCCCGATAACGGTATCTAAAAAGAGCTCCGCGGCACGTCTTGCCTGAGAGACCAGCATCAAAAGGCCGTTACGGTACGGGATCCCCTTTTGCTCAGCTTGGAGTAAAAGAGCGGTGCGGGCCGGATTGTAAATCATATCCAGCACCGCCTCCAGGCGGGGAAAGAGATCGAGTGAAAGGGGGGCGACACCGTTTTTGGGGTACATGCCCACCGGGGTGGCGTTGACAATGATCTGCGCGTCGGTGTGGCGATCTAAATTTTCGTAGTTATCCGCCCCGTTGCGGGAGATAACGATCACCGCAGCCGCCCCCATATCGGTGGCCACTGTCACGGCAGTGCGCGAGGCACCGCCCGATCCCAGCACCAACACCTTTTTGCCCGCCAAGGGCACGCCGCAATCGCCCACCAGGTCACAAAAGCCGGCGTAGTCGGTGTTGTGACCGATCAGGGTGCCATCCGGACGGCGCAAAATGGTGTTAACAGCGCCGATGCGAGTGGCTTCCGGTGAGATTTCCCGCAAAAAGGGCATGACCGTTTTTTTGTAGGGGATGGTGACATTCAAGGCGTCAAATTCGCCTGCTTGCACAAAGGCGCCGACTTCCTTTTCCTCTAATTCAATCAGCTCGTAGGGGTAGTCGGCAAGGGCGGCGTGAATGCGCGGTGAAAAGCTGTGCGAAAGCTTTGCGCCGATGAGGCCGGCGCGGATTTTTGTACCTGTAATCATACCGTTTACCTTTGTGCTTTTTTGCTTTTTTTGATCTTTTCCATATCCTCACGGTCTATCCATTCCTCGGTAAAGCCGCAGGCGGTGCAGATGTAGCGATGGATTTTTACAGCGGTAAAGACACCGATTGGCATATTGTTACCCGAACCGTATGGGCCAACCTGTCCCTCAAAGCGGAGGATGTCGGTATGATTGCATTTGGGGCAAATTTTACTGTTTTTCATTATAGCATCTCCCGATAGGTACCAAGATAGCGGAATTTTTCGCTGGAGCTTTCCAGCTCGCCCAAAAGACGGAGCAGGGCGGGGGACTC
>SVQT01000061.1 GCA_015065215.1 Oscillospiraceae bacterium | reverse complement strand
GTTTTTCTAATCGAAAGTGTTACGCTCTCCATGATAAAAAGCCTCCCGGTATTTTTTCTTTATTTTAACACAGCCTCTTGCGTTTTTCCATACAATATGCTAAAATGTTTTTTATAAAATCAAACAATAAAGGCAGTGTGAACTTGTGGAAAAACCGTTTCGATTTATAGAAAACAAAATGACACGGCGCGAGGAATTCAACGTCACCGAGGGGCGCCAGCCTACCTTTGCCCTGTTTTATTTAAAAGAGGGCAGCTTTCGATTGCGGATCGGGGAGAGCGAAACCGTGATCGGGGCGGGGGATTGCGCCGTGTTTGCTGACGACGTGGATTTCACCCGTTCGGTGATCACGCCAATTTCCTTTATTTATCTCAAATTCGCGCAAAATCCCAGGTGTCCCTTTACCTTACCGCTGCCAACGGGCAAGGTCGTTTTTCAGGATGCCGCCCGTTTTCTTGCGAATATCAACCGTTACGAACAGCTCATCGATGCCGCCGATCCCCGATCGCTTTATTACCGCGAGCATGCGTTAGAGGATATTTTGATGCAGATTTCCGCCGAATATAGGGGAGAGCGGGAGGGGGAGACGCTTGAAGGTCTTGCTGATTGCCACGATCCACTGGTGCGCCGCGCGGTATCGCTGATCCGAGAACGGATCTGCGAAAAGCTGACCCTGACAGCGCTTTGCCGGGCACTTTCCACCAATCCCTCCACGCTGAATTTTAAATTCCGCCGGGAGCTCGCCCTTTCTGTGGGGGCGTACATCACTGCCGAACGGATGCGTGTTGCCTGCCGCTTGCTGGAGAGTACCACCTTCGCGGTCTCAGATATTGCCGCGCGTTGCGGCTATGAGAATATCTATTATTTCAGCACCGTCTTTCACGGCTATCACGGCCTTTCCCCCACCGCCTACCGCCGCCTTCGCCGTGGGTGAGCAATGAGCGATTTCATTTTCAATACGGATTCTTTGAAATTTTACACCGGATACTTGTAAAAAGTGTTTTGATATGTTAAAATAATACTATTGAGTGCAAAAGAGAGGAGCGTGCCTGTGGATTCTGCTGTTGATACGACAGTGCCAATGCCCGAAAAGCAAGTCGGCACCGTAGGTAAGGTGATGCGAAAAACCTCCCGCCTTTTAACGCGCTCCGGTATTCTTGCTACCATGATCGCCTCACTGCTGTTCTGCGTTTTGATGGCGGTCGCTTGGCTTGCCGTAATGCAATTGTTAGCTCTTTTACGAACAGAGATACAGCTTCGGCTTTCCTCGTTTGGCGCTATACTTTTGCTTGACGGCATCTATTGGCTTTTGGGCGGCGTTTTGTTTTTGCTTTTTGTGGCGCCCTTCTTTTGGGGCAGACTTCACCTTGCGGGGCGCGTTTGCCTTGGTGAGTCCCCCTTGCTGCGTGAGATGCTTCATTATTATACCTCCTGGCGCCGCTTGGGCCGCTCTGTTCTGATCAGCTTGGTTCTGGCATTGGAGCTCCTGATCCCGCTGACCCTGGTGCTTGGTGCCTTCGGCCTTTCGTTTTTTTTGTATAGCGCGGTATTCTGGGAGCTTTTTTTGTATGAGTGGGTAGCACGTCTTCTCTTGATTCTTTGTCTTGTTTTCTCGGCGCTGTTCTCACTGCTTGTTTTCATGATAGCGTCGGTGTTTGCGCTCTCTACCGCTTTTGCCGTGGGGAATGAGGAGCTGCCGCTTTCACGCGCTGTCGCGCTGGCCTTTCGGCGGGGAATAGGACGCTTTGGAAGTGTGTGCCTGTTCACGCTACGCTCACTGTGGCATCTGCTTTTGTCGCTTTGTACTGTCGGCGTACTGCATCTTTTGTGGTACGGCCATCACTATATCATATCTTATCTGTGCCTTGCCATGGCACTTGACCAAGGAGAAAAACAACTATGAAAGAAAAATTTTATTTGACCACAGCTATCGCCTACGCTTCCCGCAAGCCGCATTTCGGTAACACCTATGAGGTCATTATGGCGGATGCCGTTGCCCGCTATAAGAGACTGCGCGGCTATGACGTCTTTTTCTGTACCGGCACCGACGAGCACGGTCAGAAGATCGAAAACCTTGCAAACGAGGCAGGGATTACCCCCCAGAAGTATGTAGACGGCGTGGCGGGGGAGATCAAGGGCATTTGGGAT
Organism: Oscillospiraceae bacterium; assembly: GCA_015065215.1. GTDB lineage: Bacteria > Bacillota > Clostridia > Oscillospirales > CAG-272 > Firm-07. The sequence continues at coordinate 7,218 of SVQT01000061.1, read as the reverse complement.
AAGATGAATTCCAGCTATGACTATTTCATTCGCACCACCGATGAGAACCACGTGAGCGCCGTGCAAAAGATCTTCAAGAAGTTCTACGAGCAGGGCGACATCTACAAGGGCCATTACGAGGGCTGGTACTGCACCCCCTGCGAGTCCTTTTTCACCGAGACCCAGGTGGTAGAGGGCAAATGCCCCGACTGCGGCCGCCCTGTGCAGCAGGCCAAGGAGGAGGCATACTTCTTCAAGATGAGCAACTATGTGGAGAGGCTCCTTGCCCACATTGACGCCAACCCCGATTTCATCCAGCCCGAGAGCCGCAAAAAGGAAATGATCAATAACTTTCTGCGCGTAGAGGGCGGCTTGCAGGACCTCTGCGTCTCCCGTACCTCCTTCAAATGGGGCATTCCCGTTGACTTTGACGAGCGCCATGTGACCTATGTGTGGCTGGATGCGCTGACCAACTATATTACCGCTCTTGGCTACGATCCGGATAAGACTTACGAGGAGCAGTCCGCCCATTTCAAAAAGTACTGGCCCTGCGATGTGCATATCATCGGTAAGGACATTTTGCGCTTCCATACCATCTACTGGCCCATTTTCCTCATGGCCCTGGGACTGCCGCTTCCCAAAAAGGTGTTCGGCCACCCCTGGTTCAACGCCGCGGAGGAAAAGAAGGGCGGCGATGGCGCTGAGATCAAGATGTCCAAGTCCCGCGGCAATGTGATCTATGCCGACGAGCTTGCCGAGACCTTTGGTGTGGACGGTGTGCGCCATTTCGCCCTCTCTGAGATGCCCTACGACCAGGACGGCCGCATTTGCTACACCAACGTGCTGACCCGCTACAATACCGACCTTGCCAACAACCTCGGCAATCTGGTCAGCCGCACCCACGCCATGACCAAGAAGTACTTTGACGGTGTGATCCCCGCGCCTGCCGCGGAGGAGGGCACCGATGCTGAGCTGAAGGCGACCTTTGCCGCCGCCAAAGCGGAGTACGAGCGTTACATGGACGACTACCACATCGCCGACGCGGTGGATGCCATCTTTAACGCGTTGCGCCGTGCCAATAAGTATATCGACGAGACCATGCCCTGGGCACTTGCCAAGGACGAGAGCAAAAAGGCGCGCCTTGGTACTGTGCTTTACAATCTGCTGGAGTGCATTCGTACCGCGGCCGTGATGTTGCAGGCTTTCCTGCCCGCTACCGCCGCCTCTGTTTTCTCCCAGCTGAACACCGACAAGACCGACTATGCCACCATTGACGCGTTTGGCGCGCTGGAGGCAGGGAAGGCTCTCGGTGAGGCCGCCATGCTCTTTGCTCGTGTGGACGAGAAGGTGGTGGACGAGATCATCAAAAAGCGTGAGGAAGCGGCCCTCGCCGCCGAAAAGGCCAACGCCCCCATCGAGAAGCCGGAGGGATGTGCCCTCATCGGCATCGAGGACTTTATGAGCGTAGAGCTGCGCACCGCCAAGATCATTGCCTGTGAAAAGGTGCCCAAGGCCAAGAAGCTGCTGAAATTGCAGGTGGATCTGGGCTACGAGCAGCGGCAGGTCGTTTCGGGCATTGCCAAGTTCTATGAGCCGGAGGCGTTGATCGGCAAAAAAATCATTCTGGTGGTCAATCTCAAGCCCGCCGTGCTGTGCGGCATTGAGTCGAACGGCATGATCCTTGCCAGCGGCGAGGAGCAGGTGCGGGTGGTGTTCCTTGATCCCGAGACTCCCTTGGGTGAGAGAGTAAGATAATGAAATGTAGGGGCGTGCATTGTACGTCCGCACCCCGTTACACAACGCCGCCGCGAAAGCGGCGGCGTAATGCTTTTTGTGAAAGTTTTCGTCCACCTTTTTCAAAAGGTGGTGGGGAATGGGGCAAGGCCCCATGATACGCCGGTTCTTTTTGTTAACTTTTTCTTTGCGGCTTTTTCCGACAAAGAAAAAGTGGCTATGGTATTTGTGAAATCTTACAGGCGTCTCGCCTTGATGAATTCTGTTAACGGAGAAATTATGGAAAAACTATTTGATAGCCACGCGCACTATTACGATAGCCGCTTTGAGCGGGAGGGGGACGGCGCTCATGCTTTGCTGACGGCGCTGTTTGCCGATAACGTGGGAACGATCGTCAATATCGGCACCGACATTGAAAATTCCAAAATTTGCATCGCGCAGGCGGCGAAATATCCGGGTATGTACTGCACCGTTGGTATCCACCCCTCGGACGGTCTGCGGTATGCCGATCCCGATGCGGCATTGGCCGACCTGGAGGCGCTGCTCGGCACGCCCGAGAGCCGCAAGGCACAAAAGATCGTGGCCCTGGGTGAGATCGGACTGGATTACCATTGGGATGCCGATCGAAAGGCAGAGCAGGCCTATCTGCTGGAAAAGCAGCTCCAACTGGCTGAGCGGCACGGTCTGCCTGTGGTCATCCATGACCGTGAGGCCCACGGCGATTGCTTTGACGCTGTTTTGCGGCACCCCAATGTGTGCGGCGTTTTTCATAGCTATAGCGGCTCGGCAGAGATGGCCAAGGAGCTTGTCCGCCGCGGGTGGTATATCTCCTTTTCGGGTGTCGCCACCTTCAAAAATGCCCCCAAGGTGCGCGAAGCGATCGCCGCCGTACCCAACGACCGTATTCTGATCGAGACCGATGCCCCCTATCTCGCCCCCGTGCCCTACCGCGGCAAGATGAACCATTCGGGCTATATGTATTATACTGCCGAGGCCGTCGCCGCGGTGAAGGGTATCGACACTGATACAGCTATCCGCCTCACCGCCGAGAACGCCCGGCGACTGTTTGGTATTTCCTGACGCTAACTCCCAAACAGGCCGAATTTCACAAAAATTTCCACTACCTGTTTACAAACGGAATTTTTTTGTGTTAAAATGAACGTGCCACGCAATTTAATAAATGCACAATGGTGTAGTGTGCGTTTTTACCTTTTGGTAAAAACGGATGCTCCTTTTTGGCATACTGCTCTTATGTGCATGTATCTAAAAATTGCGTGGCAGCAATTCGGAGCCATACGTTTTTCGGTGCGTGGCTTCGGTCACGCACTTTTTTGTTTTGAAAGGAGAAGAAACGATGAGAAAAAGAAGTCTGTTGGCGTTGTTCACTGCGTTACTGTGCTTTTTGTGCGTTTTTGTGCTCGCTGCCTGTGACGAGGACGATGTTGGCAACGGTGCCGACCCTACCCACACCCACGCATGGGGGGAGTGGACAACCACAACCCCTGCGACCTGCACCGCAGCCGGCGTTCAAACGCGTACCTGCGCTTGTGGCGAGAGCGAAACGCAACCTATTGCTGCTATGGGAGAACACAACTATAACACAAGCAATATTTGTGCCAAATGCGGGTATGTGATGCAGTATTCCAGTTCACTTGTGTTTGAATGCAATCAAGAGGGAACGGCGTATACTGTTGTGGATATGATTGCCGAGAATCCTACCTCAATCATAATCCCTAACTATTATAATGAGCTTCCCGTGATAGGTATTGAAAGAGGCGCCTTAGATGTAGGGGTGGTTACCGAACTTTTAATACCCGCTTCGATAACAGTTATAGAAGACTCTCCGTTTGACGATGGCTATGCACTATCGCATATACGTGTAGAAAAAGGGAATGAGGTTTATTATAGTGCGAATGATTGCTTGATAGAAAAGGCAAGCAAAACTTTGATTTTGGGATGTAAAAATAGCGTTATTCCAACGGACGGAAGCGTGATTGCTATTGGTGATTGGGCGTTTACGGGATGTGTAAATTTAACTTCAATCACAATTCCTGCGAATGTGATGAATATTGGCAGATATGCATTCGAAGCGTGCGAAAAGCTAATTGAGGTATGTAATTATTCTTCGATAGATGTTTCCGGATGCTTTAGGAATGCAAAAAACATTTATACTTCATCTAATGCGGGAAGTAAACTGTTTGTTGACGAAGAAGGCTACATTTTTTATGATGATATTAATTGTTATTTAATGGGCTATACCGGCACCGATACAGTGTTGACCTTGCCTACGAATTGTAAAGGAAAAAATTACGAAATTCATGAACTTGCTTTTTGGGATCTTGGCAATATCATCACAAGTGTGATCGTTCCTGCCGGTGTGAGTGGTATTGGTCATGACATATTTTACAATGGAGAGAGTGAGATTCCTATCCACATTAGCGATCTCTCGTCATGGTGTAATATCGATTTCAAATACCCACTGGAGGGGGGCAATCTATACCTAAATGGAAGTCCCTTGACACATTTGGTAATACCAAATGCGGTGGGAAACATAAATGACTATGCGTTTCGAGGTTGTACAACTATTATAAGCGTTACAATTTCAGATAATGTTCAAAGTATTGGTGATTATGCGTTCTCTTACTGCACCGGCCTGACAATCATCAACTACCGCGGTACCGAGGCGCAGTGGAATGCGATTTCAAAGGGAAGTAAGTGGGATTACAACACTGGCGATTACACGATCGTATACAACTATACTGAGGATTAACTTTCCCGCCCCCAAGCGAAATTTTCGCTTGGGGGCGCTTTTTCTTCCAGCATACGCCTTGTTTTGCTACGGGGATTGTTTCATTTGCACAAAAAAGAGCCTTTAATTTCTACATCCAATGTCAAAAACTTCCTAAATTTCTCTTGCAAAAGCACTTTTTTTTCGCTATAATAAAAGTAATGTATGAAAATTTATCCAAAATCGGCATACAGCATTACTTTTATCCCGCGTGAAGCGGAGAGACAGGAGGAAACGAACTATGGCTACCTTTTACAACACCAAAGCGATCCGCAATTTGGCACTGCTCGGGCACGGCGAGTGCGGCAAGACCTCTCTTGCTGAGGCAATGCTCTATCTTTCTGGCAAGACCGACCGCCGCGGCAAGATTGCGGACGGCAATACCGTGTGTGACTTTGACCCTGAGGAGCAAAAGCGCGGCATTTCGATTTCCGCAACCCTCGCGCACGTGGAGTGGAAGGATACCAAGATCAATATCATCGATACCCCCGGCGATCCCGATTTCGTGGGCGAGGTAGGGCAGGCGCTGCGCGTAGCGGGCAACGCCGTGATCGTGGTGGACGGCAAGGCCGGTGTCGAGGTGGGTACTGAGCTTGCCTATAACGCCGCCTGTGACGCGGGTGTGCCTCGGGTGTTCTTTATCAACAAGTGCGACGATCCCGAATATCAGTTCGCCAAATCCTTCTACGAGCTGCACGACAAGTTTGGCAACACGCTTTGCCCCGTCTTCATTCCTTGCCAGGTGGGCAAAGAGATCGCCATGATCGACCTGATCTCCGGTAAGGCCTATACTTACGATAAGGATAGCGGCAAGCGCTCTGAGGTGGAGTTCACCGACGAGATGAAGGAGATGGTCAACCAGTACAAGGATGCTTTCTATGAGGCCATTGCCGCCACCAGCGACGAGCTGATGGAGAAGTACTTTGCCGGTGAGGAGATCACCCGTGAGGAGGCAACGCTCGCCTTGCATGAGGGCATTATCGCCGGCTCTATCACCCCTGTTTACTGCGGCTCCGCCACCAAGCTCTGGGGCGTGATCGCCATGATGGACGCGGTGGCCGAGTCCTTCCCGCGCTTTACCGCCCGCAAAGTGGAGAAGTATGAGAACGGCGACGAGGTAGAGATCAATGTAGAGGGCGACCCCGCTATCTTCGTTTATAAAACCGTAGCCGATCCGTTTGTCGGTCAGATGTCCTTCTTCAAGGTCATGAGCGGCACCATCAAGCGCGATATGGTGCTGAAAAACGCCAACGGCACCGCTGAAAAGCTGGCGCACTTCTATGTCATGAACGGCAAGAAGCAGACCGAGGTCGAGGAGCTGGCCTGCGGCGATATGGGCATGATTGCCAAGCTGTCGAACACCGCTACCAATGACACCCTTTCGGCCAGCGGTACTGTAGTCTACAGCAAAATCGCTTACCCCACTCCTTATATGACCAAAGCGATCCTGCCGCTTACCGCCAAGGACGAGAGCAAGATGTCCCAGAGCATTGCCAAGATGCTGGAGGAGGATAAGACTCTTCGTTATGAAAACAATAAGGAAACCGCTCAGATTTTGATCTCCGGTATGGGTGATACCCATTTGTCGGTGCTGGTGGCCCGTTTGGAGAGCCGCTTTGGCGTGAAGGTCGTACTGGATGACCCCAAGATCCCGTACCGTGAGCGCATCACCAAGCCGGCTGATATTGAGGCGAAGTATAAGAAGCAAAACGGCGGCTCGGGTCAGTACGGACATGTCAAGATCCGCTTTGCGCCGGCCGAAGAGCAGGGACTGACCTTTAGCGTTTCGGTTGTGGGTGGTACTGTTCCCAAGAACTTCTATCCTGCTGTCGAAAAAGGCTTGCAGGACGCTATGGCAAAGGGTGCCCTCGGTTATCCGTTGGTGCAGCTTGCCGCCGATCTTTATGACGGATCTTACCACGATGTAGACTCTGATGAGCTTTCTTTCCGTACCGCCGCGCAAATGGCGTATAAGGATTGTCTGACCAAGGCAAATCCTGTACTGCTTGAGCCGGTAGGCGACCTGGATATTACCGTTCCCGAATCGCTGGTCGGTACCGTTATGGGTGACCTGAACAAGCGCCGTGGCAGCGTTATGGGTATGGATCACACCGGATGCCGCAAGGGCTATACCGTGGTGCATGCCATCGTGCCCAAGGCAGAGATCATGGACTATCCCATCGCACTGCGCGCTATGACCAAGGGCTTTGGCTCCTTTGAGTTTACCGTTACTGGCTATGAGATGGTTCCCCCCAACATCACCGCCAAGGTTGCGGCGGCTGTGAAACGCTGATCTTCAAGCCTTATGGGGCTGACGCATTTGGATGCCTTGCGCACCTGAATGTGCCGGCCCCAATTTTACCCTTTTTCTATATAAAATGAATAATTCCTCCTATTTTGGTGCAAAATATCGGCTATAAAGTGTCAAATTTTATGCAAAAAGGAGAATTTTGGCAGTCAAAAAAATTCTCTTGACAAGCGTCTTTGGTCGTGATATAATGTATCGTGTCCGCTTTGGGCAAACTATGCCCATTTTGCGGTCATTTCAAATATTAAAGAAGGAGGAAGAGAAATGCCAACTTTCAATCAGCTTGTCAGACAGGGCCGTTGTGATAAGGTTTACAAGTCCAAGTCCCCCGTTTTGCAGAAGGGCTTTAACTCCCTGAACAACGAACAGACCGACCAGCGCGCGCCCCAGAGACGTGGCGTGTGCACCA
>SVQT01000060.1 GCA_015065215.1 Oscillospiraceae bacterium | reverse complement strand
TGCCACGCCCAAAAGCGCCACAAGGCCCAGCACCCAAAGCCCCCAACCGTGAAAAGGAATCACCTCCCCCGACATAAACAGCAAGGTTGCCCCGATCGAGGTCGCTCTGGTCAGCAACTGCATCAACAAAAATCCGCCAGTCGAAACAGGCAGTATGCCCGCCACAGCGCAAAGCAGATCATCAGGGAAAAAGGGGAACAGAAACATGAAAAACAGCAGGACCTTTTCTCTGCCCTTCAATTTTTTTAGCCATCCTTCGGTTTTTTCTTTCCCGCCGGCGATCCAATTCACAAAAGGTTTGCCCAACCATTTTCCCAAAAAGAAGGCCAGCATCGCACCGGCCAGCATGCCGATATAGGAGTACAAAAACGCGGCGCCGGCGCCGAAAAGATAATTCCCCGCCAGGATCGTCACCGCCCCCGGAATGGGAACAAACGTTACCTGCAAAAAGCTGATGCCAATATAAAAAAGCGGTGCGACTGCCCCCGCCGAGGCGATCATCTGTTGCAGCTCCTCGCGGTCCAGATCAATCCAACCGAGCGCGCGCAAAATCAGATACAGCAAAAGCAACAGCGTTCCTACGCCAAGGGCGGAGAGCAACAAACGCAGCCACACGCCATTTTTCTCTTTTGACAGCATTGCCATCTCCCCTTTTTTCTGTCGTTTTTGCATACCGTCTGGCGGCTTTTTCTATCTTTCTATTTTACACCCCTTTTGTTGGAATTATGTTTGTTTCTTGTAAAGATATTATTTTGGCAAAAAGGTGTCAGAGCAAAAACCGCAATAGCCTTGCGGCAATTGCGGTTTTTGCGCCAGTATACATCTTTTAATCAAAATCCTTGAAGAAATCCAGCAAAGCGGCCTCATACCGTTTTTGGTCATAATAATAACTAAGCCCGTGGATCGCATCCGGTACGATCAGCAATCGCTTTTCCGCCCGGCACGCCCGATAATTTTCAAAAGTCATTTCCAATGGCACAAAATGATCGGCGCCGCCGTGGGCAAAAAAGACCGGTACGGTATTCTTTTCCAATGCCTGCACCGTAGAGTATTCCCGCGCGTCGGTATTCAAACGCCTCTTGATGATCCGATTGATGGTGTAGCCGCGGAAGCCGTAGGGCAAATGGAGATTTTCTTTGACCACGTGCCGCCAAATGGCGTGGGGAGAGGTGAAGCCACAATCGGCAATGATGCCGTGCACATTTTGCGGCAGTTCCTGTCCGGATGCCATCAACACGGTAGAGGCACCCATAGAAACGCCACACAGATAGATCGGCAAGGCACTGTCGGTCCGGCGGTTGATCCAATGGATCCAATCCAAACAGTCATATTGCTCCAAAACACCAAACGTCATATACGCGCCGCCGCTGTTGTTCTGCCCTCGCTGTTCCGCATACAAAACACTACAGCCATGATTGTGAAAAAACTCATAGATCAAGCCAAAATCCTGGGACCAGGAGGAGCGCCAACCGTGCATTGCCAAGATCACGCGCCGGGCGTTGGGGTTCCCGTACCAATGTCCGATCAGGGTCTGCCCATCGTGACTGGCGATCTCCACCGTTTCGCTGGCAATTTCCTGCAAACGGCTGGCGCGCTCTTGCATGGTGGCGAGCAGCTCCTTTGTTCTGGGCGAGCGGGTCAAATGCTTTTTGAGCGTTTTAACGGTTTTGGGCTCTTTGCGGTCAATGGCAACCTTTACCAAATGGCGCGTGGTAACATGCGAAATCAGCACCGAAGTGGCGATGATCCCGCCCGCGGCAGCAATACCGGCTATTGTTTTTTTGGTCATCTCGTTCTCCTTTCCAAGGGGAAAACAAAAATTCCCCCATGTGCGTTCATTTTTTCGGCAATTCCACAAGGAAGGTAGTGATCATATCCGCGCTTTCCACACCGATCGTGCCACGGTGCAAATCCACAACGCGTTTGGCAATCGCCAAACCCACACCGCTGCCCTCGGCAGAATGTGACTCATCCGTTTGATAGAATTTGCGAAAGATCTTATCCATATGCGTGGGGGAAATCTCACTGCCTGTATTACCAACCCATACTTGCAATTTCTCGCCCCGTTCCGCTACTTTTACCATAATTTTGCCCCCATCGGGCGTAAACTTGAGCGCGTTATCTAACAGATTGATCCAAAGCTGCCGCAACAGCTCCTCGTTGGCGATGATCTGCAATTCGGCAAGCTCCAGCTCAAAATCCAAATCCCGCTTACTCCACTTATTCTCCAACAGCAAGATGGCGCTACGAATTTGCTCTGAGAGGTTAAAGGCGGTTTTGTTGGTCAGGATGCTTTGGTTTTCCACCTTGGTGAGATAAAGCACATTGGTCGCCATTCGCGCCAATCGCTTTGATTCCTCCTCGATGACGATAAGATACTGCTCTCGCTCGGCCTCGGTCAGGTTCCCCTTGCGCAACAGTTTGGCAAAACCGGCGATAGATACGATAGGAGTTTTGACCTCATGCGAAAAATTATTCACAAAATCGCTACGCAACATCTCTGTATTCTGTAATTCCTCCGCCAACTTGTTAAAGCTGTCTGACAGCTCTTTAAAGCCGGCGTAGTTATAGATCATACCCTGCGGCTCCATGCGTACACTGTAATCCCCCGCTGCCAGTTGATTGGTGCGGGTAACCAGGGCTTTAAAAGGGCGCAACGGCACCTTATTCAGCAAAATCAGCAGACCGGTGCCGATGATCAGACTGCACCCCGCCATGATGGGAATGATATAGATGGGATGCATGGCATCCTCTGAATCGCCGATCACATCGGTAAAAACCAAAACGGCAACAATCAAGGCGGCAAGTCCGATGGCAAGCAATAAACCGCAGAAAATGGCGGTTGAGAGAAGCAAAGTCATTCTGCCTCGTTGGCTTCGCTCCTGCTTGCGTCGCCGTTTTTCTTCAGAGGTCAAAGACCGTTTTTTCATACCCGTTTCACCGCCTTGTAGCCAAGCCCACGCACCGACTCAATCTCAAATTCCTCATAGCCCTCAAATCGTTTGCGAAGTCTTCCGATATGCACGGTCACCGTCTCCCAACCGGTATCGCTTTGCGAGCCCCAGATCTCATCCATCAGCTGAATCCGGGTGAAAATTTTACCCGGATAAGAGAGCAATTTGTAAAGCAACAAAAATTCCTTTTGCGGCAATTCCTGTACCGTGTCGCCCTTTGTAACCGTCATTGCGTCATAATCCAGCACCACCGAGCCAATAACAATCCGCCGTTCATTGGCAATCTTCGCCCGGCGTAAAAGTGCTTTGATGCGGTAAAGCATTTCCTCTTCATCCACGGGCTTGGTCATATAATCGTCGGTTCCCACCAAAAATCCCTTATGCTTATCCGCCGGCAGCTGTTTTGCCGAAATCATTAAAATCGGCAGATTATCTTCACTCTCTCTCACTAGCCTGGTAAATTCATAGCCATCCATTTTTGGCATCATAATATCCATCACCACAAGGTCGATATGTTCCCGATCCAATATCGCCAATGCCTCTTCGCCATTGATAGCGGTACTGACCGTATAGCCTTCCCGCTCCAACACCGCTTTAAAAAGCAATCTGGTATTTTTATCATCATCCGCAACCAGAATGTGAAACACCGTCTCTCCCTCCTTTTCTCAAGGCTTCTCTTTTGATTGTATCACATCTCCCCGCTTTTTGCAACGCCGCTGTGTGAACAAGATCTGAAATTTTGATCAAACAAATGGGCGCGATGCCAACACTTGTGTTCTTTTGGACAGTTTTTCAAGCAAAAGCCGATCAAATAAAAGCAAAAAAAGAAAACCGCACTGTCCTTTTGGTGCACCTTCAGGGATTCGAACCCGGGACCCACTGATTAAGAGTCAGTTGCTCTACCAACTGAGCTAAAGGTGCATATTGGACAATGCGATTTTCGAACGCTATTATTATACCACCGATCCTGTGGCTTGTCAATAGCTTTTTGAGATTTTTACGGATAGTCTTCTCCACCATTTGGCAGGTGACACCTTTTCAAACGCTGCATCCCCTTGTAGATGCCACGGATCACGCCGTATTTTTCAATAGATAAAATCATATATTCTGAGCAGCTGGGGGTAAAAACGCAACGCAACCGCATATCGTCAGGCGCATAGTATTGATAAAGATGTACGAACCAGATCAGTATCCTTTTTCGAACAAAAAACACAAAAACCAAAAAACAGCCAACGGCAATCCAAACCGATACCGTTACCGTTTTGAAATCGGCGGCAAGCCTCCCCTGTTCAACCAATGCTCCAAACAGCCAATGGGCGCCAAAATAGATCAAAAATCCTGCCGCCGCCGTACAAAGCAGATACAAAATCACACGCAGGTAGTGGGGATTGGGGCGAATCAATTCCCTTTGCGGGGGAAGCTCATAGATAACGTCTGCTGCCGATCCCGGGGGGTGAAGCGTGAAAACCTTGTCATTGCAGCAATGACACTTTTTGCTTTTTTTCTTTTTTTTCATAGCAAAACCCTTCATAAACGAAGCGGGCAGCGACTATATGGCCACACATATAGCCCCCGCCCGCTTGAGTACTCAATCGAGTGTATGAAATTGCAAATTACTGAGTCTTCTTCTCTCTCAGCTTCTGCTTCATACCGCTGATGGTCTGGTCAACATCAGCAATACCGGTAGTAGAGCAGTAGAACTTGTCGCCGGGAACGATCAGCGCAAAGCGGCTGGTCTCAACCATCTTCTTGTTGGGGGTGTTACCCTGGCAGCCGGAGAAGGTGGTAATCTCAACGGAATCGTTCGAGGTAGAGAAGTTGGTAATATCTTTGTAGAAGTACTCCTCGGTCTTCTCGCTCTTGCTCTCAGAAACCATGTCAAACAGGATGTAGTACATGTAAACCTGAGTATCGCTGAAGAACAAGTAGGTAGCACTGTACTTAGAGGTGCGGTTCTTGCCGTCCTTACCAACGCACTTGTAAGCGCCGTCGTACTCCCAACCATGGAAGTATACAGGAGGGATCTCCTGCAGCTCTTCTTCATCAAGGCCGATCTTGTTGAGAGCTTTCTGCTTTACGTCAAGAGAGTTCAGCTTTGCCAACACCATGGCGTCATACTCTTCATCTTTCATCTTACCGGACAAGCAGCCGGAAGCCAGGAAATATTTAACAACTTTTTTCTGCTCAGGGGTCTTGCCCTTAAGCGCAGCCTGCAATTCAGGATTCTTTGCCATAACTATATTGTCCTCCGTAGAAAATTATTATTGTTGTTTATACTACCTCGCTCATTTGTGGCAACAAGCGTGATAACCGTGAAGCAAACGACGGGCTCCTCCCGTCAGGGGTGTCTTACAGACAAGAAGGGCGCTCTACGCCAAGAACCGAATACAGCTTATTGACGTCGCTCATGGTCAGTCCCGCCTGTTTTGCCTGAGCAAACAGGGTCTGGTAGTTGGGGTTCATTCTATAGGACTTGCGGAAGTGGTGATCGTATCTGATATACGCCCAGAAGTAGTAGAAAAGAGGCTGCGGCTCGATCATCAGTGCCGCGTTGATGTATTCCTCGATCTTGTCGATCACAGGGCGGGGAGTCAGGAACGCTTTCTTGCCCTTCAGCAAGCAGACCGCCGCATAGAAGAAGGGTTCGGGATTGTCAAAGTTATCAACCATCGCCTTTTCAAAGCAAGGAAGAGCCTTGTCGTACATCTTCAGCTTGAAGAAACAGAAAGCAACAGCCATATTCAAGCCTTGATCGTCAGGGTTCTCAACCATTGCCTGGCGGTAAGAGTTGACCTGCTTGTTGACCTGCAAGGGGGTCATGTCCTTAACAGCGTCATAAGTCTTGATCGCAATGGGATTGCCGCAATATTCGCACTCCTCCATTTTCATTGAAACCGGCGCGCCGCAATTGGGACATTTCAGCGTAATAACTTCACATTCCATAGTAATTCTCCTATTGCCTTTATTGATATATACTATATGCATACATTTGCGCGAAAGCGACAGCTCTCTGTCTTTTCTATCAAAAACGCCACATATGCCAATATATAATATAATTATAGCACATTATTTCGCAATGTCAATATTTTTGTCAAAAAATAGATTTTTTGTTGGCCCGCGGAAAATCGGCTCGCCGCTTCTCCCCAAGGCTGCTGTTTTTTGCTTTTCGGCTCTATTTACACGTTGCCAAGCGGTTTTGGATCATATCAATATATGCGCTTTTTGCAACAAACAAAACAGCTCTCTCAAAAAACATGGTTGTTATTTTGCCCAACGCCGCCCCCGGCTTTGCTACCAAACAAAGAAGAATCCGAAACCGTCACCACCAGGCGCTCGTTTCGGATTCCTCTTGTTTTGTGCTTAGCGTTCAAAATGACGGCTTGCGATTTTGCACTTCGCCAAATTGATTTTTCTTTTTTGTTTCACTCGGGGATTCCCCTGTGATCTGACGGTAATATCTGCAAAAATAGCCCACATTTTCAAAGCCACTGCTGTATGCCACTTCCGAAACCGTAAAGCTGCCTTCACTTAACAGTTCCTTGGCCCTTTCGATACGCAAATTGTTTCGATATTTGACAGGAGATGTTCCGAACTGCTTTTGAAATAGGCATCTGAACGCGTTGATACTCATATGGCAAGCCTTAGAAAATTCTATAATCGGTAAGTTTTCAAGATATGTCTGCTCCAATAAGCGCACGCCGTCGGCTATTTTGGAATCGAGGTTGTACCCAATCGGCAAATAGGGCGTCGATGCGTAAATCGCCCCAAGCAAGCGGTAAATCAGCTCTTTTTTTCGCAGTGTCGCGCTGACCGTCTTAGATGCACCGCAAAGCTCAAAGCTTGTCATGATTTTCGCGAATCCGTGAAGCTCATCGTCCTTTGCCAGAACGGTAATGTCTTCAAAAAGAGAGACCTCCTCGCCGTTTTTGTCAATCGGCTCAAAATTTACCAAAACAAAGGTCGTGCTTTTTGCTGTGTACCGCATCTTGTACTTTTTGTGCTTGGGGAGAAAAAGCAATTCGCCACTCGAAGCAACGGTCATTTCTCCCTGCTCGCTATAAAAACAGGCTTCCCCATTCCAAATATATAAGATCCCGCAACTTTTCCTACCATGCAGACTGTTGTCAACCACTCTTCCGCGAGGTCGCACGCCTGAAATAACCGCAATGTTCAAGATACATAAATGGTCAAAAAAACGATTATCCACCGTCATTCATTTCCTTCTGTGTTGATAAGAATGTGTTCGAGTACCGACCGGCAATACCCACATCTATGACATATTTTATCACAAGAAGACGTTTTTGTAAACCAATTTTCCGGGAAATCCTGATTGCTGATGATATAAGGCGCAATCGCTCTGCCAAAACCGGGCTCAAACAAGTCGAGCGTATTGCCAACAAATCGACCGCGAGCATAGGCATCGATCACCATCCCCGGGAGCGAATGCATTCTCGTTGCCAGCTTAACAGTGTCAAAAATTCCTTCGTAATGATGAATATCCTCAGGGCGCACCCACGTATTTTCTAACAGCATATGCCAGTTATCCTTGTTTTTCAAGGCTCGCCAGCAAACGTAAGGAGTAAAATCATCTAAATTCTTCACCTCACATATTTGCGCCTCATGCGCTACGAGGTTGTCGTGAAAGCTCTGTCCCGAGCAGTTGGCAAAGCAACCGCTGTTTGCAAGCATGATCAGCTTTTTCCCCGACACGTCCGCCCACTTCTTGAGTTCCCTCAAACGCAAAAGATCTCGGTTGTATTCCCTTTGCACGTGAAAGGTATCAAACAGATCCGCAAGATATTCCATTCCCTTTTCCGTTCCAATACGCATATTGACCGATGCGCGCACCTCGATTTTGGGGAAATATTTTTTGATGGTATGCGCAATCGCGAGAGAGGCCGTTGTAATGCTATCAACACCACAGCCAACGCTCTCCAAATATTCTATCACAGAAACGACTGTGTTCGCCAGTTTTTCAGAAATCGCATACTCTCCATAGCAATTTCCGTTAAAAAGCAAGTCAAGTTTTACACCCATTTGCTTGATCGCGCGCAGTTCTTCTTCGGTCCTTTTTTGCGCTGACCAATCGGTGTAACCGTGGCGTGTTGCGATCGCGCTCCTGCCGGTTGCAATATCCTGCCATGCAAAAAACACATCGGATATGTGCTCCTTATACGTGGCGACAATTTGAGAAAAAGGCTCCTCACCGTTCTCGTATAGTTGAAATCCTACACAATATTTCATATCATTCTGTCAATCGGTGTCGGATTTACTCTTAACCTTAGCGTTAGGGGAATCCAGTCCCTCATACGGAGCTTTATAATCCACCTCGATCGCCTCTTTGGACCAATCCACCTTCCAGGGTTTATTGGTTCGGAAGGGATTTTCAAACTTGTTTTTCAAAACGCCTCGCTTTTCAAGGCTAATCATGCAAGCTCGTGTGCATCCCTTTGCGCCACAAATAGCTTTGCCGGAATTATAAAGGTGCTTGGGAGCTTGTGCAAACGGAGAAATTTCTGACGGCTTGTACTTCCCTGCTCTGCTCTTTGAATTCGGAAAGAAGTTGCCTTCCTCACCCTCTTTGCATTCGGCACCGCCTTGGAATACCCAATCGCATTTTTCCATATCCACGTCTGCCCATTCCAATTCGTACCCGCCGACATTTTCCTTAATCGTTCTATCAGCAGGAATACAGCCACCGGGACATTCGCGCACACACGCCATGCAGCGATTGCAAAGCGTGCCGGGCTCCATGATCGGATCGGGCTCGAGCTCAAGCTCGGTAATGATGATGCCAACTCGAACACGAGGACCAAATTCGGGCGTCAACAACATTTTTGAATATCCAATCTCGCCAAGACCGCACAAAAATCCCGCAATACGCATACTGATCATAACGTCGGGGGCAGCCTTGCCAGGTGCTACCGGTCTGGAATAATTTTCACGCAAATAGCCGGAATTATCAATGGCACGCCAGTCGCTTTGATGTCCCATGGGGACTGCCTCATATCCCGCGTCTTCAATCATTTTGCTCAAATTAATAACGGTCATAGGCATATAAAGATATGTAATTCCACCGTAGCCCATTGCGGAGTAATTCGAAAAATAGGTGCCTTCCTCAACACCTCTGAGCGATCCGCGCAAAACACGGAAGCCGAGAGCGATGATGGATTTTGCCTTGGGCATAATCTGCTTGGGGTCCATTTGAATCGGCGCGGTGCTCCAGCGATCAATCGAGCCGATGCCCACAATATCGGCCCCCATTCTTTTCGCGGCCGCCTTAATATCCTGTGATGTGATCATACGTAATACCTCCGTTTTACTTATATAAGACATCCATATTATAGCATAAATCTAAAGTCGCAAAAAGAAACAAAACGACCGACTTATTACACAAAACAACATTTCCGTCAATTGCGCAAAACAAATTTTTTAAGCGGTGCCATGATGTCGTTGGCGTAAATCCCATCGTTTTTCAAAAGTTGTATTGTTTTCAGCTCAGTTTTTTGCCCTAAATAACAAAAAAGCCTTGTAAAACAAGGCTTTTTGCCACAGGTCGTAAAAACGTCCTGTAACGATGGCTCCCCCTGCTGGGCTTGAACCAGCGACATCATGATTAACAGTCATGCGCTCTACCGACTGAGCTAAGGAGGAATATGAGTGAAACGAATATTCCGATTTAGCTCAGTCGGTGGGCGGCTTGAGCTAAGGAGGAATATGAGTGAAACGAATATTCCGATTTAGCTCAGTCGGTGGGCG
>SVQT01000011.1 GCA_015065215.1 Oscillospiraceae bacterium | reverse complement strand
TTCTCTTTCAGAATTCACGAGATGTTCTTCGCACTTGCTACACACTTTCGTGTGTCCTTGCTTCATACTTATCTCTTACTGTTCAATTTTCAAAGACCGTTTGTCACCACTTCTTTTTCGCGGCGACTTGCACATTATAACACAAATAAAAGGGCTTGTCAACACTTTTTTGAAAAATTTTTTTGCTTTTTTCAGGAATTTTTTTCGGCCCCTAAATCTTGTGGTTGACACCCCCTGTAAACCCCTATATATAATAAAAGGAAGCGTTTGCGCTTTTCGCAAAAAAGCCGCGGAGCTCCGGTAATTGCGGCTCTCTGCGGCATTTTTTCGCGCACACATATATAAAAGAAAGAAAAGAACTACCAGTAGAGGTCGTTATTGCTTTCTTTATCTTCATCATCTTCTTCATCTTCATCATCGTCCTCATCTTCATCATCTTCCGTACCAAAACAAGCATCAAGCACCAACAAATTGAATGCCTCAATGAGCTCCTTTTGCGCGATGCAGAAGCGGATAGGCATAACAATTAAAAACAAAGGAGCTTTTACAACAAGGCTAAGGCAGCACCCATTCACAGTGAAAGGTGCGGTGCCACCAAAACCGACCATGCGGCGGCAAAATTGACGTTGCCATATCCAAAAATAAATACCCAACGTTAAAAAAGAGAACATATACAGTGGCAATACACCGGGCGTATGCTTGCCATCCTCTTTCAACAAATCATTGGCATCCCGAATTAAACCGTGCCAAAAGAATATACCGTAAATACCCAGTGTAATTATGTTAAGAAAAAAATAAAGCCCAACACTGCGGCACAATTTGATCTCCTTCATTAATAGCACCCCCCAAAGTCAATTATTATTATACTAAAGTATTTTGCAGTTGTCAACCAACAATTTATAATAGTATTTAGAAAATGGATTTGGAGGCGTTATGAAAGTAACATTGAGCGAAAGGATCAAGCAGCTGCGCACGCTGCACGGCATGAACCAGGTGGATTTTGCCGCCAGGATCGGCGTCACCAAGCAATGTGTTTCCAATTGGGAAAACGACAACGTTCTGCCCTCTATCGAAATGCTTGTAAAGCTTGCGGATTTCTTCCGCGTTTCAACCGATTATTTATTGGGGCGGGAAAACACCCGCACGTTAAATGTTGGCAATCTCACCGAGGAGCAATGCGCACATCTCCGCCTTTTGATACAGGATCTGGAAAAGACCAACCCCACAGTTATCGTGTACTCCAAAGACCGCGGTCCACAGGACCGCTCCTAAAAAAATGGCGAAGCTTTGGACAAGGCTTCGCCATTTTTCTTCTTATGAAAAATCAAACCGTAAAATCGCGCTGCCAAGCCCCTCAGCCTCGGCAATCACACAGCACTCACCGGGCTCCAGCCCAGCGCGAACAGCCACGGCGCCCTGCCCCTGCCAAAGCTTGCGATCCGGGCAGGAGACCGGCACGTGATCGGTATTGGCGGCACCTGTTCCGCAAAGCGTACCGGCTCCCGACACCACAAAGCGTACCGTAGGCTCGGCATGAGGGACCTCTCTGCCCGCGGCATCCAGCACCGTGACACCAATAAGCGCCATGTCGCTGCCGTTGGCCTTTAGGTCATCGGTCTCTAATTTGAGGGCTAAGCGAACCGGCTTTCCCGCTGTTTGGCGTACCGTTTGGGCAGTTTTGTCTCCTTTTTCATCAAAGGCAACAGCCTCTAATCGCCCCGCGGCATAAGGCACCTGCCACTCAGCGTGCCCCCATTGCAAGCCCCCGACCGAGCCAAGGCTCTCGCCGTTTAAAAACAGCTCCACCCGGGGCTGATTGGTATAGGCCACCACACGGATCGGCTCCCCTTCCAGCCCCTCGTGGTTCCAATGAGGCAGCAGATGCACCATCGGCGTGTCGGTCCAGAAGGACTGGTGCTGATAGAAAGCGTCCTTTTTGCGCCAGAACAGATCCACCGTACCGCTGACAGAGCAAACGCGGGGCCAAGCAGCCTCTCCGCGATGCTCATTGAAATCCCAATGATAACCACCCATTAGCCACTCCCGCTCCATAATAAAACGCCAGGTCGCCTCGCGGCTGCGGAAAGCGTTGTTGATGGTGGTATCATAGGCGGAAAGCACCCCTCTTGCGGGATCGGCGGCATGATACCAGCCCCTGGTGGTCCCGGTGGCACCGCACTCGGAGGAAAGGATCGCCTTGTTCGGATATTTGGCATGCACGGCCTCGTAGTGATCCCATTTATAATTGATGCCCAGCAGGTCGCAATCCTCATAAACGGTAGCGTTTTCCGGGTCGTGCGTCACGGCGGTGATCATCGGTCTGTCGTCCAGCTTGCGGGCGAAGGCCTTCATAGTTTTAAAGATCCGACGGCCAACGTCAGTGGTATGGTGCGGTTCCTCGTTGCCCAGCGACCAGAAAAAGACCGAGGGGCGATTGCGATCCCGCTTGATCACCATTTCCAGCTGTGCCAGGCTTTCCTCTGTACTCTCGAACCAGCGGGTCTCGTTCATGACGATAAAGCCGTTCTCATCCAAAGCGTCCATCAAGCTTTCCGCCTGGGGATAATGCGAGCAACGGTAGGCGTTGGCGCCACTTTCCTTCATGAGCTTGACACGGTGACGCTGGATATTATCCGCTACCGCCTTTCCCCCAAAGCCGCAAACCTCATGGGCGCAATAGCCCTTGATCTTATAGGGCTTGCCGTTGATAAACAACCCTTTATCCGGATCCATCGTAAAAGAGCGGAAGCCGATACGGACATCGTTTTGATCAATCTCCTTAGCCCCTGCGTGCAGGGTCGTGTGAACGGTATAAAGATTCGGCTCATCAGGCGACCAAAGAGCGGGGGCGGCAACGATAAACGCCGCCTTAAAGGTACGCTTTTCACGGGGGGCAACAAGGCCGCCCTTGAACGCGGTCGCGCAAACGCGTTTCCCCGCGGCGTCGGTGATCTCGCCCATAGCCGAAACGCGGCGCGGCGCATCATCATCGTTGCGCACGGTCAACTCGGTTTCCACCGTCCAGCTGCCATCCTTTTGCGGCACCGGCTTGGCATAAACGCCCCACAGATCAATCGAAACCTTCTCGCACTTATTGAGCCAGACATGGCGATAAATGCCGGCACCCTCGTACCACCAACCCTCGTAATAATAGGGCGCGACAAAAACAGCCAGCGCGTTCTCTTGATCAAAATCCGCCACATCCGAAATGTCTACCTCAAAGCTGTTATAACCACAAAAATTATGCTTTAAAAGGCAACCGTTCAGCCAAACAGTACAATGACCTGTCACACCCTCGAAAAGCAGTGTAAGCCGCCTTCCCCGATCGCTTTTTTCTAATGTAAAACGCTTGAGATACCAAGCGCCGTCATGGTCCACGAAGCCGAGCGCCTCATTGTATTTCTGATCCGGGATGTCATTCAAAAGATAATCGTGGGGAAGATGGACTTTGCTCCAGTTTTCCGACAAATGCACCTTTTGTGCGGAAAAATTCGAGGGGATCACGTAATGCCGACACGCCGGCCCTAATTTGACGCGCTCTGTCTTGGCAGACATATAGGCAGTTCCCTTGCGGTTAGGCAAAGCGGTTTCCAACGCACCCCGATGGAAGTACCAATCCCGGTCAAACAATATTTTTTCACGGCTCATCGCAATTGTCTCCTTTTGTGATTCTTCTCTCACATTATAACACAGACCTCACAACCTTGCATAGAGTAAAGAAGTGGAATTTATGGATTTTTCTCTCATGAATATAGGGCTGTCCCAAATGTGCATTTGAGGCAGCCCCGAATAGATCAAAGCTTCATATCATTTTCCTTGATCCAGCCCAAGCGTCGGAAGAGTAAGCAAAGCCCAAGGCTAATGCATGCAGGCAGAATCAAACAGATGAGCGCAAGGGCCAAAAAATCCACAAAACCCACAGTGCCGGGATGATCACCGCCATACCAACCAAGGATCATACCAATTGGCCCCAGCATGCCGCAAGTCCCCATTCCTGCGTTGACAGCGGCGCCGTACATGCTCAATTTAAAAACACAGGTAGCAAGAGGGCCTGTAACAGCGGCCGCAACCGTAGGGGGAATCCAGATGCGGGGGTTTTTGATGATATTGGGCATTTGTAGCATACTGGTACCAAGGCCTTGCGAAACAAGGCCGCCCCAGCGATTTTCCTTAAAGCTCATCACGGCAAAACCGACCATCTGGGCACAGCAACCGGCAACGGCGGCGCCGCCTGCCAAAGCGATACCCTGTACCTGCTCTGCGGTCAGTCCCGCCGCAATAGCGGCACTCCCCGACAGACCAATGGCGGCACAAATAGCCGCCGAGCTGATCGGCAAGGTCAACGCCATGCCCACCACCACAGAAACCAAAAGACCCATCACAAAGGGCTGCTGATAGGTTGCCCAACCGATAAAGGTACCGATATATCCAACCAAAGTGCCAATGTGGGGGGCCAGCAAAATAGCAAGACCGCCACCCACAAAAACCGTGACAAAGGGGGTGACCAAAATATCCACTTTTGTCTCTTTCGAGACCGCTTTGCCAAATTCAACGGCAATAATGGCGATCAGCAACACCGCAAGCGGCCCACCCGCCTTGCCCATATCATTGGCAACAAAGCCAACCAGCGCGGCAGAATAGATCACCAGCGGCGGCGCTTTTAAGGCAAAGGCAATCGCCACCGCCATCGCGGGCCCTGCGGCTTTACTGCCGTAGGAGCCAATGGTGGCAAAAAAGCCAAGCCCCGGGATCAGCCCGATCGCATTGAAAATGGTAGCGATCAGCAGTGATCCAAACAGACCCAGTGCCATAGCGCTCAGCGCATCTATGCCATAGCGCTTGAGTGAAAACTTAATATCTTTTCTATCCAAAAACGCCCAAAAACCATGCTGTTTTGCGGGCTGTTCTTTTTTTTCGCTGGCAAGAACAGATTCCTGTGCTATCTCAACAGAGGAAACGCTCTGCTCTTGCGTTTTATCCTTTTCTTCCATTTTGACAGCTCCTTTTGGCTCAAAGCTTCTTTTTGATCCATTCGTTGGCAGAAGAAGCAACTGCCGCTTCGCCGCTGTAGCTCAACCCCTCGTCATGTATCCCAACGCATCGGTTTAAAATCGGCGCATAGGCGTGATCCGCAAAAATATAATGCTCCAACAAAGAAATTTCCAAAATCTCCAACGCCTGATGGAGCCGCCGGGTCACACGAATGTCATCCTGTGACGGGAACGGCATACCCCCCGGATGATTGTGGGCGAGAATGGCATTGGCGGCACCCTTTTTATAAGCCCGCTCCGCCATACGCCGCACCGAGGTACCCGCCCCCACGATCGAACCGTCACAAACATGATAACAGTCAATCATGTGCATACCGTTATCAAACAGTAGCAGGTAAACACGCTCCACCGGCACGCTCAAATAGCGAGAGGCCAGAAAGGTAACAATTTTTTCGGGACTGTCAAAAACAGTTTTCTTCTTTTCCGGATCAAATTTTTCCGCGGCATAGCGGCAAGCAACCTCGCCTACCGTCTTAAGGCTGACCGCCACCTGCAAGCTGACACCTTCCACCCGGCAAAGCAAGTCTATGTCTGCTTCCAACACGCCGGAAAGTGAGCCAAACTCTTCAATAAGCCGATGGGCCAGGCTGTTGGTATCCTTTCGGGGGATCGCTTGAAACAGCAACAACTCCAGCAGCTCATGATCGGCAAAACCGTTTCCACCAACCTTGAGAAAGCGCTCGCGCATTCTCGCGCGGTGTCCGGCATGCACACCGCCGCTTTTCTGTTCTTTTTCCATAGTTCTCCCCCTCTCTTTATCTGTTTTGAGATGCTTTTTTGAGATTATTAAAAGCTTACTTCTCTAACCGGAAGGTGGCACAAAGGCAATCCTCGCTGCTCTTACCCACAAAGACCTCAAATTCACCAGCCTCGCTATCGAAACGGCCGTCAGCGGTATGGAAGCGGAGATCCTCCTCAGTCAGAGTGAAAATCACGGCGGCGCTTTCCCCTGCCGCCAGTTCAATCTTGGCAAAATCCTTCAATTCCTTAACCGGACGTGCCACACTGGCAAACTTATCACGAATATAGAGCTGCACGATCTCTTTGCCCGCAACCTTCCCTTCGTTCTTCACGGTGATGCCTACCTCCAGACTCTCATCAGGGTGGATCACATCGGCACTGACCGTCAGATGATCATAGGTATAGGTGTTATAAGACAGACCGTGTCCAAACACATAAAGCGGATCGACCGGCGTATCCAGATAGCGGGAGCAATAGCCGCTTTGGGTGATCTCCTTGGGATTTTTGACCGGCCTGCCGGTTTGCATATGACTATAGTAAATAGGACATTGCCCCTCGGCATAGGGGAAGGTCATAGATAGCTTGCCACAGGGATTGGCATCGCCAAAAAGCAGTCTCGCGGCGGCATTACCGCCCTCGGTACCCGGTTGCCATACGGTAAGGATGGCAGGCGCGATCTCGGCCAATTCGGTGATCACCAGCGGTCTGCCGTTAAAGAGCACCACGGCAGTGTTTTTGTTGGCATCGATCACACGGCGCGCCAGCTCCATCTGAGCAGGCGAGAGGGTCAGCGTGGCGCGGCTATTGCCCTCACCGGTATGCTTTTGATATTCGCCAAGGCAAAGAATGACCGCATCGGCCTCCGCGGCTAGCTCCACGGCATTCTCCAGATCCGGCACTTCGCGCTCGCCCAGCTCCCAAGAGCAACCAGGAGTGGTGGCAACCTCCGCATCCGGCAAAAGTGCGCGAACACCGGCAAGCACTGTCACGCAATCCTCGTCGCGGCCGGCGCAAGCCCAAAAGCCCTTGATCCCCTGTTCCGCGGCGAAGGGGCCGATCACGGCGACCTTGCGCAGCTTTTTGGAGAAAGGCAGAACGCCATCATTCTTCAAAAGAACCGATGCTTCCTCGGCGGCACGGCGAACCAGATCACGGTTCTCTTTGCAAAGGTGCAAAGCCGCCTCCTCTTCTTCGTTTGCGGCGCGGTAGGGGTTTTCAAAAAGCCCAAGCCGGTCTTTCAGATCCAGCACACGAAGAACCGCACGGTCAATCTGCTCAACCGTTATCTTGCCCTCCTCAAGCAATTTCTTAGCATAAAGGTAGGTGGTAGCAGACATCATCTCTATATCACAGCCCGCATTGATTGCCAGCTCGGCCGCCTGCTTATCATTCTCGGCAACACCGTGTTTGACCATTTCACGGTAGGCATTATAGTCACTGATTACAATGCCGTCAAAGCCCCACTCTTTACGCAGAATTTTATCCAGCAGAAGCTTATTGGCGGTAGAGGGCACGCCGCCCACTGTGTTAAAGGATGGCATAATCATTTCAACGCCTTCGTCCACGCAAGCGCGGTAGCCGGGCAGATAATATTCACGCAAAGCATGCTCAGACATTTCCACAGCATTATAATCACGGCCTGCCTCGGGGGCACCGTAAGCGGCAAAGTGCTTGACGCAGGCGGCAATATCGTATTTGCCATTGAGATCATCGCCCTGATAGCCCCGCACAAAGGCGGCGCCCAGACGGCCATTCAAATGAGGATCCTCGCCAGTGGACTCCATTACACGGCCCCAACGGGCGTCGCGAACCAGATCCAGCATGGGGGAAAAGGTTACGTGAACGCCGCTGACGGCAGCCTCCTTGCCAGCCATGCGGGCGCAGTCCTCGACCAGCTCCTCGTCAAAGGTACACCCCATACCAAGAGGAATCGGATAGATGGTGCGATAGCCGTGGATCACATCCTGCATGAAAAGCAACGGAATATTATGAGGCTGAAGCTCCATAGCCACCTTTTGGATCTCTTTCATATCCTTGGCACCGATAAAATTCAGCACCGAACCGGAAAGATGCGCGTCGTCCTCGGTAATATGCAATTTAGAGGCAGGACCGGTAATATCAGCAGTATTATCCTTCTTGAAAAAAATCGCATTGAGCTGCGTGAGCTGGCCAAGCTTTTCTTCCAATGTCATTTCAGAAAGTAGCTTTTTGGTATCCATTGAGAAAACCTCCTTTTTTCTTTCATCTTTTATTTTAACACAATAAAAGCATCCTTGCAAGATGTTTTTTACGCAAAGCAAGAGCTTTTCAAAAAAACGCTGTCTATCCCTCACAGCGCCGCGGCGAGTGAAAAAACGCCCCGTTAAGTATAGAAGTGTCCGTTACGGTACTCTCGGGGGGAAACTCCGAAAAAAGCACGAAACCGGCGAGAAAAATAAAATTGGTCGCAAAAACCCAGCCTTTCACTGATAACCCCAAGGCTTTCCTCCCCCTCGGTCAAGCGGCGGCGCGCCTCCTGCATAACGCATCTTTCAATATAAGCGGCGGGGCTCATCCCCATCTCCTCCCGAAAGCGGCGTCTGAGCAACGCGGCAGAAACATAGCAATGCTCCGCCACCTCTCGCACGCACAAGTTGGCGCAAAGTCGGTTCCCTATATACGCAAGCGCTCGCTCGGTCAACGGGGAAAGGTCTGGCAGCTCCTCACGCCGGCACCGCTCATCCTGCAAAAAGCGAAACAGAATTTCCAAAATTGCCGCTCGCAACCGTGTCTGATCCGCTTTGTCCTCGCTAAAATATAAGGCGGTCATTTCCTGTATCCGCTCAATCGGTATGCGAAACGAGGCAAAATGCCGCGCCCCTTCAAACAAATCCCGATGCTTTTGGGTCAGCTTTACATGAAAGAACAATTTGGTTACGCTGTCGTTACCGCAATAGCCGCAGGGTAACCCTTTGGGGGCAAGATAAGCATAGCCGGGTTCCAACACCATTCGCTCTCCACCGGAGTAGATTACACCGTTTCCCGCCTCTACCAAATACAAGCGGGAAATATCGGTGGGAAGGGGGGATTGTCGCCAGCTTTTGTCGGTAGTCACATAACCGCTATAGGGCAATTCCAACGCAAAATCAGCGTTTTTTTCAAATGTTGTAGATCTTTGTACATTCATATTTCGCTCTCCCGCTTCAAAAACACATACAAAAGCTATTTTTTATCACACGCACGGCGCAATAACACATATTTTACCCCCTCATTATACCTAAGTCTGCCGCCCCTGTCAAGTAGCATGCCAGGGCAAACGCAAGCTGCAATTTTTCAAAAAATCCTATAAAACCGGCTTGACTTTTCCCAAAGCGGATACTATAATGAGGGTGAAATCAATCCACCCGCTCCGCTTTGCGCGAGCGCTAAGGCAAAAGCCGGAAAGTGTGATTTATGGAACTGGTCAAAAAGAAAAGAAATCTTGATCTGACCGAGGGGCCTCTTCTTGGCAAGATCATGCTCTTCGTACTACCCCTGATGGCATCCAATTTGCTGCAAACATTATATAATGCGGCCGATATGATGGTGGTGGGACTTTCTCATGAGCCGAACGCGGTGGGCGCCATCGGTACCACCGGCGCTTTCATCAACATGATCATCAATGTGTTTGTCGGCTTTTCGGCAGGTGCCAACGTGGTGGTCGCCCGCCACATCGGCGCGAAGGATGACACGGCCGTTTCCCGCACCGTTCACACGGCCATTTGCATGAGTTTGATCTTCGGTTTTGTAGGCATGGGCCTTGGCTTTGCGGTTTCCCGTCCGGTTTTGCGTCTTTTGGGCAATCAGGGCAACCTGCTGGAGTTGGCGGTCACCTACACCTACTTTTATTTTGCTGGCGTTCCCTTTATCTCGCTCACCAACTATCTGATCTCGATCCTGCGCGCCAAGGGGGATACCAAAACGCCCTTGATTGTCCTTTCCTCCACCGGCATTCTGAATGTGTTGCTCAACCTCTTCTTTGTGCTAATCTGCGGCCTGTCTGTTGAAGGCGTCGCCATGGCCACCGCCATCTCTAATTTGGTATCGGCATTGGTATTGCTCTATATTCTCATGCGGGAGAAAGGCCCCTGCCGCTTCTCCTTTAAAAAGTTACAGATCGAGCGGCATTCCTTTTTCAACATCCTGCACATCGGCATCCCCGCCGGCATTCAAGGGGCGCTTTTCTCGGTCTCCAATATGCTGATCCAATCCTCAATCGTTCGTGTCAACAACAGCTACGGCTACGACCCGAACGGCTACCAGCCGGTCGTAGACGGCAACGCTTCCGCCGCCAATTTAGAGGGCTTTGTCTACACCGCCACCAACGCCATCGGCCAAGCCGCCATCACCTTTACCAGCCAACATGTGGGGGCCATGAAGCTACGCCGCATCAAAAAGCTGATGCTTTCCTGCTATCTCGTCACCCTTGGCATCGCTTTAATCAGCTCGCTGTTTCTACTGGTTCTGCACCGCCCGCTTCTTGCGCTTTACGGCGTGACCGATACCAGCGGTGATCCCATGCACGATCTCGCCTTTGAGACAGCGCTGACCCGTATGCTCTGGGTCATCATTCCCTATTTCCTGCTCGCCTTTATGGAGGTCGGCGGTAGCGTTGTGCGCGGGCTCGGCAAATCCATGACCTCTACCATTGTTTCACTGATCGGCGCGTGCCTGTTCCGTGTAGTATGGATCTCCACCATCTTCA
The DNA here is from genome assembly GCA_015065215.1 of Oscillospiraceae bacterium. Lineage (GTDB taxonomy): Bacteria > Bacillota > Clostridia > Oscillospirales > CAG-272 > Firm-07. The sequence goes on along the minus strand of SVQT01000011.1, from coordinate 43,062 downwards.
ATTTTGTCATGAGCACCTCCACCCCTAAGGCAGGCCTGATCTCTATCTTCATCTCCTACCCCTGCTCCTGGGTAATCACCGCGCTGATCCATTTCTGCTGTGCCACCCTTGCGTTGCGGAAAATGATCAAACGATTTGATTCTCTCCCCACCGCCAACAGCAAAGAAAAAGCCGAAAATTCCATATAAACAAATAAGCAAAAACCGCCACCGGTGTCCCTGCTTTGCGGCAGGTACACCGGTGGCGGTTTTTTATACCGTTTTATGGGTTTTGCAAATTCTCAATCAAGGGCACCGACTTGGTTTGTCTCCGCCTTTTGAGCGGCAATGCGATGGCGCAAAACAACCACCACACAAACCAAGGCGGCGATGGCGCTGGCGGCCCAGGAAATGGGATAGGAAATATAGAGCGACTCCAGATTGGAGAAATGCCGAAACACGGTGTAGATCCAAGCTACGCGGAAAAAGCAGGTGCCCACAAGCGAAACCGTGGTTGAGGTCATGGATTTGCCAAGTCCCCGTAGCACCGCGTTGGAAACATCCAATGCCGCATAGAAGATAAAGGGTGCCCATTTTATGTAGATGCGTGTTTTGGCGGTATTGTATGCCAGCATGGCCACCGGATCCTCGATCACGGCACGCACGCCGTAAAGAGCCAGAAGCGGATTGCGAAGCAGGATCAGCAAAACAGTGATCAGCACCGCCACACAGCCCTCTACCAAAAAGCAAGCCCCCATAACACGCTTCACACGGTCATAGCGTTTGGCACCCGCATTCTGCCCGGTAAAGGTCACTGCGGCCTGGTGCACGGCATTCACTGCCGTAAAGGCAAAATTTTCCAAGCTCAGCGTGGCGGCGTTCCCCTTTACCACCGGCTCATAGGAGGCAGGCACATCAAGCTCGGCCACCATACGATCGTTGACCTGCAAAATCGAGGATTGGATCAGCATATTGGAAATGGAAAAGAGAGCGCCCTGCACGCCCGCGGGCAATCCGATGCCAATGATCTCGCGAAGAGCATCCTTGCTGATCCGCAGCTGCTTGAAGGAAAAGCGACAGGGCCCGGGGTCTCGCATCAAAATCAGGATCAGCACCACCGCGGAAACCGCATTGGCAATCACGGTAGCCAGTGCCACGCCCTCCACCGAAAAATGGCAGACCAACACAAAGAAAAGGTTGAGCACCACATTCAAGATGCCGGAAAGCATCAGAACGATCAACGGTGTTTTTGTATCTCCCTTGGCACGGAAAATAGAGATCAGGTAATTGGCGATGGAGATAAAGGGAATGCCCGCGAAATAGATGTAAGTATAGGTGGTAGCCAGTCCCAACAGCCCCTCGGGCGTTCCCATCCAAACCAGGACCGCCTTTGAGACGGCAATGCCAACGGCACCGCCCGAAACGCCAAAGATCAAGCTCATACAAACGGCTGTGTGCACCGCGCGGGAAACACCCGCCTCATCCTTCGCGCCGATATTTCTTGCCACCAGCACATTGGCACCCACCGAAAAACCGATAAACACATTGGTGATCAGTGCCACAAAGGCGCTGGTGGTACCAACAGCGCCAACCGCGTCCTCCACACCGGAAAGCTCCACCACCATCATATCGGCGGCGTTGTAAAAGACCTGCAACAGATTGGTGATCATCAGCGGCAGCATAAACCGAATGATCTTATTAAGCACCGGGCCTTCGGTCATCCGCAGATCTCGTTTTTTTCGGATCAGCTCCACACAACCCCTCCTTTTTGCGCCAAACAGCACCACAATTCACTCACATTTTAGCACCGTTTTTGTCAGAAAGTCAATACCTTTGCGAATTTTTATATTCACCTGATGAAAATCCGAAACACGGTTGCAAATCAAACGGTGGCCGCGCTATAATAAGGGCAACGGCACGAAAAGAAGAGCCCCTATGACCCATACCGATATTTTTGCCGCAATCGGGCAAAAACAGCAGAATACATCGCCTTCTGGCAGGATATTTGTGAAATCGAAAGTCCCACCAGCTATAAGGCGGGCATTGATGCCGTTGGTGCGTATTTCATTGAAAAAGCCGCCAAACGGATAGCGGCCATCACTCTGGGGCTTTAAGCAAAAGAGAGCGACTGCAAAAGCAGACGCTCTCTTTTTGCATTCAGTACACCTCAAAGGCGGCGGTGCCAAAGGGCGGCAGCTCGGAAAGGGTCAGCCTATTCCCCTCCAGCTTGCCCGAGCAATTGACAAAACGCGCACCGTTATAGGGCTTATCCAGGATGATCTCGGGGGTCAGGATCTCATCCTCAAAGATGTTGAACAGCACCACGGCCATAGCACCGTCCTTGCCTCTTGCCGCAATGGCATAAAGGTAAGGATTGCCGGTGCAAACAAGGGGCAACGGCTTTCTGCCCACCCATTCGATAGCCTTCACCAGCTGCGCCTGCCGATAGTAGCTGTTGTGATAATCGCCGATCGGCTTGGGCATTCTGGCGTAGCTGTTCTCTGCCAGCACGTAAAAACGCACGCCGTCACCGTTTTCATACAGATAGGCACCGGGGGCATCGCCGGGTTGCAGCAAAGAAAGCACCTCGGCGGTTGGTGAAATATTCATCTTCTCTAACGGAACGGCAGAAATGCCACCGACCGTGTCTTGCTCTTGTATAAAATGCTCCTTTTGAAAGGTCTGCGGTACCGCCGACGCAAGCCCCACATCAACGCCCCTTTGGGCAAGCAATTTGGCAGCTGTCACATCCAAAACAGCACCGTTTTTCAGCACGTCAAGGGGGATATGGCGAGCGTTTTCACCAAACACCGCTACCGGATATTCGCTCTCGTCGTGAGCGATCGGCACCGCAAGCTCGGCAAAAAGGCGAGCGGCGCGGCTTTGAAAGCCCTTGTGCAGATAGCGTCCAATGGCAACATCGCCGGGAATGCTTTCGGGTATATCCCACGCCTCCGCCTTGCGCATGGCCTCGAAAACACGAATGCCGATGGGCGTCTTTTCCGCAAAAACGCGGTCAAGCTCTTTGCGCAAGGGAGCGTTTTTGATATGACGCGCTACATATCCCTTTTCAAAGTCAACACGACGTACATAATCGAACATGTATTTCAGATTGCCGTCTACCGCCCCCACGGCAAGCAAGGCCTGATCGAAGATCTCCAACGACCTTGCGGGCACATTATAGCGAGGTCTGGGATAGACATCCCCCTCAGCAAAGATCTCTACCCCGCTTTGCTTACACCAGGCGGCCTGCATGCGGGTGGATTCCACTGCCGCGGCCACCTTTCTGTCATGATAAGGGGCGCCAATGGTCCGCAAAAAGGGCTTGGTCTTACCCGCAAAGGCTTTCGCCAAGGCGATGCAGTCGGTACCGTCCATATCCCAGGTGCAATAGCAACCACAAACACCCAGGCGAACCGTATCCTCCACCGTGTCCACGGCGGTACGCATTTCATGGGCAAAATCCAAAAGCGACCGGCCCATCACCCGCATCCAGGCAGAACGGTATTGGTTTTTGCCCCCCGCGAACAGCTTTTTTCGCAGCACGTTTCGGGGGATCTCCTCTCCCACCTCTTTGTAAAAGGCGTTCAGGTGACGCTCGCAGAAGCAGCCGATGTCGTAGGTGCCATCGCGGACATTCAAGCGAAAATCGTCATCCAGCATGATCATATCCGGGTGCATGGCCGCCACCTTTTGCAGGCAAGCGGCGTAATGGGCGCGGAACTTGGGGTCGGTGGGGCAAAGGCCGTGCTGACTGTGTCTGCCGTCGAGCCCGACGATGTGGGCGAAGCCCCCCTCGCGCGCCTCTCTCTCCTCTGCGTGGGCGAGAAGTGACCCGTGCCCAAATGCGTTCAACCAGACGCAGACCTCAAAGCCCGCCTCACGGAAGGCGGCGATCCATTTGGCAACCGTCTCCGGGCTTTCAAAAAGCGGACCGTTGGAGGCCTTGATCTCCCCGATGCCACAAAGCATCACGCGCTCGATCTCCGCTTCACGGAACTGCTTTACATAAACAGGAAATGTTTCCTCGCTAACGGTACCGAGTGCAATAGGCGCAAAAAAACGGTGCATGGGATATGCCCTCCTACAATTTGATGCTTTCATTATAGCACACTCACCGCATTTTTTCAACACCCGTCAAAAAAGGTTTTCTACCTATTTATTATATAGGACAGAAGCGGGGCGTTTTGCGAGCTTTGTGACTAAAATCAATGTCTTTATTTCGGTAGCGAGTTATGATATAATAAACCCAAGTATCATAGGGCTATAGAAGCAACATTTTTACCAAATCGTGTTGTTCCCTTTTCCTTTTTCGGTTGGTATAATAAAGACACAAAAAAGAAAAGGAGAAACAAAAAATGAACACAGACAAAATTTACGCAGAATCCATCGCAAAGGAGTACGCTCCCAAGGACAATTCCAAGATCGTTGCGCTCCGCAAGCTCGATAAAAAGGCCAAGATGCCGGCAACCGTTTTCACTTACGCCTTCGGCATCATCTCGGCACTTGTCGCAGGTACTGGAATGTGCCTTTCGATGCAAGTCATTGGCGGAACGCTGCCACTTACGATTCTCGGCATTATCATCGGCATTATAGGCTTTACTTGCACGGGTATCAATTATCCGATCTACAAGAAAATGCTTGAAAACGGCAAAAAGAAATATGCTTATGAGATCGTGGAACTTGCAAGAGAGATCAGCGAAGGAAAATAAATCCTAAAAGGAGGGCAATCTTATGAACAAAAACGAAAGTAAATATTTTAACACGGCGCAGAAGATGGACGAAGCCCTCATTTTGCTTCTTGAAAAGAAAGATTTTTCCTATATCACCATCAAGGAAATTTGCGCGGTTGCGGGGGTCAATCGCTCCACCTTTTACCTTCACTATGAAAACACCGCAGATCTGTTGAAAGAAACCACTCGGTATATTCTTGATAAGCATTTTGCGTATTATTCCGCCGAAACACAAAGCATTTCACAACGGTTCGCAAATTGTGATCAAAAAGATCTGGTATTTGTTACCGCCGAATATCTCACACCCTATCTGACCTTTGTCAAAGAAAATCAGCGTATTTTCAAGGTGGCCATCAAGCAATTCAATTCTATGAATATGGATGAAGTGTACGATAAAATGTTCAACCATATCTTCAATCCGATCCTTGCACGCTTTTACATTCCCGAAAACGAGCGAACATACCTCCTAAAATTCTACCTGACGGGCATATTTGCCATCATAATGGAATGGCTAGACAAGAATTGCTCGGACGATATGAACGCAGTTATCAAGATCATCACCGATTGCGTACTGGGCGAGAGACATATCAATGGATAGAACTCTAAAATCCGCCCTCTTTTGCCTGACGTTTCATATGGCGTTCGGCGTATATCACCTTGTATTTGGCATCGTGGCGAGATCGTGGTGGCTATTGACACTCGGCGTATATTATTTGATTTTGAGTATTGTTCGCTTTTTCGTTCTCAGGGTCAAAAGAAACCAACACCTTGCAATGCGCTTGGCGGGAATGATGCTGATGGTATTATCCGTGCCGCTCGTCGGAACGGTTATTCTGTCTGTTGTGCGCGACAGAGGGCACGACTTCCATATGATCGTAATGATCGCAATGGCAGCCTACGCCTTTACAAGGGGCACGCTTGCGACGATCAATCTTATAAAATCCCGACACAGTTTGTCTGCGAAAATCGTAACGCTGAGGAATATATCCTTTGCCGAAGCATCCGTTTCCATCTTCGCCTTGCAACGCTCGATGCTTGTGTCGTTCGAGGGAATGACCGAAAGCGAGATACAAATCATGAATGCCGTCACCGGCTCTGCCGTATGCGCGATCGTATTTTTGCTTGGACTCATTCTTTTAAAAAACAAAAAACAACCGCTTGACCGCTAAATTTTCAAGTGTGCGCAGGGGGCAAAAAGTGCTGAAAATCTCGCTTGCAGGCGAGTTTGTATTCTTTCCTGGCGGCTAAGCGATTGGCAACGCAAGCAGAAGAACGGCGGCTTCGCCGCCTACTCGCCAGCCAAACGCACCGCGTTTGGCGCTAAGTTGCCTTATGGCAACTTGCCCCACGTTGCGCAATGCGCAACGTGATTTCTCGTGCCTTCTGCCCCTGCCAAAACAAAAAGGCCGCCGTTCGGCGGCCTTTTTGTTTTGTGAACGGACGATAAAAAAGATATTTTTCATTGTTTTAATATGGACTTGAACTCGTGTGTAATAAAATGCTTTTCGACTTGGCGAAAAGCTACCTTACTTCTTCACTATTCACTATTACTTATTACCTTGCCAAAAATCGACAAGAGGTTTTAGTGAAAAGTGAAGAGTGAAAAAGTAAAATCGACAAGCTTCTGTCGAAACTTGTCGATTTTTGGCAGGGGCAGAAGGACTCGAACCCACGACCCATGGTTTTGGAGACCAGTACTCTACCAACTGAGCTATACCCCTGTGTTTTGGAGGTTTCCCTTTACAACATTGCTATTATAGCATACCTTTTATTACATTGCAAGCCCCTTTTGAAAAAAAGTTTAAGTTTTTCGCAAAAAATATGAAAGTTCCTATTGACAAGCATGTCCCATTAGTGCTATAATGTTTCTTACCTCTGCGAGCGGGCTTTTTTGTTGTGCCCTGCGCCACCCGAAAGGGAGGGTATATCCGCCGGGAGGGAGGTACACTGGGTCCCCGGTCCTTTTGGACAAGCGACCTAAAAATTTATAATGGGAGGTGCCGAAAAAAATGGCTAATGACGCAAGAGTCAAAATTACTCTGGTCTGCACCGAATGCAAGCAGAGAAATTACGACACAAAAAAGAACAAGAAGAACGATCCCGATAGACTTGAGTTCAACAAGTTCTGCCGCTTCTGCAAAAAGCACACTCTTCACAGAGAATCCAAGTAATTGGCGAAAGGAGAGTTTAGCGCAATGAAAGCAAAAAAGAGCTTGGTTCTGTTCCTTGTCTCCTGCCTTTGCCTGACCCTGGCCTTCTGCTTGAGCACTGCCGCGGAAGACACCGCTAAGCCCAGCCCCATCCCGGGAATGAATTTGTTTAATTTTATTTCCCTTTGTGTGTTGGCTGTTGTGCTGGTGGTCGTTGTTGTCCTGTGCATTATCAAGCGCCAAAAGGTTGCGGCGTCAATGCGTGCTTACAAAAGCGAAATGACCAAAATCACTTGGTTCCCTTGGAAGTCTGTATGGCGCTCCTCGGTCTTTGTGATCGTGGCTGTGCTGGCAGTCGCTCTTACAATCGGTCTTTTGGACATCGCTTTCCTGCAAGCACAGAACGCTTTGACCGGCAACAGCGTAGGTTGGTTCTCCAGCCTGTTCGGTAAATAAGGGCAAGTAAGATGAGTAACATCAACGAGATGAATCAAGGCCTGAAATGGTATGTGGCGCACACCTATTCCGGCTATGAGAACAAAGTAAAGAACAGTCTTCAAAGGGTGATCGAGAACAGAGGTATGCAAGACCTCATCTGCGACATCAACATCCCCGTGGAAATCGTCATCGAGCAAAAAGGCGAGGAGCAAAAAGAGGTAGAAGTTAAACTTTTCCCCAGCTACGTCTACATTAAGATGGTGATGAATGACGACACCTGGCACGCCGTGCGTAACATTCAGGGCGTGACCGGCTTTGTAGGCCCCGGATCCCGCCCCACTCCGCTCTCGGATGAGGAAGTCCGTGCCCTCAATCTGGAAGGTGTTGCCGATGCCGAAGAAACAGAGCGCCGCATTTCCCTCGACTTTGCTGAGGGCGATAACGTGGTGGTCTCCTCCGGCTTGTTTGAAGGCTACAACGGTGTGGTTCAAGCAATTTCTGACGACCGCACCATGGTGACCGTTCTGGTTAAGAAAGGCCGCCGCGACATGCCCGTGGAAATCGAGGCCTCCTGCCTCACCCGGGAAAACGCTTGATCTGCTGCGTTAAAACAGATCGACTGTGGGAGGGAGAAAAATTTTTTAGTTCTCCCGTATCGTACCACTTAAGGAGGTTATTTTAAAATGGCTAAGAAAGTAATGGGTTATATCAAGCTGCAGCTCCCCGCTGGTAAAGCTACCCCCCAGCCCCCCGTAGGTCCCGCTTTGGGTCAGTACGGTGTCGCTATCCCCGTATTCACCAAGGAATTCAATGAGCGTACCAAGAACGACATGGGTCTGATCATTCCCGTTGTTATCACCGTTTACGCTGACCGTTCCTTCACCTTCATCACCAAGACGCCTCCCGCTCCGGTTCTGATCAAGAAGGCTTGCGGCATTGAGACTGCTTCCGCAGTTCCCAACAAGACCAAGGTCGCCAAGATCACCAAAGAGCAGGTCAAGAAGATCGCTGAAACCAAGATGCCCGACCTCAACGCAGGTTCTATCGAAGCTGCCATGAGCATGATTGCAGGCACTGCCCGCAGCATGGGTATCGAAGTGGTTGACTAAGGAGGGACAAGACGATGGGAAAGAAATATGCAGATAGCGTAAAGCTGATCGAAAAAAACAGACTGTACGATCCCGCCGAGGCGCTGGCTCTGGTTTGCCAGACTTCCAAGGCAAAGTTTGATGAAACCATTGAGGTTCATGTTCGTTTGGGTGTTGACTCCCGTCACGCTGACCAACAGGTTCGTGGCGCTGTTGTTCTGCCCAACGGTACCGGTAAGACCGTCCGCACCCTGGTTCTGACCAAGGGCGACAAGGTTGAGGCCGCTAAGGCCGCCGGCGCTGACTATGTTGGCGACATGGAATATGTTGACAAGATCCTGAAAGAGAACTGGTTTGAGTTCGACGTTGTGATCGCTTCCCCCGATATGATGGGCGTTGTTGGCCGTCTGGGTAAGGTTCTGGGTCCCAAGGGCTTGATGCCTTCTCCCAAGGCCGGTACCGTTACCCCCGATGTTGCCCGTGCCGTTAACGAAGCTAAGGCCGGTAAGATCGAGTACCGTCTGGACAAAACCAACATCATCCACTGCCCTATTGGCAAGGCTTCTTTTGGTGCTGATAAGCTCTCCGAGAACTTCAACACTCTCCTTGGCGCTATCATCAAAGCAAAGCCCGCTGCCGCTAAGGGTCAGTATATCAAGTCCTGCGTCCTGGCTTCTACCATGGGCCCCGGCATTAAGATCAACGCCGCTAAGATCGGCTGATCATAGCAAAAAAGAAAAGCACCGCAAGGTGCTTTTCTTTTTTTGCGTTCTTGGTGAAATGGCTCACACAAAAGCGCTCCGTCTGCCGTCCTTATAAAACCCGCTACAGGCATAGCCTGTGCTGTCTTGCGCAGAGCAACCGCGAGGATGGCTACGGCTACAGCGAGGTCTGGGTAAATCTTGTGACACGAATGCTCCCTTTAGGGGTCTCAACCGCATACGGTGTTCCGTCAGGAAGAAAGAAAAACGCCACACCGCCGGCTTCTACGCGGGTGAAGCCTTCTGCTGTCAATGACACTTTCTCGGCCTTGACCGTGGGGGGAAACAGGTCAAAAAGCGCTGAAAAATTGGCTGTCAGGGGCAACGTGGTTGCGCCGACCACCATTTCCGCTCGGCCGTCTGCCAAACGGCGCAGTATTGTACCGCAAAGCCCCTCCGGCGCATAAAATGTGACTGTAATTGGCATTACGCCGCCCTGTTCCGCTTCTTCTGTTTTGATCTCGGCAGAGAAACCCGTCCCGTTCAGATCCCCTTCCACAAAAGCGGTAAACGGTTGCCGAAAACCGTCAAAGGCTTCAGCGGACTGTCGACAACCCGCAAAACTTGTCGCAAAAAGGAATAAAGAAAGGAAAAGGAAAAAAAATCTTTTTTTCATTGGATCACCTCCTTTTTTGCACTATATGCAAAAACTTGCGAAAAAATGAGCACAAGCTCTTGCCATTAGACAAAAATTGTGGTATCATCAAGAAAGGATCGCTATGAAATACGATTTTTTTTCGGATCACAGAGCAATTGCAAGGGTAGACCTTGCCGCCATCTGCCGCAATTTTTGTCTTGCGCGGCAATTGGCGCAACGACAAAACCCAAAAGCGAGAATGATCGCCGTGGTCAAGTGCAACGGCTATGGTCACGGTCTTTTGCGGGTAGCAGATGCCCTGTTGGGGGTTGGGTGCGACTTTTTTGCGGTGGCCACGCCAAACGAGGCGCTGTCTTTACGCGCGGCTTACCCCCAACCCGATATTTTGGTGCTGGGTTACACCCCGCCGGCTCTTGCCCCGTCTTTGGCAAAAGAGCGCGTCTCCCAAAGCGTTTTTTCAGCTCCCTATGCCGCCGCCCTTGCCGCTACCCTGCCAAACAATCTACAGCTGACCGTCCATATTAAAATAGACGGCGGTCTTTGCCGAGAAGGCTTTGACGCCACCGATACCGATGGCATCCTGTTTGCGCTACGGCAGAAAAATCTTACCCCCACCGGTCTTTTCACCCACTTTCCGAACGCAGATACCGACCCCGCTGCCACAAAGGCTGCGCTTGGGAAATTTCTTGCCTGCCGCCAGCGTTTGCAAGAGGCGGGATTCCCTCTTTTTGCCCATGCCGCCGCCTCCGCGGCGCTACTCACCTTACCCGAGAGCGTGCTCGACGGTGTGCGACCCGGACTATTGCTTTACGGCATTTCTCCGGTGAAAGCCGCTTTCCCTCTGTCCCCCGCCCTCTCGCTATGGGCTCCTATTCAGCAGATCCGCTCGGTAAAGGCGGGGACGCCGATTGGTTACGGGGGGGATTTTATAACGAGGCGTGAGAGCCGCATCGGTACCATACCGCTTGGCTACGGGGATGGCTTTTGCCGGCGCATGAGCGGGTTTTACGCCACGCTGATGACCAAAAAACGCCGCTTTTCACTGCCTGTATGCGGACGCGTTTCAATGGATATGACCACCCTCGATCTAACCGATAGCCCTGCCCGTGTGGGGGATGCGGTCTGTTTGTTTGAAAGCGCCTCTGCTCCGGCCGCGCATCTCGGTACCATTCCCTATGAAATTCTGACCGCTCTTTCCCCAAGAATCGAGCGTGTTTATTTGTAACCTATAAAAAACAGGAGTGTGAAATGATCGCCTTTTACGAAAACCGAACAACAGATTACCATTGCCGCAGTATATTGCCCGGGCGCTCACGCATCCAATGCGCCGCGCATCTGCACACCCACATTGAGCTTGTGCTGTTTTTAGAGGGGCATTGCACCGCCTTTGCCGACACCGAGCGCTGTGAGATCAACGGCGGGGATGTTTTCATCGCTTTTCCCAATCAAATTCACCGCTATGAATCCTATGATAAGGAGCGCTATCGCCTTTTTATCATCAACCCGGATATTTTGCCTGAAATCGCCTCGATCTTTACCGACAGCCACCCCACATCCTCTAAAATCGCGGGGGCGGCAAAGGACCCGGAAATTTTAGCTTTGGCAGAACGTCTCGCGGCACTGGATAGTGAAAGCGGCCCCTATCTGGAGGTTCGCCGCCACGGCTATCTGATGGCGTTGCTTGGCAGACTGCTCTCGCAAATGGTTTTGACCAAAACCGTACCAGACGATTCTCACGCACTGAAAACCATCGTTAATTACTGTGCCAAAAATTATACCTCAGATCTCTCCCTGTCTCTGCTCGAAAACGAACTGCACATTAGCCGCTATTATATCTCTCATCTTTTTTCTGATAAATTGCAGATTGGATTTAACGACTATGTAAACTCATTGCGGGTCTCTTTTGCCTGCAATTATCTGCGCTATAGCGACAGATCGGTAACCGAGATCAGTGACTTGGTTGGCTTTGGCACCCTGCGCACCTTCAACCGTGCCTTTTTAAAGCAAATGGGGCGCACCCCCAGTGAATACCGCCGCATGAAGCGGGAGGCCCACTCGGCGGAAAAAACACAGAGAAAGGAAAGCTTATGAAACGCATCGCATCTTTTTCGGTAGATCACAACAAAATCGGGGTGGGAATGTATATCTCTCGCGTTGACGCAGACATTACCTCCTTTGACCTGCGCACACGCATCCCCAACGCGGGCAATTATATGGATACTGTCACCATGCACTCGGTAGAGCATATGCTGGCTACCTTTCTGCGGAACGGAGAGATCGGCGAAAAGGTTATTTATTTCGGTCCTATGGGTTGCCGGACCGGCTTTTACCTGCTAACCAGAGACCTGCCCCCACAGCAGGTGTTGGAAGCGCTGAAAAAGGCTCTTGCCCAAACCCTTGCTCATGATGGTGAGGTTTTTGGCGCCTCTCGCCAGGAATGCGGCAATTACAAGGAATTGGATATTACCGCCGCCAAAAACGAATGTGCCGCTTATCTTGCGGTACTGGAAAATCATAAAGGAGATTTCAGCTATGCAGACTAAAAAAATGATTGGTATTATCGGCGCCATGTCAATCGAAACGCAGGGGTTAAAAGCGGCCATGACCGATAAGAGAGAGGAAACCGTCAGCGGCATCCGCTTTACGGTGGGAAAGCTGGAAAACACCCCTTGCGTAACCGCCACCTGCGGCGTGGGTAAGGTTGCCGCCGCCCTGTGCGCAGAGGCAATGATCCTGCGCTTTGGCGTAACCGCTCTTCTTAACACCGGTGTGGCGGGCGGTTTGGCCGAGGGTATGGTTGTAACCGACATCGCCGTTGCCACTGATGTGGTCCAGCACGATATGGATACCACCGCCATCGGGGATCCCGCCGGCCTTATTTCGGGTTTGAATATTGTTCACATTCCTACCGATCAAGCGCTGTCCGACCGCCTTGCGCAAATCGCCAAGCAAGCCGGCACCGTCTATACCGGCACCATCGCCTCCGGAGACCTTTTTGTGGCCAAGGAGGCAGATAAAAAGCGGATCAAGAAAATGTTCGGCGCCATCGCCTGCGAGATGGAGGGCGCCGCCATTGGACAGGTTGCCTATACTAATAAAACGCCTTTTGCGGTACTGCGCGTGATTTCGGATGGCGGAGACGGCATGGAATTTTCTGAATTTGCTCCCAAGGCGGCAGAGCGCTCGGTAGCAATCACCAAAGCCTTTGTTGCGGCACTTTAAGTATCAAAAAAAGAGGACCTTCGCGCAATACTCGGTTCAGGGTATCACGTGAAGGATCCTCTTTTTGTTTTTTAAGCAACGGTATAGCCCGCCTCAACAATGGCTTTTTTAAGCTGATCAAGAGTAATCTTAGCCGTTGCCTCTACTGTAACGGTATGAGAGGCCAGATCCGCTTTGGCGGATGCCACACCTTTGATGGCGGTCAACGCCTTTTCCACGTGAGCGGTGCAATGATTGCACATCATGCCGTTTACCGTAAGAACGGTGGTAATCAAATTCTTTTTTGCAAACATTTTCTTTTCCTCCAAATACTTTCGCTTTTCTATATTTTTACCGGCCCGTATTTTTTCTCTTAATGATGGTGGCTCATAATAGCTAAGACGCAGGGCGTTCAGTACCACAAAAATAGAGGAAAAGCTCATGGCGAGCGAGGCGATCATTGGCACAAGCAAAAGGCCGATACTGTAAAAAACACCCGCGGCAATCGGAATGCAAATGACATTGTAGAGCAATGCCCACAAAAGATTTTGTTTGATATTCCGCCTTGTGGCACGACCCAGCTCCAGAGCGGCAAGCGCTTCTGTCAAGGCACTGCCGGTTAACACAACACCCGCGCTTTCCACCGCCACGGCGGTTCCTGCTCCGATGGCAAGCCCCACATCCGCACGGGCAAGAGCGGGGGCATCGTTGATGCCGTCGCCCACCATAGCCACAGTTGCCTTGGCGGCATAATCGGCTACGATCCGTTCCTTATCCTCGGGGAGCAGCTCGGCTTTGTATTCTTTTATCCCCGCCTCGGCGGCGATTTTTTCGGCAGCGGCAGGATTATCACCTGTCAACATCACCACACGAACGCCCGCTTTCTCAAAACCGCTAACGGCGGTAACGCTATCCGCTCGCAGTGTATCGGCAACCGCCACAATCCCAAGAACATCAGGGCCTTTCGCAAGAAGGGTCACGCTTTTACCCTCGGCTTCCAATTCTAAAACACGGGTGAGAATATCGGCGGATAGTGAGGGGGCATCCTGTATGCTTTCATAAAGAGCCCGCCGCCCCGCTAAGATCCTGTTTCCCTTTTCGTCGGTAGCGCAAAGACCTTTTCCTGTATGAGAAATGAAATCAAACAGCGGCAAACGGTTTTTGGAAAGGGCCGCCATTGGCTTTGCAACCGGGTGAGCGGAGAGTGCCTCGATCGAAGCGAGCAGGTCAAGCATTTCGTTCTCTTCGCCCTGCAAGAGCAGGGTGTCTGTCACCGTCATTTCTCCTTTTGTAAGGGTGCCTGTTTTGTCTGTTAACAAGTATTTTGCGGTAGCAAGGGTTTCTAATGCCTCGGCGCTTTTGAAAAGAATGCCGAATTTCGCGCCACGTCCGCTACCCACGGTGATAGCGGTTGGTGTGGCAAGACCCAATGCGCAAGGGCAGGAAATAACCAGAACAGAAACAGCGGTTTGAAAGGCAATAGACGGCTCAATTTGCGGATTTGCGGCAGCAATGATCAACCAAACAACAGCGGTTAAGGCCGCAATACAAAGTACAATCGGGACAAAAACACCGCTGACCTTATCGGCAAGTCTGGCGGCAGGAGATTTGGTAGAGGCGGTTTCTTCCAGCAAAGCGGCAATGCGGCGCAGCGTACTTTCCTCTCCAATGCGATCCACCCGCACGGTAAGAGATCCTTCGGCCAGCACGGTAGCGCCTGTGACACGCTCACCCTCAAAAACGCTTCGGGGCAGTGATTCCCCTGTGATCATTGCCTCATTTACACTGCCTTCCCCTTTTAAAATAATACCGTCGGCAGGGATTTTTTCCCCTGCCCTTACAAGAATATGGGCACCAACCGTCAATTCTTCCAGTAAAATTTCAATCTCTCCCTGCTCAGTCAACAGTCTTGCGGTAGGCGCTTCTTCTGCAATAAGGGCCCTGACTGCGCCCGCTGTTTTGTGGCGCGCCCGCCCCTCTAAAAATTTACCCACCGAAACCAATGTCAAAATCATCGCCGCCGATTCGAGATAGAGCTGATGGAGATAAACATGGATCAAATGGCTATTTGCCGTGGCGGCACCGTAAATGATACATCCACCCGCGACAAGGCCGTAAACGGCGGCAGAAGCCGAGCCAAGGGCCACCAATGAATCCATATTAGGGGAACGGTGGAACAGGGCTGAAAAGCCGCTGCGAAAAAAGCGACGTTCTAACACAAGCACGGCGGCGGTTAAAACCGCTTGCGCGCACCAATGGGCAACGGGCGTTTTTTCACCGCTGAAAAGAGGCCATTTTGGGGCGTGTGGGATCATATGCCACATGGCTATCAGCATAAGCAGAGCGGTAATGGCAACAGAAGCCGCAAGACGGGCTGCTTCTATCTTTTTTTCATGGGCGGCACGGCGATCGGCATCCTTTTCACCTTTTTTTTCAAGGCCGTATCCTGCCCGCCTCAAAGCAGTGGAAAGCTGCCGGAAAAGCGCGTCTATATCGGCATTTTCCTCTACAGTAACCGTCAAGGCAGAGGAAAGCAGACTGACAGTAAAAGGGATTTCTTCTCCTAAAACGGTTTTTGCCGCGCGTTCCACATGGGCAACACATGCGGCACAGGTCATGCCTGTAACCGCGAATATCTCTTTTTTTATCATAGAACCCCCCTTTTTTTGATTGTCTTTCCTTTTTTAGTATAGCCGAAAAGCAGAAAAAATGCAAGAGGTCAGAGAATTGAAAGTTTCTTGATCCCCTTGTTCAAAGCAGCGCTCTCCACACTTTTTGCAAATCTCGTGACTATAATCTCTCATCACGCCACAGCTTTATAAAACAAAGGTATCACGATTATTTAACGTGAAATCAGGCGATTGAACGGATTTTTGTGCATAGCTTTTTCTTAAAAAAGTAAAAAAACTGTAAACAATTCCTTATTTTAATATTTTCCATAAGCATTTCTCTTGTTTTATAATATGTTTTATGTTATAATATTTTCTAATCACGTGTGCGTGCGTGCGCGCATCGCGTAAAAGATGACTTAATTTTTTTATGTGCCCGTCGCTCACTAAATTTTCAATGCATTAACACCCTCAATCATTTCCCTTCTCTTTGTGGGGGAACCCATACTTATCTTTTTTATTTTTTGATAGCTGAAATATTGCAATCTCCCATCAGGAACCGACATATTCAAAAGAAAGGAAAAAACTATGGCATATCCAGACGAAATAAAAGAAATCTGGGAAATGGTAAAGGAATCCTTCCGTGGTGAATGCTCCTCTACCGCATTTGAATTATGGTACGGCGCCATTGTTCCTGCCGATTTTGATCCGGTTCTCAATGAGATCACCTTTGACACCGAATCTGAATTCAAGCTCCCGCTGTTAGAGAAAAATTATAAAACAAAAATTGAAGAGCGCTTTGCCACAGTTGCCGGTATGGAAGTTTCTGTTCTTTTCCGTTTTGTGGGAAAACCTGTAGACGCTGAAGCGCTCCGTCGCCGTGTGACAGGTATTTCTACACCTGTTACCGCGTCTGATAACAGCTCGGTACCCGAAGACAATCCGATCTCCGCGCATCGCGCGAAATATACCTTTGACAACTTTATCGAGGGGGAAAGCAACCGTTTCGCGAGAGCTGTATGTATGCAGGTAGCGGCAAAACCTTATGATGTACACAATCCGCTTTTTCTCTACGGCCCTTCCGGCGTTGGCAAGACCCACCTGATGTGTGCTGTTGTCAACGAGCTGCGCCGTCAGCGCCCTAATACCAAGGTTATTTATACCACCATGGTAGAATTTGTTAATTACATGGTCAAATGCATTTCCAAAAATGATATGGAAAGCTTTCGTAATTATTATCGCAGCTGTGACGTCCTGCTGCTTGACGATGTACAATTTATTGCCGGTAAAGAATCTACCCAGTTAGAGGTGTTTAATACCTTCCAGGCACTGTTTGACGAGGGAAAGCAGATTATTCTGGCCTCCGATCGCCCCCCAAAAGATATTAACCCCTTGGAAGAGCGCCTTCGTTCCCGCTTTGAGCAAGGTCTGCTTGCTGACATCAATCCCCCTGATATGGAGCTGCGTGTTGCTATTATCCGCAAAAAAGCGGAATATCTGAGCATTGATCTTCCGGACGAGGTTCTTTCCTATCTGGCCGAAAATCTTCGCTCTAATATCAGACAGATTGAGGGCTCTATCAAAAAGCTGACAGCGAAATCTTTGGTGGACGGCAGAAAAATCTCATTGGAAATGGCAAAGGACTGTATCAGTGATCTTTTGGGCGATACAGAACCCTTGAATGTGACCATTGATAAAATTTTTGCGGCCGTTTACAAAAAATATAGCATTTCAAAAGAAGATCTGATTGGAAAAAAACGAAACAAAGAAATCGCCTATGCCCGCCACATTACGATTTACTTATTACGTGAGATAACAGAAATGTCCTTCCCTAATATCGGTAAGGTTATCAATAAAGATTCCTCTACAGTGCAGTCTTCCTGTAACATCATCAAAACCCGTATGGCAAGAGAGCCTCTCTTTGCCTCGGATATGGAGAATCTGCAAAGAGATATTACCGGAAGATAAATTTTATTAAGATCTATTTTTCAAAGTTTTTTCTTCTCCTTCTTTGCAAGAATTTTTCGTTCTGACCATCCTTTTTCTTCTGTCTGTGGAAAAGCGCGGTTTTTTCCATTTGTTTTTCATCATTGCTGATAAGTTGTGGATTGTCTGTTGATTTCTCCCGCAATGCCCATTAGAAACGGGATATAGAGGACTGTGGAAAATTCTTTTTAAAAAAGAAAAATTCTCTTTTCCTTATTTTCCATAAGAGATAACCTTTGTGGAAAATTTTGAAATATTTCTTTTTTCTAATAAAAAAATTAAATTTTAAATAAAAATCATCAAAATCATCTTTTAAAAAAATCTTTTTCGTTTTATCAAAAAGTTTTCCATTTTTTATCCTTTGATTTTCCCTTTGTTTTCCTATGACATTTTACTATGTCATACCACATACAAAGCCTTGTGGTACAGGCTTTTCGGCAGTTTTGCATAGTTTCCACTGTCTCTACTGCCGCTACTACTAAATTTTTAAAATCATTCATCCCTTCTTTTTGCGCCCCTTTCGGGTCGCGGCAAATAAAAAGAAAATTTTGCTTTTCTTTTTCCTCAAAGACGGGATGGAAAGGAGCTTTTATGAAAATCATTTTTGATCGTCAGTCTGTTCTTGCCGCAACGGCACCGTTGATGTGCGCCGCAGGCAACCGATCCACCCATCCTGCCATTGAAGGGATTCGTATCGAGGCAAAACAGCCGGATATATGCGTCCTCACTACCTATGATCTGGAAAAGGGCTTGCAGGTTACCATCGAGGCGAAGGTACTCGAGGAGGGTTGCTATATCATCAATGCTCAAAAATTTAACCAAACCATGCGTGTGATGGATGGCGGAGAGGTTATGTTGACCGTTGACGGCAATCTTTGCGCTGTGATCGAAAGCGGAAAATCTTCTCATAAGATGATTGCGCTCAAAGGAGAGGATTTCCCGGAATTGCCCATGCTGCAAAGTGAGAAAGGATTTTCTTTGATTGCGGGAACCTTGCGCGATATGCTTTCCAAAACCATGTATGCCATGGGTGTGAATGATCAGCGCAACGTATTGAATGGCACTTATTTTGAGGTGGAGAATGAACGCCTTTTGCTGGTTTCCTGCGATAGCTTTAAGCTGGCAAAATGTATGACCAAGACCACCGTTAAAAATAAGAACGCGGACGGCACAGATCTGCGCTATAAATTCATTGTACCTGTAAAAACCGTTAATGAGCTCTATAAGCTGATTTCCGGTGATGAAAAAGCGGAAGTTCGGATTCATATGACCCGTAAACATATCATTTTCTATATAGGTGAGATGATCTTCTTCTCCCGCTTGGTAGACGGTGAATATATTGATTTTGACCGCATCATCATCCGTCAGCATAAGATCCATGTAACAATGAACCGTGATGAGCTGCTTTCTGCCCTGGATCGTGCGGCTTTGATCACCGAAGAGCGTGTTGCCGGTAGTGTTCGTTCACATGTGAAATTGCAGCTTGAAGAGGGGATTTTGAAGGTGCTTGCCTCCTCTGCTGCCGGATCCACCTATGACGAGATCGAGGTAGAGCAGGAAGGAAGCAATCTTTTGATTGCGTTTAACAATAGATTTCTCATTGATTCTGTCAGAGCCTGTGCGTGTGACAGGTTGCGCCTTGCCCTTTCCTCTCCTTTGACCAGCGTCAATATTGAGCCTGAACAGGGTGGCGACGAGAATTGTGAGGATCTCTTTATGTTGCTTCCTGTCCGTATGAAGGATTAAGCTTTTATGTATTGCAGTGGCATCGCGTTGACCGATTTTCGAAATATAGCATCGGCTGCGGTGAGTTTTGATCAAGGGGTCAATGTGCTATATGGCAACAATGCCCAGGGAAAGACAAATCTGTTGGAGGGCATTTATTTTGCCGCTATTGGAAAGAGTTTTCGCGGTCAGCATGCCCCTGAAGTTATTCGCTTTGGGGCGGAATATGCCGCGCTTTCGCTGGATTATACCGCCGGCGGGAGAGAGCAGAACATCAGTATGCGACTTTTTCCAAACAACAGGGCAAGGGCTGTGGAAAAAAATAAGGTGCGGATAAGCCGCATGTCAGAACTTTTGGGCAGTTTTAGAGCGGTTCTTTTTTGCCCGGAGCACTTGTCTTTGATAAAAGGAGGACCCGCGGAGCGCAGGCAATTTTTGGATATTGCGGTCAGTGCCAGCGAGCCTGTTTATCTTGCCACCCTGCAACGGTACGGACATATTTTAAAGCAAAGAAACGCTTTGATAAGAAAAGCGAAGGAAGAGCCGGAGATGTTTGAGAGTACGGTGGATCTGTGGTCAGCGCAGCTGGCAAAAGAAGGTGCCTACATTGCCCGTAGCCGTCAGCGCTATATAAAAAGAGCTGAAAAATATGTAAAAGAATGTTTTGCCGCCATGACTGGGGAGAAAGAAGCTCCTACTCTTTTCTATCACGGTCCGGATAAAAGCGGTAGCGATTATGAAGATGTGGCCTGTACCGAAAAGGAGCTTTACCGTTTGCTTTCTACCGCTCACGAGCGAGAGATTGGCGCGGGCTCCACTTTATGGGGTATTCATAAGGATGATATAGAAGTAGAGCTGAACCGTCATTCTGCCCGCCTTTTTTGCTCTCAAGGGCAGCAACGCTCGCTTGCTTTGGCGTTGAAGCTTGCTGAGGGAGAAATATGCCGTGAGGATTGTGGCGAATACCCTGTATTTTTGTTTGACGACGTATTATCCGAGCTGGATGCTCGCCGCCGGGCATATTTGTTGGAAAAAATGGAAGGAAAACAGGTGATTATGACTGCCTGTGAGCAATTGGCACATTTCAGCGGAAAGCTGTTTTATGTGGAAAACGGGGCGGTAAAGGAAATGTAATAAAACCGCACTGCTTGCGGTTTACATCAATTTCTCATTTCATATAGAAAGGAGAACAGAATGTATCTACACATCGGAAACAACAGAAATATCAGAGAAAAAAATATTATCGGCATTTTTGATATTGAAAGCTCTACTGTTTCCACCACAACCAGAAAATATCTGTCGATGGCTGAAAAAAAGGGAGAGGTAGAAAGTTCTACCGAGGAGCTACCAAAATCTTTTATCCTTTACATAGAGGATAAAAAACAAAAAATATGCTTTTCGCAGCTATCCACCCCCGCGTTGTTGGGTAGAAGCGGAAATAACGAAAATTGACTGTTTTTGATCTTGATAAAGGGTCATGAAACGATAGAAAAGGAAGGACAAAAAATGGCAAACAACGAAGAAACCAGACAGGTCTACGACGACAGCCAAATACAAGTACTGGAAGGGCTTGAGGCGGTTCGCCGCCGCCCGGGCATGTATATTGGCTCTACTTCTATCCGTGGTCTGCACCATCTGGTCTATGAGATCGTCGATAACTCGATTGACGAGGCTCTTGCCGGCCGCTGTAGTAACATTGAGGTGGTATTGCTGCCCGACGGATCGGTCTCGATCCAGGATGACGGTCAGGGTATTCCCGGCGGCATCCATCCCAAGATGGGTATACCAACGCTGGAAGTCATCTTTACTGTACTTCACGCGGGCGGTAAATTTGACGGCAACGGCTATGAATTTTCCGGCGGTCTGCATGGCGTAGGCTCCTCTGTGGTAAATGCCCTTTCTGAGTGGATTGAGTTGGAATCCTGCTATCAGGGTCGGCGCTATACCGAGCGATTTGAGCGTGGCGCTGTGGCAAGACCCTTTCGGGAAGAGGGAGAAACCGAAAAGCACGGTCTTTACGTGAGATTTAAGCCGGATGCCACCATTTTCGATGAGGTCGTGTTTGAATACGATACCCTGCTCAAGCGCTTGCGTGAACAGGCATTCCTCAATGCGGGCGTGACCATTTCTATCACTGATCAGCGCCCTGAGGGTGAAAAAGAGGATGGAACCTATAAAAGTGAGGTATTGCAGTATGAGGGCGGTATCCGTAACTTTGTAAGCTATCTCAATGAGCAAAAGCATTGCCAGGTCATTCACCCCGATGTTATCTACATGCGTGGCGAGAAAAATGAGGAGGACCGTGGCAGAACCATTGCGGAGATCGCTGTGCAATATACCGACACCTATACTGAAACCTTTATGACCTTTGCCAATGACATCAATACCCATGAGGGTGGTATGCATGACGAAGGCTTTAAAAAGGCTGTCACCAAAGTGATCAACGATTATGCGCGCAAGTATAAGATGCTCAAAGAGGATGAAAAGAATCTTTCCGGTGAGGATGTGCGTGAGGGTATGACCGCTATTGTGTCGGTTAAACTCAAAGAAGCCCAGTTTGAGGGTCAGACCAAGACAAAGCTGGGTAATGCCCATGTACGTCAGTTTGTGGATAAGCTGGTAACCGAAAAGTTGGGTGAGTATTTTGAGGAGCATCCCGCAGAAGGAAGAGCTATTGTTGATAAGGCTCTCTCTGCCAACCGTGCCAGAGAAGCCGCCAGAAAGGCCCGTGAGGCAAGCCGCCGCAAAAATCCTTTGGAGAGCATGTCTTTGCCCGGCAAGCTTTCTGACTGTACAGAGCGCAATAAAGAGCTGACCGAAATTTATCTGGTAGAGGGTGATTCGGCAGGCGGTTCGGCAAAGCAAGGGCGAGACCCTCGCTTCCAGGCCATTTTGCCTTTGCGCGGTAAAATTTTGAACGTGGAAAAAAGCCGATTGGATAAAGTGTATGCCAATACCTCGGTATTGCCGATCATTCAGGCGCTGGGTTGCGGTATCGGCCCTGATTTTGATATTGAAAAGCTTCGCTACGGTAAGATTATTTTGATGGCGGACGCTGATGTTGACGGTTCGCATATACAGATACTGTTGCTTACCTTCCTGTTCCGCCACATGAAAGAGCTCATTGAGAGAGGACATGTTTATCTGGCAAAGCCCCCTCTTTATAAGATCTATAAGCGTTCGGGAAAAATCGGCGGCGAGAAGTACGCCTATACCGAGGCAGAGCGTGACGCTTTGCTTGCTGAGGGCAAAAATCTGGAGGCAGACCGTTATAAAGGTCTTGGTGAGATGAACCCTGACCAGCTGTGGGAGACTACCATGGATCCCGAGCGCCGTATTTTGCTGCGTGTGACGATGGAGGATGCTATCCTTTGTGATCAGATCTTTTCTACCCTGATGGGTGATGAAGTAGATCCTCGCCGTGAGTTTATCGAGCAGAACGCTAAGTTTGCCGAAAATCTGGATGTCTGATAGAGAAAGGAGATAGAAAAATGGATCATAAGAATGACAATATCGAATTTCCAAATCAGATCATAGAAGATATAGATATGGGTAAGCGGGTAAAGCAAGCCTTTATCGAATACGCCATGTCTGTTATTGTGGCCCGCGCGCTACCTGATGTGCGCGACGGTATGAAGCCGGGTCAACGCCGTATTATGTACGCCATGTACGAGGATCATCTGACCTCAGATAAGCCTTTTTACAAGTCGGCTACCACTGTTGGTAATGTGCTGGGTCGCTATCATCCCCACGGTGACGCCGCCGTTTACGGCACCATGGTGCGTATGGCACAGGACTTTTCTCTTCGCTATCCGCTTATTGAAGGTCAGGGCAACTTTGGCTCTGTGGACGGAGACGGTGCCGCCGCTTACCGTTATACCGAGGCAAGACTTGCTAAGATTTCTGACGAGCTTATGGCTGATTTGGAAAAAGAAGTGGTGCCTTTTGGCCCCAACTTCGATAACCGTCGCCGTGAGCCTTTGGTACTTCCCTCCCGTTTTCCCAACCTGCTTGTCAACGGTTCGGTGGGTATCGCGGTTGGTATGGCTACCAATATTCCACCCCACAACTTGGGAGAGGTAATTGATGCCACCATCTACCGCATGGAGAACACCGATTGCACGGTAGAGGAGTTAATGGAATATATCAAGGGTCCCGACTTCCCCACTGCCGCCACCTGCTACGGCGTGCAAGGGATCATTGACGCTTACAAGACCGGTAAGGGCCGTGTGATGGTTCGCGCCAAAGCAACGGTGGACGAGGATAATCATCAGATCATCGTAACCGAGATTCCCTATCAGGTCAACAAGTCGATGCTGGCACAGTCGATTGCCGAATTGGTCAAAGAAAAGAAGATTGACGGCATTACCGACATCAAAGACGTTTCCAGCGACCGTAACGGTATCCGTATGCTGATTCCTTACCGCCGTGATGTGAACGGCCAGGTTATTCTCAATCAGCTTTACAAATATACCCAGTTGCAGGATACCTGTGCCATCAATATGCTGGCGTTGGTAGGGGGCGAGCCTAAAATTCTTTCTCTCCCCCAAATTTTGGATCACTATATCGTTCACCAGCAAGAGGTTATCCGTCGCCGTACCCAGTTTGATCTGGATAAGGCTGAGGCACGTGCCCACATTCTGGAGGGTTATAAGATTGCAAACGATAATATCGACGATGTGGTCGCGTTGATCCGCTCCACCTCCTCGATCGCGGATGCCAAGCAAAAGCTGATGGAGCGCTACGGTCTCACTGATGTTCAGGCCCAGGCCATTGTAGAAATGACTCTTGGTAAGCTGACAGGTTTGGAGAGACAAAAGATTGAGGATGAGCTCTTCAAGCTCCATAATCTGATTGCTGAGCTGAAGGGTATTTTGGCAAGCGAGGAAAAGATCAAGGAGATCATCAAGGAGGAGCTGACTGAAATCCGCCGCAAATACGCCGATGAGCGCCGCACCGAGATTGTTGCCGCCACCGATGATATTGATCTGGAGGATCTGATTGAAAAGCATGACTGCGTGATCACCCTGACGCATGCCGGCTATATCAAGCGTCAGCCTGCCGATACCTATCAAGCCCAGCATAAGGGCGGTAAGGGCATTATCGGTATGACCACTAAGGATGAGGACTTTATCGAAATGGTACAGGTGGTGCACAGTCACGCCTATCTCATGCTCTTTACCAATCATGGCAAGGTCTATATGAAAAAGGCCTACCAGATTCCGGAGGCATCCCGTACCGCAAAAGGATCGAATATTGTAAATATCCTGGAAAAATTGGAAGCGGGAGAAAAAATCACCGCTATGATCGCCGTACCCGAATTTGACGCGGAAAGCTATCTTACCATGGTCACCAAGTTCGGTGTGATCAAGCGCACTCTGCTTTCTGAGTATGAATATCAGCGTAAGGGCGGCAAGATTGCTTTGAACCTGGACGAAGGGGATGAGCTGGTGTTTGTGATGCATACCCACGGCAATTGTGATCTGATCCTTGCCACGCATGAGGGTAGCGCGGCCCGCTTTACCGAGTCTACCATCCGTCCCCTTTCCCGTACTGCCCGCGGTGTCCGTGGCGTGCGTCTGCGTGGCGATGACTATGTGGTGGGCGCCGTCAAGGTTGAGGATGATAAACAGCTGATCACCATCACCGAAAACGGCTTTGGTAAGCGCACTCCTTACGACGACTTCCGTGTGAAGGGGCGTGGCGGTCTTGGTGTTACCTGCCATAATCTAACCGATAAGACAGGCTTGCTTGCCGGTATTGCCTCTGTGGATGACAATGACGATCTGATGATGATTACCAATGCCGGCACTATTATCAGAACACCAGTCGCACAGATCAACACTTATTCCCGCTCTGCCGCGGGCGTAATCGTCATGCGTCTTAGTGAGGGTCAGAGTATTGTGAACTTCTCTAAGGTTGCCCACGAGGAGCCTGAAGAAGAAATCGAAGAAGCGCAGACGCAGACCCCTATAGCCGAAGAAACGGTAGCAGCACCCGAAGCCATCTCTGAGAATGAGTGATTGAAGTGAACAGGTAGGGGGAGATTTGATCTCTCCCCTACCTTATATGCAAAAGGATCTTCAATGCGCTCAAAAAAAGGAGTAAAACAATGAAGCGTATTCTATTTTTGAGTTTTTTTACTGTTGTTTTTCTATCTCTTTTCTGTGTTTGTGCCTCGGCAAAGATCTATGAGGGGCGCGCACTGGACGAGGATTATATCCTCGGCAGAGGCGAGGGAGAATACAACGAGGACGTTTTTGTTGACGAAAATTATGAACTTGCCGGGTATTATAAGCTGATGTATCGGTTGGATACCGAAACCGGTGAGATGCGAATTTTTATGAATCCCGAGTATGCGGGTAAGTCCCAAAAGATGCTCTATTACGCGCAGGCAGAGTGGGTTCCGTGGACAAAGGATGAAATGCGCCCCTATATCAAGACGGTGATTATCGAGGAAGGCATTCTTTCGGTTGGGCGTTTTTCCTTTTGGCATTGCGAGAATTTAGAGACTGTTTATATTCCCCATTCTGTGTTACGCGTGGACCAGACTACCTTTTATGAATGTCCCAAGTTAAAGAATATCTACTATGCCGGTACCCAAGAAGATTTTAAAAACTATGTAGAATTTCAGGATATGCGCAACTCCTATACCGGCGGTAACAAGGGAGAGGTGAAGGCGATTGATCTTATTCATTACGGCGCCTCTTTCCGTGTTCGTTATCGCAATCAGGACGGGGAATATTTCCGTAACTTTACGGTAGGCGGCTATCATGTGGGAGACAGCTATACTGTTACTCCCGCCGTAATGGAAGGTCTGACTTTTGTGGGCAAAAACAGCGCGGTGAGCGGAAAATTCAAGAAAAATGATAAAACCGTAATTGAATTTGAATATGTTTGCGATCACACCTATGCCTTCACCGATATGACAAAGCCTTGCAGCAGCGTTTGCTTATATTGCGAATGCGCGGATCCCTTGTATGAGCAAGAGCATATCTGGGTGGTGGAAAAGGATATTCCCCGCAGCTTTCTCAAGGCGCGCGAGATGAAGAAAACTTGCAGCATGTGCGGACTGACCAGAGAAATCTATGAGGAACCTTACTGGATGCGGGTTTCGATTATCAGCAGTGCCGTTGCTGTGGTGGTTGTGATTTCGCTGGCGATTATTTTGCCCGTTGTAAGCACAAAGAAGAAAAAGAAAAAAATGAAGGACTTGACCTGGTAAAAATGCTCTTTCATAGAAGGAGAAATGACGTAAAACTTATCCCGTTTGTTGGTTTTTGTAAGAACTTTCTTTTTTAAATGTTTTGGAAAGGAGTTTTTGAATAGCTTTCAGCAAAAGGCTATTTAGAGAAAAAGACAATGAAATTGCAATACTGGGGAACGGCGGCCGCAGAGGGACTGCCCGCTATTTTCTGCCGTTGTGAAACCTGCCAAAAGGCAAGAGAGCAAGGCGGCCGTAATATTCGTATGCGTCCCAACGCCATGATCGACGGTGTGCTGAAGATAGACTTCAACGCCGATACCTACGGACAGTCGCTGAAATACGGCGTGGACCTGACCGATCTGAAATATCTGTTGGTCACCCATACCCATTCGGATCATTTTTACCCCTCTGATCTGGGTATGCGCCGCCAGGGCTTTGCCAATTACTGTGGGAACAAGACCATGCTGACCGTTTACGGCTCGGAAAAGGTGATGGACACCATTAGTCCTATGTCCGAGTCCAAGTCCATGGCCGGATTGCTGCAGGGAGTATTGGTACAGCCCATGGAAAAGGTACAGATCGACAAATACACGGTCTATCCCGTGCGCGGCGTCCATGCCGCAGCGGCAGGTCCGCTGATCTATGCCATTACCGATGGGGAAAGGACTCTGCTCTACTGCCACGATTCCGGCCCCCTGCCGGATGAGGCCTTTGCTTATTGGAAGGAAAACGGATTGAAATTTGACTACGTTTCTATGGACTGTACCTCGGGCTGCTCGCCCATGGATTACGACGCCCATATGAATTTAGAGCGGAATATTGCCATGCGTGACCGTTTGCTTGCCGAAGGGATCGCGGACGAAAAAACCGTGTTTTGCTGTAATCATTTTTCGCACAACGGTGCCCATTCGCTCTATGATGAGTTTGTGGAGATCGCCGCCAAGGAGGGCTTTATAACCTCCTTTGACGGCATGACTGTAGAGATTTGATCCGATCCCCCCGGGCGAGATGCTTGCGTTTCGCCCGGGGGATGATATTCCCCTACAAAGGAGGAGAAAATGGAAGAAAATAAAAAACAGGACAATGCTGTTGACGAGGCAGAAAAAGGGTCGCTTGACCAAGTGAAAAAAAACACCAAAAAGAAGAAAAAGCGCGCCCCGCTTTCCCCCGCCAACAAGAAAAAACTGATCGCCGCCATTGTGGCGGTTGCGCTGGTGATCGCCATTTTGACAACAGTATTGGTGGTTCGAGCGGTAAAAAACAACCGCGCCCCGGAGTTGGCAACTGTGCGGGATCGGTATATCGAGCTGATCTCAAATGCTCATGCGGTCAATGAGATTTTGTGGGGCGAGGGTCTGCCCACCTATCCCCGTATCTATTCTACCGGCTTTTCCTTTAAGGATTCCTATGGTGAGGGGGATAAAAAGACAGAAAAGAATATTTCCGGCTTTGTGGTAGAGACTGAGGAATTTGGCACCATCGTTGCCTATCACGCATGGATGTTTTTCATTCCCCCTGGAGAGGAAGACGGTATTTATTATGACTTTGAAAAGGACGTAACGCTTTCCGGAAAGCCGGATGAAGACGATTTCTATCGGTTTGCCGTGCGTGTGGAAGAGGAGCGTGAGGGGGAGCAAAAGAATACCTATCTTGCCGAGAATATAAAGACCGAGGAGGTCTATTACTATTACGACTTAGAGGAGTTTGACCTCAATTCGCTTTGGCTCTATACCGAAAAGGACGAGCCCTACTATGACTATGTAAAAGAAAATTGCGGCTATCTTTTTGTGGATGACATTAAAATTGCCGCGCAAAAGGTCTATTCCGCAGCTATGATGAACGCCATAAATGAGGGGATTTTGACCGGTATTACCGTTTCTGAACGACCAGGCGGCACCCTCTATCCCCGCTATATGGATTATGAAAACACCGAGAGTGGCGAAGTTTTTTTGGTTAAATTTAATCAGGACGAGGGATACAATCTGACCGAATGGGTTTATGACTTTGACACCATGCGGATTTTGCCAAAAAGCAACCGTAAGACCGTGAAGCTATCGGTAGAGCGGCATCCTACCGGCAAGCCGGAGGAGCGGACGACAAAGACCTTGACTTTTGTGCTGGAAAATGGCAATTGGTATCTGGATGCCCCCAGCTATTAATGCTACCGTAAGGAGAAAAGGATGAAAAAGCAACCGGAATTTACCGTTCATATGTCAGAGGAGCTACTCCGTCAGCTGCTTTGTCTTTGTGAGGCCGAGCATAGAAGCTTGAACAATCAGATATTGCTGCTTGCCCGGAACAGCGTACAGTATTTCGAGCGTAGCAAGGGCCGCTTTAGCAAGGAGCAGCTGGCCAAAATAGACATCACGCCATATTTGATGAGCGAGCAGGAATGAGCGCGACAATGAAACAGGAAAACCGAGAGGGATGTTGCAAAATCCCTCTCGGTTTTCTTTATGAAAATTTTTTTGCATAAAGAGCCGTTTTATGCAAAAAACGGCGGCGATGGCTGCGATTTTCTTTTTTTCCTTTATAAAATAGGAAAAAACTCGTTAAAAATGCGACGAATGCTCTTTACATTTTCTATGAAAAGTGTTATGATATACAGTGATGGATTATGTCCGTCCGACGTCGGCGTATGAGCTCCGGCGGCGATACGATACACAATATTTTATCAAATATAAAAGGGAGGAACTCAAAAATGGCAATCGAAAGAAGAAAGATTTCCATGGATGGTAACACCGCCGCGGCGCACGTATCTTATGCGTTCACCGAAGTTGCTGCCATCTACCCCATTACCCCCTCTAGCCCTATGGCTGAGGTAACCGACACCTGGTCTGCCGCCGACAAGAACATTTTCGGCGAGCCTGCCCGCAATATTATGGGCGAGCGTGTGCAGATGGTTGAGATGCAGTCGGAGGCTGGCGCCGCGGGCGCTGTTCACGGCTCTCTTGCCGCCGGCGCGCTGACCACCACCTATACCGCTTCTCAGGGTCTTCTTCTGATGATCCCCAACATGTATAAGATCGCCGGTGAGCTGCTCCCCAGCGTTATTCATGTTTCCGCCCGTTGCGTGGCCTCTCACGCGCTCAACATCTTCGGCGATCACTCTGACGTTTACGCATGCCGCCAAACCGGCTACGCCATGATGGCCGAGACCAACCAGCAGGAGATCATGGACCTGGGCGCTGTCGCGCACCTGGCAACCATCAAGGGCCGTGTTCCTGTGTTGAACTTCTTTGACGGCTTCCGCACCTCTCACGAGGTACAGAAGATCGAGGCCTGGGACTACAAGGATCTGGCTGAGATGGTCGATATGGATGCTGTTAAGGCTTTCCGTGAGCGTGCCATCAACCCCGAGCATCCCGTGCTCCGCGGCTCTGCCGAGAACGGGGACATCTTCTTCCAGCACCGCGAGGCCTGCAACACCTACTACAACGCATTCCCCGCTATCGTTGAGGAATACATGGACAAGGTCAATGCAAAGCTGGGAACCGATTACAAGCTGTTTAACTACTACGGTCATCCCGAAGCGGAGCGCGTCATCATCGCGATGGGCTCTGTTTGTGACGTGATCGAGGAGGTTATCGACTACATGATGGCCGCGGGCGAGAAGGTTGGTCTTGTTAAGGTTCGCCTGTACCGTCCCTTCTGCGCAGACAAGCTGGCACAGGCCATTCCCGCCACCGCCAAGAAGGTTGCGGTTCTGGACCGTACCAAGGAGCCCGGCGCTCTCGGTGAGCCCCTTTACCTTGACGTGGTTGCCGCTCTTGCGCACACCGGCCGCAAGCTTAGCGTCGTAGGCGGCCGTTATGGCCTTGGCTCTAAGGATACCACGCCCGCTTCTGTTTTCGCAATCTATGAAAACCTCAAGAAACGCGCGCCCAAGCACAACTTTACCGTTGGCATCGTGGACGACGTGACCGGTCTCTCTCTGCCCGAGAAGGCTGCCCCCGACACCGCTCCCGCTGACACCATCGCTTGCAAGTTCTGGGGCCTTGGCGGTGACGGTACCGTTGGCGCAAACAAGAACTCGATCAAGATCATCGGTGACAACACCGACAAGTTCATTCAGGCATACTTCCAGTACGACTCTAAGAAGACCTCCGGTGTAACCATTTCCCATCTGCGCTTCGGTGACACCAAGATCAAGGCTCCTTACTACATCACCAAGGCTGATTTTGTTGCCTGCCATAATGTTGCTTATATCCTCAAGGGATACAAGATTGTGCAGGATGTTAAGCCCGGCGGCACCTTCTTGCTGGACTGCCGTTGGACTGCCGAGGAGCTGGACAAGAACCTGCCCAAGTCGGTAAAGGCTTATATTGCGCAGAACAACATCAAGTTCTACATCATTGATGCAACCTCTATCGCTAAGGAAAAGGTCGGCAACCCCAAGGTTAAGAATACCGTTCTCCAGTCTGCCTTCTTCTCTCTGGCAAAGGTTATGCCTATTGACAAGGCGATCGAAAAGATGAAATACATGGCAACCAAGTCCTACTCCAAGTTTGGCGAGGAGGTTGTTGCCCAGAACCACAACGCCATTGAAATGGGCGCCTCGGCTTATGTAGAAGTGGCTGTCCCCGCTGAGTGGGCCAAGGCCGGTAAGGATAAGGCTGAAAAGCCCGCTACCGGTACCCGTGCCGAGTTGGTCGATTTCGTGAATAATGTTGTGACCCCCGTTAGCAAGATGGACGGTGACAGCCTGCCTGTTTCCGCGTTCATGCCTTATGCTGACGGCACCTTCCCCCAGGGCTCTACCGCCTATGAGAAGCGTGGTGTTGCCGTTTACGTTCCCACCTGGAACCCCGACAAGTGCATTCAGTGTAACAACTGCTCCTTCGTCTGCCCGCACGCTACCATCCGTCCCTTTGCTATGACCGAGGCAGAGGCGAAGGCCGCTCCCAAGTCCACCAAGTTTGCCAGCAAGCCGGTTCTCAAAACCGACTACAAGTTTACCGTAGCCGTTTCTCCTCTGGACTGCATGGGTTGTACCCTGTGTGTCAAGGCTTGTCCTGTAAACACCACTGCCGATAAGAAGGCTGCTGCCGCGGGCACCAAGGCTGATCCCAAGGATTACGCTATCATGATGACCACCCAGGCCAGTCAGATGGCAGACGGTCAGCAGGAGGCTTGGAACTACGCTGTGGCAAACGTCACCGAAAAGCCTGAGCTGATCAACGCTACCGTTAAGGGCAGCCAGTTCAAGCAGCCCCTCTTGGAGTTCTCCGGCTCCTGCGCGGGCTGTGCTGAGACCTCTTACGCGCGCCTCATCACCCAGCTGTTTGGTGAAAGAATGTATATCTCCAACGCGACCGGCTGTTCCTCCATCTGGGGCGGCTCCGCACCCGCAACCCCCTACACCGTTAATAAGGAAACCGGCAAGGGTCCCGCTTGGGCAAACTCCCTGTTCGAGGATAACGCCGAGCACGGTCTGGGCATGGCTTTGGGTCAGAAGGCGATCCGCTTGAAGCTCATCGCTAAGGTTGAGGATATGATGAACTCTGACAAGGCCTCTGAGGAATTCAAGGCAGCCGCGCGCGTCTACCTGGATACCAAGGACGACGGCAAGGCAAATGGCGCCGCTACCGATGCCCTGGTTGCCGAGCTGGAGAAAGCCGCTGCCGCAGGCTGCCCTGTGGCCCCCACGATCCTTGCTGAAAAGGATTATCTGGCCAAGAAGTCCGTCTGGATCTTCGGTGGTGACGGTTGGGCATATGACATCGGCTTCGGCGGTCTGGATCACGTGCTGGCCTCTGGCGAGGACGTCAATGTGATGGTATTTGATACCGAAGTTTACTCCAACACCGGCGGTCAGGCCTCCAAGGCTTCTAACATCGGCCAGGTGGCGCAGTTCGCCGCTGCCGGTAAGGCTATTGGCAAGAAGAACCTGGCTGAGATCGCTATGTCCTATGGCTACGTTTACGTGGCGCAGGTCGCAATGGGTGCCAATATGAACCAGCTACTCAAGGCCCTCACCGAGGCAGAGGCTTATAACGGTCCTTCCTTGATCATTGGCTACGCTCCTTGCGAGATGCACGGTATCAAGAAGGGCGGCATGCAGAACTGCCAGCTTGAGATGAAGAAGGCAGTGGATGCCGGTTACTGGAATATGTTCCGCTACAATCCCACGCTGGAAAGCAACAAGCTGACCATTGACAGCGCAGAGCCTACTGCTGATTACCAGGCATTCATCGCTAACGAGGCTCGCTATGCGCGTCTTGTCAGCACCTTCCCAGATCGTGCTAAGGATCTGTTTGCCAAGGCTGAGGAGAATGCTAAGGCTCGTTACGAGAGACTCAAGAAGATGGGCAAGCTCTACGAGTAACGCGGCGCTAAAAGAACAGATAAACTTTTACACCGCATTTCCGCCGCTGGAAATATCCCTTGCGGGCTAACGCTCGCATTTCGCCAAGCGAAAACGGGATATTTCTTTGGGGCGAGGACAAGGGCTTTGTAAAAAGCACGGCCATATTTTGGCGCGAACAAAATGTGCGGTCAAAATAGAATTAAGTTCCAAACGTAGCCGGAAAACGGAAACGTAAGGGATTTAAGGAAGAAAAAAGGCAGGGATGTTCCCTGCCTTTTTTCGCGGATTTGCACCTTTTTAACTTCCCTTACAAGGCGCGACGTACACAGGTACGCCACGCGCCTTGTGATGAAGGCTTCTCGCCTAAAACATGCTCCGCCTGTGGCGGTGGCAGTGCCTTGGCGAAAAAGAATTTTCCACACCTCTCCGAAAGCTTTTGAAAAGGAGGAAAATGCCGGTTTTCTCGTACCGTTTGTGGGGTTTTGCGGTTTATTTCCCTTTTCGAGGGTTTTGGAGTGGTTGTTGGTGAATTTGTTTTCGCGGCGCGAAAACAAAGAGAAAGAGGGGGGCCCTTTTGCAAAAGGCACCCTTCTTTTTTCTCGGTTCTCTTTCCAAAATCAAGGCTTTACGCCGCCGGTGGTTTCCACGATGTCGGCGCCGTATTGCAGCGCATCGGCCATTTCCTCGTCGTTGCCCAGGATCCAGATGCCGAGCAAGAAGCCGTAGCCGTGTACCAGCTCGGCCAGCTCGTGGCTGACCGGTGCCACCTTACACCAGGCGGTGCGCTTGTTATCCTGGCGGATCCAGACGGTGGTCTTGTGCCCCTTGGAAAAGGCTGCCAGCTCGTCTAAAGTGGCCGGCGAAAGGTCACCGTCGTAGTGGAGCGGGGCTGTGGGAAAACGCTTGGCATAGCGCCGGAGCATATCCAGCCCCTTGCAGGTAATACCTACTTCCCCGCCGTGCTTTTCGATCACGTCAAATAGGATCTCCTGCTGCGCGGGGGTGAATTTTTCGATCACGTTATCCACTTTTGCCTCGATTCCGACGCTTTTCATATAGTCCAGCGCCTGGGCGAGGGTGGGGATGTGCTCGCCAATGTATTTTGGGTCAAACCAGCCGCCAACGTCGATGTCGGCAAGATCGGCAAAGGTGAGATCGGCGATCTTGGTTTCGTCGGCAAAGCTTTCCCCCGCAATGCGGCCGGTGCGGTTCAGAGTGCGGTCGTGCAGGATGACACAGACGTTATCCTTGGTCATCTTGGGGTCAAATTCGATGATGTCGTAGCCCTGCGCCACGGCAAGGCGGAAAGCGGCCATGGTATTTTCGGGTGCCTCGGTGCAAACGCCCCTGTGGGCTTGCAATTTGCAGTTGGTATCGCGGTACATAACGATTCTCCTTTTCGTGTGATGGCATCGCTTTTATTATAGCATGAAGCCGCCTTGCTTGTAAAGGGTTCCTGAGAGTTTTGCGCCTTGCCCTATCTTGCCCGAAAACGGGGCGCCAAACGGTGGCGAGGTGGAGCTTGATGGGGAATTCGCCGTGCAAAGCGCAAAAGGCCGAAAAGGGCTGTTTTTGGGGCTGAAAAATAAGACACCGGACGGCATCTGCCGTCCGGTGTCTTGAAAGCTTTGATTACTTGACCAAATGACGCTTGATCTTGCGGCTGGTGGTTTTTTCAAACTCCTCGGTGCGCAGTTCAAGATCCTTGATCTTTTTGAAGGAGGCGATCTTTTTGTTCAGTGCCTGGATCTTGGCGTAAATAGCCTTGTGGATCTCCTCGTCGGCGGTACCCTCGGGGAACAGCTCGCGGTTGGGGTAGACCACGGCGGTCAGATTGACGGTTTCGCCATCCTCGCCCTTGCGGCCGACCACCACGCACTCGGCGATCTCCTCGATCTCCTCCAGGTACTCCTCGATCTCCTCGGGAAAGACGTTTTTGCCGTTTTCCAACACGATAACAGACTTGAGACGGCCGGTGATATAGATATATCCCTCCTCGTCCATATAGCCCACGTCACCGGTACGGTACCAGCCGTCCTCGGTAAAGGCGCCGGCATTGGCCTCATCGTTGTTGTAATAGCCCAGCATCACATTCTCGCCCTTTACCTGGATCTCGCCCTCGTCATATCCCTTGTCACCGGGGGCGGCGTCGGCAATGCGCGCCTCACAGCAAGGAACGGCAGGGCCTACCGAGCCGCGCTTTTGCTTGAAGTAGGGGGAAACCGAGATCAGGGGTGAGCATTCGGTAATACCGTAGCCCTCGCAGATCTGGATACCGAACGAATAGAAATTCTTGACCATTTCGGGGTTGAGCGGAGCACCGCCGCAGATGATCTTGCACAGCTCGCCGCCAAAGGCCTCCAGCACCGATTTGAAGAGCTTACGGCGCATATCAATGCCCATTTTCTTCATGGCATTGGAAAGCGGAATCATCCGGCGAAGCAGCTTGTCCTTGCCCTTCTTTTTAGCGCTGTCCCAAATGCGCTTGTAGATGGTGTTGACGAACAGCGGCACCAGCACAAGAGCGGTGGGCTTGATCTCGTTGATGTTGCGCATCAGATTACGCAAACTGTCATTGATACCCACGTGGATACCGTAGGTCAGACTTGCCACCATAATGGTCATTTCATAGGTGTGATGCAGGGGCAGAACCGAAAGGGTGCGATCCTGATCGCTAAAGTTTACCGATTCGCAAGCGGCGTTGGAGGTGGCGATGATATTATTCTCGCAAAGCATAACGCACTTGCTGGTGCCGGTTGTGCCGGAGGTAAAGAGCATGACTGCCAGATCTTTGCTGTTGCGGTCAGGCAGGGTGTACCCTTGCTCGATCTCGGCCTCGCCCAGCGCGATTAAGCTGTCAATGGGCAGTAGCTTTTCGTTTTCTTCTTCCGCCGCGGGATTAAACGGAATGAAGGTGCAAAGCGAGGGATGGTTCTCAATGGCGTTTTTGATCTTTTCGTTGAAAGAGCCGGAGTAAAAGATAGCCTCGGCCTCAACGCCCGCCAGAAAGCCCTCGATTTCCTCGATGGCCAGCTCCTTGTCCATTGGCACAATGACGCCGCCCGAGACGATGGTGGCGAAATAGGAGGCGACCCACTCCGGGGAGGTCTCGCCGATGACGGCAATGCGCTTGCCGTTCAGCCCCAATTTTGTAAGGCCGGCGGCAATGGCGGTGACCTTTTTCGCAAAATCCCCATAGGAAAGGGTTTTGAATTCCTTTTTTATAGGATAGGTGAAGGCGGCCTTTTCGCCGCGCTCGGAACAGATCGCGATCAAATCTTTAAAGCAAGCGACCTTGGGAAAAATGCGTTCATTTTTTTTAACGTTCATAATAACCTCTTTCGGCACAGAAGCCATTTTAGATTTTGCGTTTTCAAGGGAGTATACATCTTTATTGTATCACGCCATGATGGGAATGTCAAGGATAATAAAAGTATAAATATTGATAAAGAGAAGAAAAGTCAATAAACGACCCGAAGCGTCAAAAAGCGCCGCTCCTCGACAAACGTTGACTTGTCAACGAATTTATTATATCGCACTCTTGTTGATTTGTCAACATCTTTTTGCGATTTATAGAAATCTTTTGCTGTTGGGCAACGCACGGCGTCCTTCCAGGGCAAGATGCTTTTTGACAGAAAAGAGCTGGAACAATAATTGAAAAAACGGCAGAGAGCCGCGTGATTTTTGTTAAGAACACACGCGTTCTCTGCCATTTTAAATATTATTTGATCATTTTATCTACCAAAGAAAGGATCCAAGGTAGCAGTTTGATAAGAGCGATACCAAAAAGAAGGATCAACGCGGTGGAGATCAGCAATCCTACCAGATTGTTTGCCTTTTTGTTGAAAAGGTTATCCGCGCGATATTTTAGCTCCTCGGGAATATAGAAGCGTGCCAGCTCTTCCCCTTCATTGGGGTGGTCCGGCTCGCTGGCAGCCGATACAGGGTCGGCGGTTTTTTGATCGGTGTCGTTTTCTATATCGGTATCGCTCTCTTGGTTTGCCAAACGGATCAGCTTTTTTAGCGAGAGATTGGTTTTTAGCTCAAACAGAGCCAAAACATTTTTTTGCAATCCCAATTCTTCGGCGGTCTTGGCGGTTTCTTTGGTGTGCGCCTCTGCTTTTAAAATGGCCCGTACGATGGCGCCCGGCACATGTTTTTGGTAGAGCGCATAGAGAGAAACCAGGATCATGACAATGCAAACACCCAGGATTACATTTCGCGTCATCTCTCTGGTGGCGTCATCAAAGGTAAAATTTATATAATCCCTTGCCTCGATCGAAAAAAAGGAGGCGAGCGAAAGCAGCGGTTGCCGCATCTTATTTTTTCTCCGCCTTGATGACGCTGCAACCCATATAGGGGCGCAGTGCCTCAGGAATGGTGACAGAGCCATCCTCGTTCTGATAATTTTCCAGAATAGCGGCCACGGTGCGACCAACGGCAACGCCGGAGCCGTTCAAGGTATGCACCAGGCGGGGCTTATCCTTAGAGGTCTCGCGGTAGCGGATATTGGCGCGGCGTGCCTGATAATCTTCAAAATCAGAGCAGGAGGAAATCTCAACATAACGGTTATAAGAGGGCATCCAAACCTCAATATCGTAGGTCATGGCGCTGGAAAAGCCCAGGTCGCCAGTGCAAAGCCGCACCACACGGTAAGGCAGGCCCAGACCCTGCAAGACGCGTTCAGCATCGTTGGTCAGCTTTTCAAGCTCAGCATAAGAGGTCTCGGGAGTGGTAAATTTGACCAGTTCAACTTTGTTGAACTGATGCTGACGAATCAGGCCACGTGTGTCGCGCCCGGCAGAACCGGCCTCTGCGCGGAAGCAAGCAGAATATGCGCAGTAGGAAATGGGCAGATCGGCGCCGTCCAAAATGTCATCGCGGTGCATGTTGGTGACAGGAACCTCTGCGGTGGGGATCAGAAAGCAATCGTTGTTCGCTACACGGAAGGCGTCCTCCTCGAATTTGGGCAGCTGGCCGGTGCCGCGCATCGAATCGCGGTTGACCATATAAGGGGGGAAGATTTCGGTGTAGCCATGATCGGTATGGGTATCCAGATAGTAATTGATGACAGCGCGCTCCAGGCGAGAACCCATGCCGCGGTAAAAATGGAAGCGGGTACCGGTAACCTTTGCGGCGGTGTCCGGATCCAGAATGCCCAAATCCTTGCCAATATCCCAGTGGGGCTTAGGCTCAAAATCAAATGCGCGGGGGGCAGACCAACGGCGCTGTTCGATGTTGTCGGCGTCGTCCTTGCCAACGGCGCAGGCTTCATTGGGCATGTTCGGGATGGAAAGCAGGATGCTTTCTATCTCGGTGTCGATAGCGGTGATTTTTTCGGTTTCAGCTTTTACTGTTTCGGAAAGAACTTTCATTTCGGCAAAAATCGGAGCGACGTCTTTTCCTTCCTTTTTGAACATGGGGATCTGCTTGGAGATTTTGTTCTGTTCCGCCTTTTTGGATTCGGTGTCCGCAATCAGAGAGCGGCGCTCCAGGTCAAGGGCGATTAGGCGGTCAATCTCGGCGCCGTAGTCTTTTTGGCGAGTGGCCAATCTCTGTTTGGCATAGTCGGGGTTTTCTTTGATGCGTTTAATGTCCAACATGGCATTTGTTTCCTTTCTTATTGCTCGTCTTGGAAGAAGTCTGCGCCGCAAAGCAGGGTCAGCAGAGCTTCCATATCTTCATTATCATCATAAAAGAGTTCAATCGATCTCTTTTTATCGTTTTGGGTGATCTTGACCTTGCGGCCCAGCGTCTCGCGGGTGCGGCGCTCCAGATCCTTCATCCACGTTTTGCTTTGCACGTTTCCAGCGATCTCGGGTAGCTCTGGCAACGGATCTGTGTTAGCGCGTTTTACCAGGGCTTCGGCGTCACGGACAGAAAGCTCCTTCGCCGCAATGCGATTGGCGAGCACCGGGATCATTTCAGGATCCTTTAGGGCAAGCAATGCTCTTGCGTGACCGGCGGAAAGTGGGCAGTTTTTGTCCTTTAGCATGTCCAAGACCTCTTCGGGGAGATCTAACAGGCGCAGGGTGTTCGCTACGGCCGAGCGGGATTTGCCGGCCTGCTGAGCGATCTGCTCCTGGGTCATGTCGAATTGTTCGATCAATGCTTGGAAGGCGATTGCCTCCTCGACCACATTCAGATCCTCGCGCTGAACGTTTTCGATCAGGGCGATTTGTGCGGTCTTCATGTCGTCGCCATCCACAACAACGGCTGGAATTTCGGTGAGTCCTGCCATTTTTGCGGCGCGCCAGCGGCGTTCGCCGGCGATGATCTCAAAGGTGCCCTCAAAATTCGGGTTTTGGCGCACCAAAATCGGTTGGAGTACGCCGTATGCGGCAATTGAGTCGGCAAGTGACTCCAGCGCCTCTCTGTCAAAATCCTTGCGGGGTTGGTCGGCACGCGGCTCAATTTCGGAAACACGTAGCGTGGTTGCGGTTCCTTCTTTCATGCCTGTGATGTTGTCATCCAAAATGGCGAAAAAGTCTCTGCCAAGACCTCCGGCTTTTTTTGCCATAACGTTTTCTTCCTTTCTTTTCTTTTTTTGTGTGTGCCTTGCGGGTGGGCTAAACGCGATCCAACAACTCCTTTGCCACACGCAGATATTCGGCTGCTCCGGGGGAGTTTTTGTCATGATAGTAGACGGGCATTCCAAAACCGGGCGCTTCCGACAATCTTTCGTGGCGTGTAATGGCGGTTTCGAAAACCTGATCGGGATAATAGCGCTTCAATTCGGCCAAAACATCGGTGGCAAGCTCCATTTTATTGTTAAACATGGTGGCAAGAATGCCCACGATGGCAAGGCGGGGGTTGTAGCGGCGTCGCAACTGCTTGATGGTGGTCATCAGCTGAACCAGGCCCTCTAAAGCAAAAAATTCGCACTGCATTGGAATAATCACACCGTCGCTGGCCACCATGGCATTCACGGTGAGCATGCCAAGCGAGGGGGGGCAATCTAAAACGATCAGATCATACTGGTCTCGCACGGCAGCCAGGGCGCGTCTGAGCGCCGCTTCCCCGCCCTCGGTTTCGATCAAATCGAACTCTGTTGCCGCCAGTGAAACGTTCGCGGGGATCAAATCCAGCCCCTTAAAGCTTGTACGCAGACGTACGCTATCAAAGGTGCAGCCGCTAATTAGCAGATCCGCGGCAGAAAACCGGAGAGTTTTCTTAGAAACGCCAAGACTGCTGGTGGCGCTTCCTTGGGGATCCAAGTCAATCAACAACACTTTTTTGCCCAAAATACCAAGACTTGCGGCTATATTAACAGCTGACGTGGTTTTGCCAACGCCGCCTTTTTGATTGGCGAGCGCAACAATGCAACCCATTGGTTCTCCCCCTCCCCTTGTGGTGTGTATCCATATTATATCATTTGCGTTGCGGTTTTGCAACAGAAAAAGAAAGAAATTTGTGAAAATTTTTGTGAAGCTTCGTTGGGGTGTGGTTCAAGCCTCGCAACCCCGATTTTATCGCTTCGTTCGTTTCACGTGAAACAAAAAGGCCCTTTCTGGGCCGAAAATGTAGTGTTTTGCGCGAAAGATATTGCTTTAGACGGAGTGTTTCACGTGAAACAAAGTTTTCATCGGGGGCATGTTTCACGTGAAACACTCTTGCTGTTACGCGTGTTTGGGGTGCGGCTTGGATTAAAACGATCTCTTTCTGCTGTCGTCGCTTGCGGCCGTGCCAGCTCAGGCGTTTTTGGGAACTTCAATGACGATACGGATGCTGTTCTCCCCTTCTTCGCGGTAACAAAGGGCTTCGGCACCGGTCTTGCAAAAGATGCCGAGAACGCGCTCGATTGAGTTGTAAAGCGGTGTCAGACTTTGCAAAGCAAACTTTTGCGGGCGAAAATGCTCTTCCCGTGGAGGCTGTGGTGTCATTTCTATACGGGTTGGAGAGCTTTTTAGGGGCGTTTGGGGGGCGGAAATGCTTTCTTTGGTGTTTAGATAGATGTCGATCTGTTCCTCGGTGCTGGCGACATTCCAACACTCGCTTCGGATACGGCGCAGAATTTCCGAGCGCTCCTCGTGCGTTTTTAACCGTAGCAAGGCCCTTGCATGGCGTTCGGTAAGCCCATATTCGGCGATCCGCTGTTGCTCGTCTTTAGAAAGGCGAAGCAAACGGAGCTTGTTGGCGATTGCTGATTGTGAAACCGACATTTTTCGCGCAATTTCTTCCTGTGTGAGCCCGAAATCCCGCATTAACAACCGATAGGCGGCCGCTTGCTCAAAGAAGTGCAGATCTCCTTGCTGGAGATTGCGCAAAATGCCAGAAATGGCGCAGCTGCGATCGTCTTCCGGTAAAATTTGACACGGAATGCGGTCGAGACCTGCCAGCTTTGCGGCGAAAAGTCGCTTTTCTCCTGAAATTAGTGAAAAAGAAGGGTGGCCGTTACCATCTTCGCCGGTTTTCTTTACGGTTAGCGGCTCTAAAATGCCGTATTTTCGAATGGATGCGGCAAGGCGTATGATGGCGTTGCGATTTTGGTCAATTTTTGCGGGAAATGTCACTAAAATTTGTTCCGGGCGCAAAAAGTGGGTGCTTTCCCTTGTTGTGCTGCTTTGGCTATACAAAAAGTTTTGATAATAATCCTGCATATTCACATATGGCTCCTTGTTTTTTTTAATTCTACCGCTCCTATCAAGAAAAAAATGTCGCACGAAAATGGAAAAAAATGGAAATTATTGTTGTGAGCAAATGTTTTTTTGTTGTAAATGCGAAAACAAGTCCCCAAACTGTCGCAGATCGGGGATTTTTTGCGACGAGTTTGGGGATTTGTTTTCGCAATATTTATGGTGATTTCGCCTTGCCTTGCTTTGAATTGGGGAAGCGCTCTTTTTTCAAGAAAGAGGTTTTTTGAGAATTTTTCCCCAGGCGCGTGGGAATTCGGCTGAGGTGGGCTTGATCTTCTTGATCTCGATCAGGTAGCGGGTCTCTGCTTCTTCGTTGGCGCTGTCATTGCGGCGCAGGGTGATTGGGTGCAGAGCGGTAACCGTCCCACCCAGCTTTTGGATGGCGCCGGCGGCGGCGTTCAACTCTTCCTCGCCTTTCTTGCCCTTCATGGCAAGAAAGGTGCCGCCCACCTTTACGTAGGGCAAACAGAGCTCGGCAAGCAAAGGGAGTGCCGCTACCGCTCGCGCGGTGCAGAAGTCAAACTGTTCACGGTAAATGCCCTTGCCGCCTTCTTCGGCGCGCATGGTGACGGCATTGATTCCGTCACAACCAAGTAGATCTGCGGTTTCTTTTACATATCTGATTCGTTTTTCGGTGCTGTCCAATGCCAGGATTGACAAATCCGGTCGGCAGATGCCGAGCGGTAGGCAAGGGAAGCCGGCACCGCAGCCGATGTCAGCGATGCGCGCGTTTTGTGGCAGGAATGTGGACAGGGTCAAGCTATCAACATAATGAAGCAAAATGATGGTTTCTTCTTCTTTGATGGCGGTTAAGTTCATTCTCTGGTTGATTTCCAGCATTCTTTCGGTCAGCAGATGAAATTTCTTTGCCGATTCTTCTGTTGCAAGGGCTGAAAGACCATTTAGTGCCATAACGGTATGAAAAACACGGGAGAATTTTGAAAAATCTGACATGGTGTTGCCGCTCCTT
Source organism: Oscillospiraceae bacterium (assembly GCA_015065215.1). Taxonomy (GTDB): domain Bacteria; phylum Bacillota; class Clostridia; order Oscillospirales; family CAG-272; genus Firm-07. Next base: position 672 of record SVQT01000011.1, on the reverse strand, counting down.
TTTGATAAAAAAGATTGTGGGAGTGCGCTTTGGTTTTTTTGATTAGTGGCGTAACGGTACGAAAAATCGCTGTTTTTCGACATCCTTGAGTGCAAAAGGCTGTCGTGACAATCGGGCCCTCTTGCGATTTTTTGTTTGGAGGCGTTGCGAGGCGCGTTTTTGCCAACGCTGCCGTTGTTAACAGTATATCACACAACGTCAAAATGTCAAGTCCAACGAAAAAGCAGCTCTCGTTACGTCTTTTTGTTCTGGTCAGCGGGGGCGGCATTTGAGAGCTGCGCTGCTTTGAACGCGCAAGAGGAACTCCAGGAGTGGAAGGCACTTGTCAAAGTGCGGGCGTGAGACTTCTACTATGCTTTGTGTGCGTGACGTACTTGGGACAGAGCTACCTTGCGTTTGTTTTGAAGCTGGTTTTAAAGCCCGATTGTAATGTCAATGGCGGTTGGCTGCGAGGGAAGGTCGTTGCGCTGTGCTTTACTTGGGCGCATGTGGTGCCGTCTGGATGCCGGTGATATGGTGTTCGTACGGCGAAATGTTGCGTTTTGCTACAAATGCAAGAATATTGACGACGCGTCACATTGGTTTTGCTCGCCTGGGGTCCGAGGATGGCGGGCAAGGGCAAGGGCAAAGGCAAGGGCAAGGGCAAGGGCAAGGGCAAGGGCAAGGGCAAGG